>NZ_JBHZBH010000048.1:0-58426 GCF_042754765.1 Nonomuraea sp. NPDC059194 | reverse complement strand
CTGGCACAACGACAAGACCGGCCAGCCGATCAAACGGTCTCTGATCCCCTACGACCACTGAACTTGACCAGACCCCTTGGACTCATTCATCTAGACAGCGGTGATCCGGCTGGTGGCTGTCCGCCTGGCCGGACACCCCGCTGCCGCGACATCCACCGGCAATGGGCTGACGACCGCTGTCGCCCAGGCGCCTCACAGCACAGGCGGGGTCGGGCTCGCCGACTTGGGTGTGGGCTCGCGGGGCGCACGACTCCACCTCCCTCCCGAGCGGGGCTGGGCATGTGATCCAGATGCGCCCTCACCTCCCGCTCCGCACCCCTCCGAGCCGGGGCGGGCGCGTCGAGTGAGTGGAGGGCGTGTCAGCACCGTGCGGCGAGGAAAACGGGAGCGGGTACCTGTGGGGAGGGAGCGGGGACGGGCGAGTGGTCGCCGACGCCGAGTCGGTGGCTCGGCCCGGCGTGCGGGAGCGGGGCTGGACGGGTGGGTCTCAGGTGCCGGGCTGGTTGCTCGGCTCGGCGTGCGGGAGCGAGGCCGAGCCGGTGGTTGCCGACGCCGAGTCGGTGGCTCGGCGTCGGCGGGCGGGGACGGAGGGCGGACAGTGGCGCGACTCGGGTGGGCGCTCGCTCGGCTGTCAGTCCGAGGGCGGGGAGAAGACCAGACGGATTTCCGTGTTCCGGTATCCGGCGCGGGCGAACGCGGCGGCCATGGGGGCGTTCGTGGTGTCGGTGGTGGCGGTGATCAGTTCCGCACCGTTCGTCGCGTGGATGCGGGTGATCTCGGCGAGGATGTCGTCGACGTAGCCGCGTCCTCGCAGCTCCGGCACCACGCCCAGGTAGCCGACGTTCACGTTGTACGGCGTGGCCGAGGGGATCGCCAGGCCCGCGACGGCCCCGTCCGCGGTGTGGGCGATTCGCCACCACTCCCGCTTGCCGGGGCGGTCGAGGTAGAAGTCCATCTCCTCGCGCGCTGCTCGTTCGGCGCCGAGGGCGGCCACGTTTCTGCGCGTTTCGGCGTCCAGGCTGCCGACGGCGATCCTGCGGAACACCTCGAGGAACTCCTCGTCCGTCGCCTCGGTGAAGCGGAGCCGTCCTGAGGATGCGGGCACGGGGATGTCGGGCGTCCATTCCAGGCGCAGCCGTTCGACCTCCTCGACCAGGCCCGCGGCATGCGCCGCCGTCTTGCGCCAGGCCACGGCCGAGGACACCGCTGGGTCGTCGCGCCAGCCGTTCGGGAGGGTCAGGTTGTACAGCGGAGCCTTGCCGAAGGCCCGATGGCCGGCGTCGAGCAGCGCGGCGGCCACGTCGGCGCGGTCGGGCGCGGACGCCTCCACGTGCAGGCAGTCGAGCGCGAGGGGCGTGGAGCTGTCGGGCTGCCCCCACCACAGGGCGCGTCCCACGATCCGGTCGCCGTCCACGACGATCCACGTCCACTCGGGCCGGTACATGGCGTCGGCGAGTTCGGCCAGGTAGCGGTCGGCGGGGATCCAGCTGACCGGCTCGTCGACCGTGAACGCGATGACCTGCTCGCGGTCGGCCTCCGTCGTGGGACGGATCTGCATGCTGCCTCCAGGGAGTCAAAGGGCGCTCGATGCTACAGCCTCCGCGATCGACGAATTCCGGCAGGTCAGGCGAAATCAGTACTAGGCTCGGCATGTGCGAGATCACGAGGATGACCCGCGGCCCGTCCGCGGCGCGGTCAGGGAGATCTACTCGGTCGACAGGGCGGCGTCCCTCGCCTACTCCCCCGATCTGGACGGCATGGCCGACCCCGGCGAGATCGTGTGGGCGTGGGTGCCGTACGAGGAGGACCCTGACCGGGGCAAGGACCGGCCGCTGCTGGTGGTCGGCCGCCACGGGCGCAGGCTGCTCGGGATGATGCTGTCGAGCAAGGGCGACGACGGCCCGGAATGGCTGGAGGTCGGCTCGTGGGGCCGCGACGGGCGGGTGTCGTACCTGCGTCTCGACCGGGTGTTCGCGCTGGAGGAGGACGACATCAGGCGGGAGGGCGCGGTGCTGCACCGTGACAGGTTCGCCGTGGTCGCGAAGATGCTCATGCGAACGCACGGCTGGGCCGCCGACGGCTGACCCTCGGTCTGAAGGCGGACACACGACTCGCCCGCCGACGGCGGCCCTCGACCTGAGGGGCGCCGTCAGCCGGTCTCCTGCCCGGCAGCCCCCGACCTGAGGGGCGCCGTCAGCCGGGCTCCCGCCTGAAGGTCAGGCCTGGCGCCATTCGGCGGTCTCGTCGGGAACGTGCAGGCAGTAGTCAGGCGCGCCCTCCAGCGCCTTCTCCTCCCCGCCCGGCGTGTACGTGACGATCAGCCGCAACGGCCGCCACGTCGTGTTGAACGTCGAATGGAACGCCCCAGCCGGAATGTGCACGGTGTCGCCCTCCCTGATCGGGAACGGCTCGCCGTCGTCCACCATCTGCATCGCCTCCCCTGAGATCACGTAGATGATCTCCTCGGCGTGCGGGTGGTTGTGGCGGGAGTGTCCACGCCCGGGGTTGACGATCACCTCGCCGAGGGTGCTGCCCGCTCCCGGGATCGCGGACGGTGTGACGAACCACTTGATGGACCCCCAGTCGAAGGTCATCGTCGGCACCTGTGAAGGGCTCACGAGCATCTAGATCTCCAGATTCTTGAACGCGGCGACCTGCTGGGTGATGGCGATCTCGGTGGGCAGCCGTTCGACGGAGGAGGCGCCGAAGAACCCGACGACCCCCTTGGTGCGGGACAGTACGTAGGCGGCATCGGACGGCTCGGCGATGGGCCCGCCGTGGCACAGCACGAGGATGTCGGGCCGGACGGCCGCCGCGGCGTCGCGCATCTCCTGGACGGCGGCCACCGCCTGGTCGAGGGACAGCGCGGTGCCCGCGCCGATCGAGCCCTTGGTGGTGAGCCCGACGTGCGGCACGAGGACGTCGGCGCCCGCCTCGGCCATCGCGCGGGCCTGCGCGGCGTCGAAGACGTAGGGCGCGGTGACGAGGTCGCGTTCGTGGGCCAGCCGTACCATCTCGATCTCGAGGTCGAAGCCCATGCCGGTCTCTTCGAGGTTCTGCCGGAACACCCCGTCGTACAGGCCGACGGTGGGGAAGTTCTGCACGCCCGCGAAGCCCATCGCCTTGAGCGAGTCGAGGAAGCGCGGCATCACCCTGAACGGGTCGGTGCCGCACACGCCGGCCAGCACGGGCGTGTCCTTGACGACGGGCAGCACCTCGCCCGCCATGTCGACGACGATCTGGTTGGCGTCGCCGTACGGCAGCAGCCCGGCCAGGGAGCCGCGCCCGGCCATCCGGTAGCGCCCCGAGTTGTAGATGATGATCAGGTCGACGCCGCCCGCCTCGGCGCACTTGGCCGACAGGCCGGTGCCCGCGCCGGCGCCGATGACCGGCTTGCCTTCGGAGACGGTACGGCGCAGCCGTTCGAGTACGGTCTGACGGTTCATCCCTCACCCCTGATCAGGTCGTGCAGCCTGTCGGCCAGCGCGCGGCCGAACGCCGGGTCGTTTATGTGCAGGTCGAGCTGGATCGCGCCAGGGTAGGCGGCCAGCGCCTCGAAGCAGGCGTCGTCGGCCTTCTGGTCGTGGAACGGCATGCCGGGCGCGTCGAGCGCGGAGACACCCCGCAGCGGCACGAACAGCGCGGTGGGCCCGGTGGCGGCGGCGAGCTTGGCGGCGACGCGGCGGCCCAGTTCGGCCATCTCCTCGGGCGTGGTGCGCATGAGGGTGACGGTGGGGTTGTGGACGTAGAACTCGCGGCCCTCGAAGCGTGGGGGGACGCTGTCGGCGGGCCCGAAGTTGACCATGTCGAGGGCGCCGGGCGCGACGACCTGGGGCACGCCCTGCCGGCCTGCCGCGGTGAGCCGGTCGGGGCCTGCGGACAGGACGCCGCCGACGAGGTCGTCGGCCAGTTCGGTGGTGGTGAGGTCGAGCACGCCCGCCAGCAGGCCGCTGTCGGCCAGGCCCTCCATGGCCCTGCCGCCCGCGCCGGTGGCGTGGAAGACGAGGACCTCGTAGCCGTGTTCGGTGAGGCGTTCGCGGGCCGCGTCGACGGCGGGCGTGGTCACGCCGAACATCGACGCGGCGACCAGCGGCCGGTCGTCGTGCTGGGTGGCGGTCTGAGTGGCGGCGTAGGCCGCCGCCATGCCCGCGATCGCCGCCGCCGCGTTGCCCAGGATGAGGCGCGACACCCGGTTGATTCCCGCGATGTCGACCACGCTGTACATGATCGTGACGTCCTTCGCCCCGACGTAGGGCGAGACGTCCCCCGAGGCCATGGTGGACACGATCAGCTTGGGCAGCCCGATCGGCAGGTCTCTGACGGCGCGGGCGGCGATGGACGACCCGCCGCTGCCGCCGACGGCGAGCACCCCATCGACCTGACCCTCGTCGTGCAGTTCGGCCAGCACGACGGCGGCGCCCTCGCCCATGGCGGCGACCGCCGCTCCCCTGTCGCCCGCCGCGCGCAGCGCGCTCAGGTCGGCGCCCCCGGCGGCGGCGACACGGACGTTGGAGATGTCCTCGACGGAGGCGGCGGCGGGGGCGCCGAAGTCGCTGCTCGGCCCGGTGCTCTCCCGGCCGATCCCCGCGTCGACGACGATCACCTCGCTGCCGAGCTCGACCAGCCGTTCCCGCAGCCAGGAGTATTCGGGCCCTTTCGTGTCGAGTGTCCCGATCAGCACCACTGCCATTCCACACACCTCCGGCTCTGAGCCACCTCCGCCAACTTAACCCGTGCGAGATCGATCGCTCCGTCGGCTTCACGGTTTATGATCAGATCTCCCCCAGCGAATCGAGGGGGATGTTGTGCGCTCTGTGGCGCTCGGTGCCGTGTTCGTCCTGCTCGCCGAGTGTGGGGCGCCCGTGGCCGTCACGCGGGTCGAGCCGCCTCCTCCCGCGCCGGAGCCGCCTCGCCTGGTCACGCGCAGGGCCCAGCACAAGGCGAAGCCGTACGTCAGGGTGCCCAGGAGAGGGACCGGCAGGTTCCGGGTGGTCCCGGGCGATGGCGCCCCGCGAAAGGGCGCAGGTACGGCGGTCCGCTACCAGGTGGAGGTGGAGGGTGGCCTGCCGTTCTCCCCTAAGGAGTTCGCGGCGACCGTGCACGAGACGCTGAACGACCCGCGCAGCTGGGGCAGGTTCCGCCGGGTCGACCACGGTCCCGTACGGCTGAGCGTCGCCCTGACCAGCCCGCTGACCACGGACGCCCAGTGCCTGCCGCTGCGCACCGGCGGCGAGCTGTCGTGCTGGAACGGCAGCAGGTCGGTCATCAACGCCGAACGCTGGGCGAGGGGCGTGGAGGCCTACCACGGCGACCTGACGGCCTACCGCCGGTACGTGATCAACCACGAGGTCGGCCACGGGCTCGGCCACCATCATGTGAGCTGCCCCGGCAGGGGCAGGCCCGCGCCCGTCATGGTGCAGCAGTCGAAGTCCCTCGAGAGCTGCCGGCCCAACCCGTGGCCGTACCCGTCGCACCGCGGGCCGGCCGACGAAAGGTGAGGTCAAGGGACCTTTGGCCCTACGCCGCCCCGGGCGAGTGCTGCTCTCATGGGGACATCCGTGAAGGGAGACGTCATGATCGTGGTCGGGGTCGACGGTTCACGCGCCGGCCTGGAGGCGGTCGCCTGGGCCGCCGCGGAGGCGGCGCTGCGCGACGTGCCGCTGCGGGTGGTGCACGCCATCCATCGGTGGGCCGCCGAGACCGAGCAGGGCCGCTACGCCGAGGTCGCCCACTGGATGCGCCAGGGCGCCGCGACCGTGCTCGCCGCCGCTGTCGACCGGGCCCGCCGCGCGCACCCGAAGCTGACAGTGGAATCGAGGATCCTTCCGGGAGATCCACGCGCCGCGCTGATCCGCGAGGGCGAGCAGGCCGACCTGCTGGTGGTCGGCAACCACGGGCTGAGCGCCGTGCGCGGCCTGATGGTCGGCTCCGTCGCGTACGGCGTGGCAGGACACGCCCCCTGCGATGTCGTCGTCGTACGGCAGACGCCCGTCACCTCCAGCGGGGAGATCGTGGCCGGTATCGACACCTCGCCGCGGGCCGCGCCGGTGCTGGAGTTCGCCTTCGCCGAGGCGGCGTTGCGCGGGGCGGACCTGCGGGCCGTTCACGTGTGGAGCAGGTACGACAAGCACGGCGGGTTCCAGCCGATCCCGGACGACGTCGGGGAGGACGAGAAGAACGAGGTGCGCCAGTTGAAGGAGACGCTGGCGGGCTGGTGCGGGCGCTACCCCGACGTCACCGTGATCGAGGAGGTCGTGCGGGGCCACCCGGTCGACGCGTTGCGGGATGCCGCGCGCGGCGCGGACCTGCTGGTGGTCGGCTCGCGCGGGCGCGGCGAACTGGCGGGGCTGGTGCTCGGCTCGGTCAGCCACTCCCTGCTGCACCACGCGCCGGGACCGCTGGCCGTCATCCGCACGTCCGCCGAGGCCCGCAGGGGAAATGAGCACCGGGGGAAGTGACTGCCGACTTTTGCGAAATATCCGACATTGTTTTTCTTTCGGGGGTCTCACCTGGGCGTACGGTCGGAAAGCGGGGGACCTTTCGGCACGAGAACCAAGAAACGCTCAACGTGGGGAAGTGGTCCGCTATGGAGCAGACGGTCCTGGCCTCCGTTCCCGAGGTCTTCGCGCGCCGTGTGGGCCCCGCCCGCGGCCTCGCCGAGGATGCCGAGAAGGTGGCGCGCGCCTGCCACGACATGGCGACGAGGTTCCACAGCGGCGGACGGCTGATCGTCTTCGGCAACGGCGAGGCGGCCACGGACGCCCAGCACATCGCGGTGGAGTTCGTCCACCCGGTGATCGTGGGCAAGCGGGCGTTGCCGTCGTTCTCGCTGACCGGTGACGTGGCCACGATCACCGGGATCGCCTCCGAGACGGGTTTCGAGGACGTCTTCGCCCACCAGCTCAGGCATCTGGCGGCGCCGCAGGACATGGCGCTGGGCGTCTCCACGGACGGCGACTGCGCGAACGTGCTCGAAGCGCTGGAGACGGCCAAGGAGCTCGGCCTGCTGACGCTGGCGCTGGTCGGCGGCGACGGCGGGCAGATCGCGCGGAGCACGGCGGTCGACCACGTCCTGATCGCCAGGTCCGCCGATCCCAGAGTGGTCAAGGAGGTGCACGTCACGACGTATCACATCCTGTGGGAGCTGGTGCACGTCTTCTTCGAGCAGCCGGGTGTGCTGGATCCGAAGGTGGTCGCATGACCGCCCGCGAGCCCGTCTGTCATGAGGAGGTTTGTGTCACCTGTTCCGACGAGGCGGTCCCGGTGACGGTGGTCAGGCTGCTGGAGGACGGCATGGCCGAGGTGGACACCGGGCGGGGCCGCGAGGAGGTGAGCGTCGCCCTGGTGGAGGCCGCGGCCGGTGACACGGTCCTGGTCCACGCCAAGGAGGCCATCGCCGTTGTCGCCAGGGTGGTCGCCGGGGAGGTGACGACGTGAGCGGGCCGCAAGAGCCGATGGAGTCGCTGTATCCGTTCCTCTACTCCGGGGGCGCCGATCTGGACGCGGTGATGACCGCGGTGCGGCAGTCCACCGTCGACAAGGCGGGCGAGATCGTCGCCCTGCGCCAGAGCGTGCTGGAGCGGGACGGCGCCCGGCTGGCCGCGTGCGCGCAGGCCATGGCCGCCGCGTTCGAGCGGGGCGGGCGGCTGTTCTCCTTCGGCAACGGGGGCAGTTCCACTGACGCCCAGGAGGTGGCCGCCCTGTTCCTGAACCCCGGCGGCGGCGCGCTGCCGTTGCCCGCCTTCGCCCTGACCGCGGACGTCGCGGTGGTGACCGCGCTCGCGAACGACATCGGGTTCGAGGTGGTCTTCGCCCGGCAGCTGGCCGCCTCGGCCCGCGCGGGTGACATCGCGTTCGGGCTGTCGACGAGCGGCAACTCCCGCAACCTGATCGCCGGTTTCCAGGAGGCGGACCGGCGCGGCATGGTCACCGTCGGGCTGGCCGGCTACGACGGCGGCCAGATGGCCGAGCTGGGCACGATCGACCACCTGTTCGTGGTGCCGTCGTCGTCGGTCCACCGCATCCAGGAGGCGCAGACCACCGTCTACCACGCGCTCTGGGAGCTCACCCAGGACGCGCTCGGGCGGCGCGGCACGGTGCCGCCGCCGCGTTCCAGCTGAAGAGTCCAGACCCGCGAGGGTGGTGAGGCGCATGAGCGCGCCGACCGAGTCGCTGAACAGCACATCACAGACGCAGGACGAACCGGTTGTCCATCTGCTGTGGATCAACGGGGGGCTGAGCTGCGACGGCGACTCCGTCGCGCTGACCGCCGCCACCCAGCCGAGCATCGAGGAGATCGTGCTCGGTGCGCTTCCTGGTCTGCCCAAAGTCGCCGTGCACTGGCCGCTGATCGACTTCGAGTGCGGTCCGATGCAGGGCGCGGACGTCTTCATCGAGTGGTTCTACAAGGCCGACCGCGGCGAGCTGGATCCGTTCGTGCTGGTCGTCGAGGGGTCGATACCCAACGAGTCGATCAAGCAGGAGGGCTACTGGTGCGGGTTCGGCAACAACCCCGAAACCGGCCAGCCCATGACGACCAGCGAGTGGCTGGACCGGCTGGCGCCCAAGGCGACGGCGATCCTCGCCGCAGGGACGTGCGCCACCTACGGCGGCATCCACGCGATGGCCGGCAATCCGACCGGTGCCATGGGCGTGGCCGACTACCTGGGCTGGGACTGGAAGTCGAAGGCGGGGCTGCCGATCGTCAACGTGCCGGGCTGCCCGGTCCACCCGGACAACCTGTCGGAGACCATCCTCTACCTGCTCTACCAGGTCGCGGGGCAGGCGCCGATGATCCCGCTGGACGAGGCGCTGCGCCCCACCTGGCTGTTCGGGCAGACCGTGCACGAAGGCTGTGACCGGGCCGGCTACTACGAGCAGGGCCAGTTCGCCACGGAGTACGGCTCGCCGAAGTGCCTGGTCAAGATCGGCTGCTGGGGGCCGGTGGTGAAGTGCAACGTCCCCAAGCGCGGCTGGATCAACGGCATCGGCGGCTGCCCCAACGTGGGCGGCATCTGCATCGCCTGCACGATGCCCGGCTTCCCCGACAAGTTCATGCCCTTCATGGACGAGCCGCCCGGCGCCAGGATCTCCGTGACGGCCAGCGGCGCGTACGGGGCGATGATCCGCTCGCTGCGCCACATCACCCAGCGGACCGTCGACAAGGAGCCCCGGTGGCGCAGGAAGGGCCGCGAACTGCTCACGGGCTACCGGGCCCCTTGGTAACCAGCGAGGCTGACATGACGACGACACCACAGCAGGCCGGCGACGAACTCGTCGAGATGGCCTGGGATCCGATCACCAGGATCGTCGGAAGCCTGGGCATCTACGCCAAGGTGGACTTCAGGAACAGGACGGTCGCCGAGTGCTACAGCACCTCGTCGATCTTCCGCGGCTACAGCATCTTCATGAAGGGCAAGGACCCCAGGGACGCGCACTTCATCACCAGCAGGATCTGCGGTATCTGCGGCGACAACCACGCGACGTGCTCGGTCTACAACCAGAACATGGCCTACGGCGTACGGCCGCCGCATCTCGGCGAGTGGATCATCAACCTGGGCGAGTCCGCCGAGTACATGTTCGACCACAACATCTTCCAGGAGAACCTGGTCGGGGTCGACTACTGCGAGAAGATGGTCCGCGAGACCAACCCAGGAGTCCTGGAGCAGGCCGAGCGCACCGAGGCGCCGCACGCGGGCGAGCACGGCTACCGGACCATCGCCGACATCATGCGCTCGCTGAACCCGCTGGAGGGCGAGTTCTACCGCGAGGCGCTGCAGGTCAGCCGGACCACGCGGGAGATGTTCTGCCTGATGGAAGGCAGGCACGTCCACCCGTCGACGCTCTACCCCGGCGGGGTCGGCACGGTCGCCACCGTGCAGCTGTTCACCGACTACCTGACCAGGCTCATGCGCTACGTGGAGTTCCTCAAGCGCGTGGTGCCCATGCACGACGACCTGTTCGACTTCTTCTACGAGGCCATTCCCGGCTACGAGCAGGTCGGGAGGCGGCGGGTGCTGCTCGGCTGCTGGGGCAGCCTGAACGACCCGGAGTACTGCGACTTCACCTACGAGAACATGAGCGACTGGGGCCGCAGGATGTTCGTGACCCCCGGCGTGGTCGTCGACGGCAGGGTCGTCACCAACGACCTGGTCGACATCAACCTCGGGATCAGGATCCTGCTGGGCAGCTCGTACTACGACGACTGGGAGGACCAGGAGCCGTTCGTCACCAGCGACCCGCTGGGCAACCCGGTCGACATCAGGCACCCGTGGAACCAGCACACGATCCCGCATCCTCGCAAACGCGACTTCACCGACAAGTACAGCTGGGTGATGTCGCCCCGCTGGTTCGACGGCACGAACCTGCTCGCGCTCGACACCGGTGGCGGGCCCCTGGCCAGACTGTGGTCGACGGCGCTGTCCGGTCTGGTCGACATCGGCTACGTCAAGGCCACCGGGCACAGCGTGCTCATCAACCTGCCGCGCTCGGCCACCAGGCCGGAGCGCACGTTCGAGTGGAAGATCCCCGAGTGGGACGGCGAGCTGTACTCCAACACCATCGAACGCAACAGGGCCAGGACCTACTTCCAGGCGTACGCCGCGGCGTGCGCGCTGCACTTCGTCGAGCAGGCGCTGGCGGAGGTGCGCGCGGGCCACACCCAGACCTGGTCGCCTTTCACCGTGCCCGAGGAGGCCATCAGCTGCGGCTTCACCGAGGCGGTGCGCGGCGTGCTGTCCCACCACATGGTGATCAGGAACGGGAAGATCGCCAACTACCACCCGTATCCGCCGACGCCGTGGAACGCCAGCGTGCGCGACTCCTTCGGCACGCCGGGGCCGTACGAGGACGCCGTGCAGAACACGCCGATCTTCGAGGAGAACGCCCGCGAGAACTTCAAGGGCATCGACATCATGCGCACGGTCCGCAGCTTCGACCCGTGCCTGCCGTGCGGTGTCCACATGTATCTCGGCGGCGGCAGGCAGCTGCGCAAGCTGCACACCCCGCACGCCTTCGGCGGGTCCTGACGGGGACGGGACCGATGCCTGCGACCATCGACGCGGCTACGGCGGGCGAGCGCGTGGAGCGCCTGCTCGCCGAGCTGACCGCGCTCGGCGACCCGGTCGCGCGGGAGCGGGCCGAGGAGCTCGTCCGCGTGCTGGTCGAACTGTACGGCGCGGCGCTGGAGCGAATCATGGAGATCGTCACGGACACCGGCGCGGCCGCGACGCTGCGCGGGCTCGCCGACGACGAGCTCGTCTCCGGTCTGCTCGTGGTGCACGATCTCCACCCGCTGAGCACGGAGGAACGTGTGCGCGCGGCGCTCGACGGCGTCCGGCCGTATCTCGGCAGCCACGCGGGCGACGTCGAGCTGGTGGGCTTCGAGGAACAGGGCGTCGTACGGCTGCGTCTGGCGGGCACCTGTCACGGCTGCCCCTCCTCGCGGGTCACGGTGACGACCGCGATCGAGCAGGCGATCGCGCGGGCCGCGCCGGAGGTGGCCCACGTCGAGGTGGACGGCGTGGCCGAGCCCGAGGACGGGCTGTACCAGATCCAGCCGCGACAACCGCCCGGCCCGTGCCCGGTCCCCGAGAGGGCGGCGGCGCCATGAGCACCGGACTGCGCCGCTTCCGCGAGCCCCGCCCCGCCGACGACACCCTGGCCGCGGGCGAGCGCTGCGAGCTGTGCGCCGAGCCGATCGAGGCGGGGCACGCGCACGTGGTGAACCTCGACAGCCGCGCCCTGCTGTGCGCGTGCCGGGGCTGCTACCTGCTGTTCACGGTGCCGGGCGCGGCCATGGGCAGGTATCTGGCGGTGCCCGACCGCTACCTGTACGCGCCGGACTTCGCCCTGTCGGCGGCCGACTGGGAGGAGCTGCAGATCCCGGTGCGCATGGCGTTCTTCTTCCACAACTCCGCGCTGGGCCGTACCGTCGCCTTCTACCCGAGCCCCGGCGGGGCCACCGAGTCGCAGCTGCCGCTGCCGACGTGGGAGCGGGTGATGGCGGCCAACCCCGGGCTGGCCGGCCTCGCCGCCGACGTCGAGGCGCTGCTCGTCGACCGGCGGCCCGGCGGGTTCGTGTGCCATCTCGTGCCGATCGACGCCTGCTACGAGCTGGTCGGGCTGGTCAGGACCCGGTGGAAGGGCTTCGACGGCGGCCAGGACGCCTGGCGGGCCATCGACGCCTTCTTCGCCGACCTGCGGGCCAGAAGCCGGGAGGTGCGGGCCGATCATGGTTGAGCTCGGCTTCACCTGCCTCGACGCCGGCGCCGACCGGTACGCGGCCGCGCCGACGCTGCGCTTCTCGATGCGGATCACCGAGGCGGGCGGCAACGCCGTCAACGCCATCGCGCTGCGCTGCCAGATCCGCATCGAGCCGCAGCGCCGCGGCTACTCCGACGCGGAGGCCGGCCTGCTCGCCGACCTGTTCGGCGCGCGCTCCCGCTGGGGTGAGACGCTCAGGCCGCTGCAGTTCGCGAACGTCTCCATGATCGTCCCCGGCTTCACCGGGTCGACGGAGGTCGACCTGCAGGTGCCGGTCACCTACGACCTGGAGGTGGCGGCGGGCAAGTACTTCGCCGCCCTCGACGACGGTGAGATCCCGCTGCTGCTGCTGTTCAGCGGCACGGTGTTCGCCAGGACGCCCACCGGTTTCTCCGTCGAGCAGGTGCCGTGGGACCGCGAGGCCCGCCACGGGCTGCCCGTGGCGGTCTGGCGGGAGCTGATGGACCGCTACTTCCCCGGCGAGGGGTGGCTGCGGCTGAGCCGGGACACGCTGCGTGACCTGCACCGGTTCAAGTCCGACCAGGCGCTGGCCACGTGGGACGACACGCTGCGGGCGCTGCTGGCCAGAGCGAGGGAGGCGGCGCCGTGAGCGCGCCGATGGAGAGCGCGGCGATGGACAGCGCCCGCAGGGTCGCCGACGCGGTGCTCTACGAGGGCTACCTGCTCTACCCGTACCGGGCCTCGGCCGCCAAGAACCAGGCGCGCTGGCAGTTCGGCGTCCTGGTGCCGCCCGCCTACACCGCGACGGCCGAGCACCCGGCCTGCCAGACCGAGTGCCTGCTCGAGGCCTCGGGCGACGCGCTGCTGCGGATCGCCCTGCGCTTCCTGCAGGTCCGTACCAGGACCGTCGAGCGCGCCGAGGGCTCGGGCCACCGGGTCGTCCCCGCGCTCGAGGTCGCCGGTGAGACGTACCTGACCTTCGACGAGGCCGTGGAGCGGGAGCGCGACGCGGAGGTGCCGCTGGCCGAGGTGCTGGCCGCCGAGCGGATCTACGAGGTGGGGCATCCCGCGCAGCGCACGGTGGAGCCGCTGCCCGACTCGACCGGGCGGATCGTGCGCGAGGACCGGCGCCTCGACGCGGTGCTGAGGGTCAGGGCCGAGCCGGTCGCCGGGCCGTACGGGCTGGTCAGGCTGCGGGTGCGGGTGGAGAACACGACGGACTGGGCCGATCCCGACGCCTCGCGCGACGACGCCCTGCGCTGCTCGCTGATCGGCGCGCACACGCTGCTCGCGGTCGAGAAGGGCGCGTTCGTGTCGCTGCTCGACCCGCCCGAGTGGGCGGCGGCGCACGCGCGGGCCTGCGTGAACCTGCGCACCTGGCCCGTGCTGGCCGGCGAGGAGGGGCGGCGCGACGTCATGCTGTCCGCGCCGATCATCCTGTACGACTACCCGTCCATCGCGCACGAGAGCCCTGGCGACCTGTTCGACGCGACCGAGATCGACGAGCTGCTCAGCCTGCGCACGCTCGCCCTCACCGACGCGGAGAAGCGCGAGGCCAGGGCGACCGACCCGCGGGCCGCCGAGATCATCGACAGGGTGGGCGACCTGACGTCGGAGGTGCTCGAACGGCTGCACGGCGCCGTCCACACCCTGCGCCCCGCCGAGCGGGAGAACCTGCCGTGGTGGGATCCTGGCGCCGACCGGACGGTCTGTCCCGAGACCGACAGCGTCGTGGTCGACGGCGTACGGCTGGCCAGGGGCAGCGGGGTGCGGCTGCTGCCCGGCCGCGGCACCTCGCGCGCGCGGCGCGCCGACGCCCACGACATGTTCCTGGCCGGGCGGCACGCCACGGTCGAGGCGGTCTTCCTCGACGTGGACGGCGTCCGCCACCTGGCCGTCACGCTGGACGACGATCCGGGGGCCGACCTGCAGCGGGAGCAGGGCCGCTTCCTCTACTTCGCCCCCGACGAGGTCGAACCGCTGAAGGAGGACCGATGAGCCGCAAGGTCCTGGTGGCGGGGGTCGGCAACGTCTTCCTCGGCGACGACGGCTTCGGCGTCGAGGTCGCCAAGCATCTGCTGTCGGCCGGCGGCCTGCCGGACGGCGTGGTGGTGGCCGACTTCGGGATCGGCGGCATCCACCTGGCCTACGAGCTGCTGACCGGCTACGACGAGGTGATCCTGGTCGACGCGGTGCCCGTCGACGGGCCGCCGGGAACGCTGGCGCTCCTCGAACCGGCGATCGACGAGGACGGGCCAGGGGACGACGTACTCGCTCGGGGAGCGCTCGCCGACGCCCACGGCATGACCCCGGACGCGATCTTCGGCCTGCTGGGCGCGTTCGGCGTCACGACCGGCCGGATCCTGGTCGTCGGCTGCCGGCCGGCCGACACCTCGCCCGGCATGGAGCTCAGCGAGGCGGTTGCGCAGGCCGTGCCGCAGGCCGCCGACCTTGTTCGCGACCTTGTCCGCGATCTCGTCGCAGCAGACCACGAAGGAGGGGTCAACGATGCTCAAACGCGTGCTGATCGTGCTGGTGGTGGCCGGGATAGCCGCCCTGCTGTGGCAGTCGCTGCCCGACATCAAGCGCTACCTGAAGATCCGGGAGATGTGAGCAGTGCATGAGTTCGGCATCGCCGCCTCGGTGCTCGACGCCGTCGAACGCCGGGCCGTCGGACGGCGGGTGACACACGTCAGGGTGCGCGCCGGAGCCCTTCTTCGCATCACCGGCCCCGCGCTGGAGCAGGCCTTCTCCCTGGTCGCGCAGGGAACGGTCGCCGACGGGGCCACGATCGACCTGGTCGTGGTGCCCACCCGGCTCACCTGCAGGACCTGCGGGCGCGAGGAGGACACCGCCGACGCGCTCGCCGTGTGCGGCGGCTGCGGCGGCGCCGACATCGACCTGCGGGGAGGCGACGCCCTGATCCTCGAATCCATCCAGATGGCGGAGGGACACCATGTGCCTGGGAATCCCCGGCGAGATCGTGGAGATCCTGCCAGACCACGCTGACCTGGCGAAGGTCGACGTCAGCGGGGTACGGCGGGCGATCAACATCGGCCTGCTGGACAACGAACGGCTCCAGCCCGGCGACTGGATCCTCATCCACGTCGGCTTCGCGCTGTCGAAGATCGACGAGGAGGAGGCCAGGGCCGCGCTGGACTTCCTGGAGGGCATCGGCCAGGCCTACGACGACGAGCTGGCCGCGCTGCGCGCATCATCGATCGACCGGGGGTGAGGCGCGATGCGCTTCGTCGACGAGTATCGCGACGCCGAGAAGGCCCGTGCCCTCTCCGCGAAGATCGCGAGCCTGTGCGAGCCGGGCAGGGCGTACAAGTTCATGGAGGTGTGCGGCGGCCACACCCACACCATCTACAAGCACGGCCTCGAAGACTATCTGCCGGAGACCATCACGCTGGTGCACGGCCCAGGCTGCCCGGTCTGCGTCATCCCGATGGGCCGCGTGGACGACGCCATCCACATCGCCGAGCAGCCCGGCGTCATCATGACCTCCTTCGGGGACATGATGCGGGTGCCCGGCGGGCGCGGCTCGTTCTTCGACTCCATGGCGCAGGGCGCCGCGATCCGGATGGTCTACTCGCCGCTGGACGCGCTCAAGGTGGCCAGGCAGAACCCGGACAAGCACGTGGTCTTCATGGCGATCGGCTTCGAGACCACGGCGCCGTCCACCGCGATGACGGTGCTGCGGGCGGCGGCCGAGGGCCTGGACAACTTCTCGGTCTTCTGCAACCACGTGACGATCATCCCCGCCATCAAGGCGATCCTGGACTCCCCCGACCTGCGCCTGGACGGCTTCATCGGGCCTGGACACGTCTCGACGATCATCGGCTGCCGGCCGTACGAGTTCATCGCCCGCGACTACGGCAAGCCGCTCGTCGTGGCGGGCTTCGAGCCGCTGGACATCCTCCAGTCGATCTACATGCTGCTGGTGCAGCTCGCCGAGGGGCGCTCGCAGGTGGAGAACCAGTACGCTCGGGTCGTGCCGTGGGCCGGCAACCTCAAGGCGCTCAGGGTCATCGGCGAGGTGATGGAGCTGCGGCCGTACTTCGAGTGGCGCGGTCTCGGCTTCATCTCGCACTCCGCGCTGAAGGTGCGGGAGAAATACGCCGCCTTCGACGCCGAGCAGATCTTCGAGATCCCCGGCAGCCGGGTGGCCGACCCGAAAGCCTGCCAGTGCGGCGAGGTGCTCAAGGGCGTGCTCAAACCGTGGGAGTGCAAGGTGTTCGGTACGGCCTGCACGCCGGAGACGCCGATCGGCACCTGCATGGTCTCCTCCGAAGGGGCGTGCGCGGCCTACTACAACTTCGGCCGCTTCTCCCGCGAACGGGTGAGGGAGGCGACACGGTGACGCGTATCGAAGGGACCGGCACCGACAGGACCGGCCTCGGCGGGACGGATCTCGGCGGCACCAGCATCGGAGGGACCGCCGACTGGGCCGAGGCGGCGGTGCGCGAGCACGCGGCCGACGCCGAGGGGCCCAGCCGCGAGGAGCAGGTGCTCGAACGGATCGACCGGGCGCGCCGCCGCAAGGCCAGGGTGAAGGAGGAGCACATCACCATGGCCCACGGCTCGGGCGGCAAGGCGACGCAGACCCTGGTGGAGGCCGTCTTCCTGGACACCTTCCGCAACCCGCTGCTCGAACCGCTCGAGGACGGGGCGGTGCTGGAGATCGGCTCGACGCGGCTCGCCTTCACCACCGACTCCTACGTGGTCTCACCGCTGTTCTTTCCCGGGGGCGACATCGGCGACCTCGCCGTGAACGGCACGGTCAACGACCTGTCGGTGTGCGGGGCCCGCCCGCTGTACCTGTCGGCGGGGTTCGTCCTGGAAGAGGGCTTCCCCGTCGAGGATCTGCGGCGTATCACCGCCTCGATGGCCGCCGCGGCCGCCGCGGCAGGCGTGCTGATCGTCACGGGCGACACCAAGGTCGTGCAGCGGGGCAAGGCCGACGGCTGCTACGTCAACACCGCGGGCGTCGGGCTGCTGGGGCGGGCGACCAACCTCGGGGTGGCCCGCGCCCGTCCCGGCGACGCGGTGCTGGTGTCGGGGCCGATCGGCGAGCACGGGGTCACCATCATGCTCGCCAGGGGCGAGCTGGACATCGAGGCCGACCTGACCTCCGACACCGCCCCGCTGAACGGCCTGACCGCCGCGCTGCTTGACGCCTGCACCGGCACGGACACAGACACGGGCGCGGGCACGGACGCAGGCACGGACGCGGGCACGGACGCGGGCGCTGGCACAGGCGCGGTGCGCTGCCTGCGTGATGCCACCCGGGGCGGGGTGGCGACGATTCTCAACGAGATCGCGCGTGCCTCGGGCGTGGCCGTGGTCGTCGACGAGGACGCCATTCCGGTACGGCCGGGCGTGCGCGGCGCGTGCGAACTGCTCGGCATCGACCCCCTCTACGTCGCCTGCGAGGGCCGCATGGTCGTGGTCGTGGACGGCGCGGCGGCCGACACCGCACTGGCCGCCCTGCGCGGGCACCCGCTCGGCGAGGGCGCCGCGCTCATCGGCCGGATCAAGGATGATCCGCCCGGACTTGTGCTGCTGAAGACCACCTTCGGCGGTACCCGCATCGTCGATCTGCTGGTCGGCGACCCACTCCCCCGCATCTGCTGAGCCTTTGACGGAGGTGCCGACCATGACCGAATCCCGCGAACCGGAGGAGCAGCACGGCTACTCCCCCGACGTCGGACAAGGGAGCGAGGAGGCCGTCCAGGCGGGCGACCGCGCGTTCACTCCCGAGGCGGCCGGGGCGCCGGGCCCGGGACGGGAGCCGTCCGAGGAGGAACGTTCGGGCGTTTCCGCCACCGACACCGAGGCGCGCTCACCGCACGGCGTGGGCGAGAGCACGGCCAGGAAGGGCGAGGAGATCGCCCAGCAGGAGCAGGAGGCCGGGCGGGAGACCGCGGGCGTCAAGGGCGAGTCGCAGCGCCCTTACGGCACGTCGACCGCCGAGGACTCCACGGGTGTCGGGGCGCAGGAAGCCGAGGACGAGGAGAGCCCGACCCTTCCGCCTGGCGACCAGGGCGGCTGACCAGATTCACCCCAGCTCGGGTCAGCCGAGGCTGGCGCGGGAGAGTCTGTCGCGGGCGGCGGCGACGGCCGCCTGTCCGAGGCTGATCCCGCCGTCGTTCGGCGGCACCCGGTGGTGGGTCAGCACGCGGAACCCGCGCTCCTCCAGCAGGTCCACGGCCCGGCCGAGGAGCAGGACGTTCTGGAACACCCCGCCCGACACCGCCACCGTGGTCAGCCCGGTGACCTCCCGCACGCGGGCACAGCCGTCGGCGACGACGCGCGCGACCGCGTTGTGGAACCGGGCGGCGATCAGCGCCGGGTCCGTGCCTGCCCGCAGGTCCTCGACGACCGCGCGGATCAGCTCGGCGGCGGGCACGAGGAACGGGTCCTCCCCGACCAGACGGCAGGTGTAGGCGCCCCGCTCCTCCAGGTCGGAGCGCTGTTCGAGCTCGATCGCCGCCTGGCCCTCGTAGGTGATCGCGTCGCGGACGCCGACGATCGCCGCGACCGCGTCGAACAGCCTGCCCATGCTGGAGGTGAGCGGCGCGCTGACACCGCTGCGGGCCAGGGCGACGACGGCCTCCCAGCGTGCGGCGTTGCGCCGTACGACATCGAGGTCGGCGGGCACGTCACCGTCGTAGGCCGCCTCCAGGTGGGCGGCGGCCATGCGCCATGGCTCCTTGATGGCCGCGACGCCGCCCGGCATGGGCGCCGTCGCCAGATGGCCCGCCCTGCGGAAGTCGCTCAGGTCCGCGACCATGAACTCGCCGCCCCACAGCGTCGCGTCCTCGCCGTAGCCGAGCCCGTCGAAGGCGACGCCGATCACTGGCCCCTCGACGCCGTTGTCGGCCAGGCACGAGGCGAGGTGGGCGTGGTGGTGCTGCACGCCGACGAGGGTGACGCCGTCCTGGGCGAGCGCGTACTTGGTGGACAGGTATTCAGGGTGCAGGTCGTGCGCGACCACCTCGGGCGTCAGGTCGAACAGCCGTCTGAAGTGCTCGACGCCCTCGGTGAAGGAGCGCAGCGTCTCGTAGTTCTCCAGGTCGCCGATGTGGTGGGAGACGAAGGCGTGGCCGTCCCTGGCCAGGCAGAAGGTGTGCTTCAGCTCGGCGCCGCAGCCGAGGACGGTCCTGGGGCACGGCCAGGCCAGGGCCAGCGGATGGGGGACGTAGCCCCTGGAGCGGCGGATCGGCAGCGCCTGGCCGCGGAAGAGGCGGAGCACGGAGTCGTCGGTGCGCGTGTGGATGGGCCGGTCGTGGGTGAGGAAGGCGTCGGCGATGCCGCCCAGGCGGGGGATGGCGTCCTCGTCGACGTACACGATCGGCTCGTCGGAGACGTTGCCGCTGGTCAGCACGATCGGGGTGGCGAGCCTGCGGAGCAGCAGGTGGTGCAGCGGGGTGTAGGGCAGCATCAGGCCGAGCCATCGGTTGCCCGGCGCCACCGGCGGCGCGACGATGGCGCCGGGGCGCCTGCGCAGCAGCACGATCGGGCGGGCCCGCGAGGTGAGCAGGTGCTCCTCGGCCTCGTCCACCTCGCACAACCGGCGGGCGGCGGCCAGGTCGGGCACCATGACGGCGAACGGCCGCTCCTCCCGGTGCTTGCGTTCGCGCAGCTCCGTGACAGCCGGTGTGCTGGCGGCGAGCGCGGCCAGGTGGTAGCCGCCCAGCCCCTTGACCGCCACGATGCCGCCGTCGCCCAGCAGGCGCGTCGCGCCCTCCAGGGGGTCGCCCGCGATCTCCTCGCCGTTCCGGTCGAGCAGCCGCAGCCGGGGCCCGCAGGCTGGGCAGCACACCGGCTGGGCGTGGAAGCGGCGGTCGGCCGGATCGTGGTACTCCCGCGCGCAGTCGGCGCACATGGCGAAGGCGGCCATCGTGGTGTTCGGCCTGTCGTACGGCACGCCGCGGACGATCGTGAACCGGGGCCCGCAGTTCGTGCAGTTGGTGAAGGCGTAGCCGGATCGCCGATCGGCCGGGTCCCCCATCTCGCGCAGGCAGTCGGCGCAGGTGGCCACGTCGGGCGAGACGAACGCGCTCCTGCGCCCGCCCGTGGCGCTGTCGGCGATGACGAACCCCGCCTCGCCCGTTGTGGGGATGCGGCCCGCGCTGATCCGCTCGACGCGCGCCAGCGGGGGCGGGCTCGTCCGCAGCGTCGCCAGGAACTCCTCGACGCCGTCGTCGGCGCCCTCCACCTCGATGAACACGCCGCGCTCGTCGTTGCCGACCAGCCCGTCGAGGCCGAGCCCGGTGGCGAGCCCGTACACGAAGGGCCGGAATCCGACCCCCTGCACGATGCCTTCGACCAGGACCGCGGCGCGGACACGCCTGCTCACCCCCTCATTGTCCGCCTGGACGGGTTCCGGCGAGAAGGGGCCCCGTCAGGTGTGTTCGGAGACCAGGACCGCCTGGGTCGACGGCTCCAGCGCCTCGAAGACGTGCGGCAGGTCGCCCGGGTAGGCGATGTAGTCGCCTGGGCGAAGCTCCACCGGTTCGCCCGCGATGCCCACCAGGGCCCGGCCGGTGGCCAGGATGACGTGCTCCGTCACGCCGGGCATGTGCGGGTCGGAGGCGCGCACGTCGCCGGGCTCGACCTGAAGGCGGTAGATGTCGCGGCGCGTGCCCGACTGGCCGGCGGCCAGCAGCACGACTCGGTAGTCGGCCTGCGCCGAGGCGACCGCCACGCCCTCGTCTGACCTGACCACCTGCACGCGGGGCTTCGGCGGGTCGATGAGCTGGGAGAAGGGCACGTTCAACGCCGTTGATAGCGCCCACAGGGTCTCGATGCTGGGGTTGCCCTGGCCCGATTCGAGCTGGGAGAGCGTCGATTTGGCGATGCCGGCGCGCCGGGCCACCTCGGTGAGCGACAGGCCTGCCGCACCGCGCTCCCTGCGCAGCGCCGCGGCGATGGTCTTCATGGGCACGTCCCGCTCCATGCGTTCACCGTAGCATCCATCTGTTCGATTTGACGAACACGGACAAAGCCGTTCATTCTGCACTACATGCGTTCGATTCTACGAACACTCGGTCGCGGTCCACTGCGGGACATCGCGCTGGTGTGCCTGGCCGTCGGCGTGATCGGCCTGTCATACGGCGCGACCGCTGTCTCGTCGGGGTTCCCGCTGTGGCTGCCGGTGCTCCTCGGGGTGCTCGTCCTGGCCGCCTCCTCGGAGTTCCTGTTCATCGGGATCATCGCCGCGGGCGGCAGCCCCATCGCGGCGGTGCTGGCGGGGCTGGCGGTCAACGCCCGGCACGTGCCGTTCGGGCTGGCCCTGCCCGACGTGCTCGGGTACGGCAGACGGCGGCTGCTCGGCACCCACCTGATGAACGACGAGACGGTCGTCTTCGCCATCGCCCAGGACGGCGACGACCGCAAACGCGCCGCCTACTGGGCGTGCGGTGTCGGCATCCTGATCTGCTGGCCGCTCGGCGCCCTGGCCGGTGGCCTGGCGGGCACCGTCATCGAGGACACCGGCGCGCTCGGGCTCGACGCGATGTTCCCCGCCATCCTGCTGGCGCTGATCCTGCCCGCGCTCCGCGACAGGGACAAGCGCCACGCCGCTCTGGCCGGAGCCGTGATCGCCCTGGTCACCACGCCCTTCCTGCCCGCGGGCCTGCCGGTGCTGCTCTCGCTGGCCGGGCTCGCCCTCATCGCCACCCGGCAGGAGGCACGCCGATGAACAGCCCCATCGCGCTGGTGGCCGCCGCCCTGGTGCTCGCCGCGGGCACGTTCGCCTTCCGCCTGGCCGGTCCGCTGCTGCGGGACCGGGTCAGCTTCCCGCCCAGGGCCGAGCGGCTGATGGAGTCGGCCGCCGTCGTCCTGCTGGCCGCACTGGTGGCCACGACGACGCTGACCGAGGGTCACGGTCCCGCGGGCGTCGCCAGGGTGGCGGGGGTGGCGGTCGCCGGGGTGCTGGCCTGGCGGAAGGTCCCGTTCCTGGTGATCGTCCTGGCCGCCGCGGGCGTCACCGCAGGGCTGCGCCTGCTCGGGGTTCCCTGAACGGCGGGACCGCGCCTGCTCGGGGTGCGCTGAACGGCGAGCCGTCAGCTCGGATCACGCGTCGTCGCACCGTGAAGGATGCGCAGCAGGCCGATCTCGGAGACGTTCTTGGTCAGCTCGACGGTGACCCAGCCCGCCACGTCGGCCAGCGTCTGGTCCTGCCCCCACAACCCGGCGGTCCTGTCGGCGGAGTCGAGGTCGGCGTCGGTGAGCTGCCGCAGCCGGGCCTGCCAGTCGTCCTTCAGCCCGCGCAGCCACTCGGCAGCCGCCGCGGCCGAGCCCGGCCAGGTGATCTCCTCACGCGGGGGCGCTCCGTCGCCGAAGCAGTGCCCGAGCGTGGTCGTCCACCAGAAACCGATGTGCCACGTCACCCACCCGATCGACACGGCCGGCACGGGATCGGGTTCCGGCACCTCCCAATCGGCCACCCAACGGCCCTGGCCGTCCGGGCGGACGGTCCAGCAGCGGGGCGCCGGTTCCCACAGGCACAGCGCGTCGTCGATGTCCTTGAGGTGGTACTCGAACAGCGCCCATGCGATGTCGAGCTGCCGAAGGAGAAGGTCAACCCGGGTTACGGTCATGCGCCGGAGTCTGTCACCGGCCCCGGCCGCCGTGCCATCGTTTATCGCCCGGAGCCCGTGGTCAGCCGGCCGGGCTCGCCAGCCGCTCGTCGAACCAGTCGAAGATCCGCTGGTCGACCAGGCTGCGCGCCATGGGTTCGCAGTGGCCGTCGGCGCCCTCGTCGGCGGTGAACGGCACGAGCTCCTTCGGTGCCGTCGATGGTCGCCAGGGCCGTCCCGTAGTAGGCGGTGGCCCGCAGGTACGCCTGCCTGGCGCTCACCGCCGGTAGAGCAGCGCTCCGGAGGGTCGAGGAACTCGGTTGATCATCCGCTCGTTGCTCGGGAATGACCACACCTGGCGAGTTGGCCGTCGCCAGCATCTCCCCGGCGCCGCCGGCTCCCGAGTGGATCTGCCCGAGGGCGAGCCTGCCGGCGAGGTCGCGCAGCGCCGCCCCGCCTCCGCGGCGCCGCCCAGGTCCAGCACCTCGCCGTCGGCCAGGGGCCGGGGCGGCCGGCGTCCACGACCGGCGCCTACAGGCCGCGGTCGGCGCCGATGCCGCGCAGCAGGGTGTCGACCAGGCGGGTGGCCATCGCGTCGGGGTCGCCGTCGGCTTCGGCGGCCGACTCGTGGATCAGCGCGTAGTAGACGCGGCGGGCCCATTCGAGGTCGACCTCCGGCCTGATCAGCCCCGTCGAGGCGGCTCTCGACAGCAGCCTGCGGCAGGATTCGGTCACCTCGGCGTGGATGCGGGCGACCTCGGGGTCGGCGTCCTGGGTACGGCTCATCGCGAAGCCCCAGTCGATCTTCACGCGCAGGACGTTGGCGGTCACCTGGTAGAGCGCGACCAACGGCGGGGTGCTGTCGGGGTTGGCGGCCGCGACGGCCTCGGCGAAGCGCCGGGCGGCCCACGCGGTCATGGCCTCGACCAGCGCGTCTCTGGAGGAGAAGCGCCGGTGGACGGTCGTGCGGGCGACCCCCGCCGCCTCCGCGATCTGCTCCATGCTCGCCGCCGGGTTCCTCGACAGGACCCGCTCGGCCGCTTCGAGGATCGTCATGACGGTGCGTTCCGCATCGGAGCGCAGTGCCCTTCCCATGGGCGAGACACTACACGATCGTTGCCGCTAGCGCCTGACTTGCATCATTGATGTTGCATATTCTACGTTGACCGCATCGCTTCTGATGCAGATAACGAGAGGAACGTGCGTCATGGATCTGGGACTCAAGGGCAGGACCGCCGTCGTCACAGGCGCGAGCAGGGGTATCGGGCTCGCGATCGTCTCGGCGCTCGCCGAGGAGGGGGTGAACGTCGTCGCTGCGGCGCGCACCGTGCCGCCCGCCCTGCGGGAGAGCGGCGCCATTCCGATCGCGGTGGACCTGTCGACCGCCGAAGGACCCGTCGAGCTCATCGCCCGCGCGCTCGAGGAGGTGGGCGAGATCGACGTGCTGGTCAACAATGTCGGCGGCGGTGACGGCGGGGGCCAGGTGAGCGGGTTCCTGGGCTTCGACGACGCCGACTGGCTGGCCGTCCATTCGCTGAACTTCCTGGCCGCCGTGCGGACCACCCGCGCCGCCATGCCGAGCCTGCTGCGACGGGGCGGGGCCGTGGTGAACATCTCCTCCAACGGCGCCCGCATGCCGCACGCGGGACCCGTCACCTACACCACGGCGAAGGCGGCGCTCACCGCGTTCGGCAAGGCCGTGGCCGAGGAGTTCGGGCCGCAGGGCGTGCGGCTCAACACCGTCTCCCCCGGCCCCGTGCGCACCGCGCTGTGGGAGGACCCCGAGGGGTACGGCGCGGCGCTGGCGGCCTCGATGGGCCTGTCGCTGGAGCAGCTGCTGGCCGGGCTGCCCGGGGCGACGGGGATGACCACGGGCCGCCTGGTCGAGCCCGCGGAGGTCGCCGCGCTGGTGACCTACCTGGCCTCGCCGCTGGCGGCCAGCGTGACCGGCGCCGACTTCGTCATCGACGGCGGCGCGATCAAGACGGTCTGAGATCGAGGGGAGGCGGTGCCCGCATGCGGGAATGGCTGAGAGTGGCCTCAGGATGCGGGCGCAGGGGAACATATCGCGATATATCGTGCTAGGCGGGAACACGTGAGCCTCCGGACGCGGTTGTCGGGAGGGACCGACTTGGGAGTGTGAGCGATGGCGGCGAAACGGACGGTACGGCGACTGATCGCGGGTGGGGCGGCGCTGGCCGCGGCCGGCTGGGCCCTGCGCGACGTGCCCGCGGAGCTGGGCGTCCGTCCGTTGACCTCGGGCGAGGAGCGGGCGAGCAGGATCCGCCGCTCCCCGCAGTTCGGGGACGGCGCCTTCTTCAACCCCATGCCCGAGCCGACCAGGGTGGGCGCGCCCTCCCCTGCGCTGCTGCGCGAGCTGATGAAGGACCGCGAGTCGCGCAGGCCCGCGGGCCCGATCCCGGTGCGCACCCCTCCCGCGAGCGACCCGTCGCCCACCGGGCTGAACGTCGTCTGGTACGGCCACGCCTCCACCCTCGTGGAGATCGAGGGCAGGCGGGTGCTGTTCGACCCGGTGTGGAGCCGGCGGGTGTCCCCGACGCCGTTCGTCGGGCCGCTGCGGCACCATCCCCTCCCTGTCGCCATCGAGCAGGTGCCGAAGGTCGACGCGATCGTCATCTCGCACGACCACTACGACCACCTCGACCTGTCGACGGTGCGCAGGCTCACCCGCATCTCCAAGGCGCCCTTCCTGGTGCCACTGGGCATCGGGGCACACCTGGAGCGCTGGGGCGTGCCGCTGTACCGGATCATCGAGCTCGACTGGGAGGAGGAGGCGAGCGTCGCGGGCCTGCGGTTCGTCTCGACGGCGGCTCGCCACTTCTCCGGCCGCTCGCTGACCCGCAACGACACGTTGTGGGGCTCCTGGGTGGTCGCCGGCGCCCAGCGGAAGGTCTTCTACGCGGGCGACTCCGGCTACTTCGAGGGGTACGCCAAGATCGGCGCGGATCACGGCCCGTTCGACCTGACGCTGATGCCGATCGGCGCCTACAGCCCCTCGTGGCCCGACATCCACATGAACCCGGAGGAGGCGGTGAACGCCCACGTCAACCTGGGCGGATCGCTGCTGCTGCCGGTGCACTGGGCGACGTTCACGCTGGCGCTGCACCCGTGGGCAGAGCCGGTCGAGCGGCTGTGGCGCGAGGCGAAGGCCCGCGATGTGAAGATCGTCGTGCCGCGGCCGGGCGAGCTCGTCGAGACCGCCTCCGCCCAGGCGGTGGACGCCTGGTGGCAAGCCGTACAGTCATAGCGTGAGCAACGTGGAGCCGAACCCGCGGGAGACGGTGTGCGCGGCGGGCGCGCCCGTCCGCGAGCTGGTGAAGGGGCACGAGGTCGCGCTCGGCGGTCCGCGCGCGATGACGGTGACCCGCACTCTTCCCGCGGTCGGGCGGCGGATGGTGGGCGCGTGGTGCTTCGTCGACCATTACGGCCCCGAGACGGCACGGATGCGCGTGCCGCCGCACCCGCACACGGGTCTGCAGACCGTCACCTGGCTCGTGGCGGGCGAGGTGCTCCACCGTGACAGCCTCGGCAGCCACCAGCTGGTACGGCCCGGCGAGCTCAACCTGATGACGGCAGGGCGCGGCATCTCCCACGCCGAGGAATCGCCGGAGACGGAACTGCACGGCGTGCAGTTGTGGGTGGCGCTGCCCGAGGAGTCGCGCCAGGTGGCGCCGCGCTTCGAGCACCACGGCGACCTGCCGGTGGTGCGCGGCCCTGGTCACGAGTCCACGGTCGTCATGGGCTCGTTCGGCGGCGCGAGGTCACCGGCGACCGCCTACACGCCGCTGGTCGGCGTGGAGGTGTCGGTCGACGGCGAGGCCGAGCTGCCGATCCGGCCGGATTTCGAGCACGCCGTGCTGACACTGGACGGCTCGCTGACCGTCGACGGGGAGGCGCTGCCCGTGGGCCCGCTGCTCTACCTCGGTCTCGGCCGCTCCTGCCTGCGGGTGTCGGGGCAGGGCAGGCTCCTGCTGATCGGCGGCGTGCCGTTCGAGGAGCAGATCGTGATGTGGTGGAACTTCGTCGGCCGCACGCACGAGGAGATCGAGGCCTTCCGCAAGGAGTGGACGCAGGGCGCGCTGTTCGGCGAGGTCACCGGCTTCGACGGCGACCCGCTGCGCGCCCCCGCCCTGCCCACCGCGCGGCTCAAGCCCCGCGGCCGGGTACGTTAGACGTCACAGGGCTAGGCGTCACAGGGCAGGCGTCACAGGGCCTCGAGCAGGCGGCCGACCTCGTCCTCGGTGTTGTAGTAGTGCACGGAGGCGCGCACGGCCGAGGCGGGTGAGACGGTGTCGAAGCGCTGGTCGGGCTCGGTGGAGCTGACGTTGATGCCCTGCTCGCGCAGGCGCAGCTTCACCTGGTCGCTGTCCTGTCCCGCCACGGTGAACGTGACGATGCCCGAGCGCTTGAGGCCGCGGTCGTGGACGGTCACGCCCGGCTTGGCCTCCAGGGCCGCGCGCAGCCCGGCGGCCAGCTCCGACACCCTGGGCTCGATGGCGTCGAGGCCGATCGACAGCGCGTAGTCGACGGCGGCGCCGAGGCCGAGCTGCCCCGCGAAGTAGCGCTCCCAGGTCTCGAACCTGATCGCGTCATCGCGGATCTCGTAGTTGGACGGCGTCCGCCACTTGGCCGAGTGCAGGTCGAGGAACGGCGGTTCGATCTCGGTCAGCACGCTGCGCCGTACGTAGAGGAAACCCGTGCCGCGCGGGCCGCGCAGGAATTTGCGGCCGGTGGCCGAGAGCATGTCGCAGCCGATCTCGGCGACGTCGACGGCGATCTGGCCGACGGACTGGCAGGCGTCGAGGAGGTAGAGCACGCCCGCGGCGTTGCACAGCCTGCCGACCTCGGCGGCGGGGCTGACCAGGCCGTTGTGGGTGGGCACGTGGTTGATGGCCACCAGGCGGACCCCGCCCTTGGCCAGCTCCGCCTCCAGGATGCCGAGGTCGATGGTGCCGTCGGCGTCGTCGGGGATCACCTCGACGACGACGCCGCGCGAGCGGGCGACCTGGAGGAAGGCGATGCCGTTGCTGACGTACTCGCTGGTGGTGGTCAGGATCCTGTCGCCCGGCTGGAACGGGATGCCGTAGAAGGCCATGTCCCAGGCGCGGGTGGCGTTCTCGATGTAGGCGATCTCGTCGCGGTGCGCGCCGAGCAGGGCGGCGACGGAGTCGTAGAAGCCCTCGACCCGCTCGGCCGCGCGGTCCTTGGCCTCGTAACCGCCGATGGTGCATTCGAGGTCGAAGTGATCCTTGACGGTGTCGATCACAACCCGAGGGGGCAGTGCCGCTCCGGCGTTGTTGAGGTGGACCACGTTCGCGCAGCCGGGAGTCTCCGCCCGCGCCTTGTCGATGTCGATCACGGACAGAAGGGTATCAATAGACAGAAATGTGCGGATGATCGTAGTGGTTGGCCGTGGTGCCGCCCCTGTTCGACATCACCCGCCACGAGCCGGTCCTGACGTGCCAGATCCGCTGGCGGTAGATCACGTACATGATGCCCAGCCGCCCGGCGTTCTTGACCACCCAGGCGGAGATCTCGTTACCCCTTTTCACCTCCGCGGCCGAGGGCATCGCGCCGCCGCGGCTCAGCATGAAGTCGCAGGCGCGCCCCATCGGGTGCTCTCCGCCGTCCTGGATCGCCCGGTAACACCCGATCCCGTACGGCACGCCGAACCGCTCCGCGATGAGCTTCTTGACCAGCCGCATCCTGGGCGTGATGTTGTCGGGACCCGAAGGGAGCTGAGGCACCCACGACCCGTCGGGCCTGCGCACGCCGGGCGTCGGGTAGAGCAGGTCGATCCTGTCCTTGATCTTCTCGATGACCTTCTCGGCGTCCTTCTTCTGCGCCCCGAGCTCCTTGATGCGCGCGCCCAGCTCGTCGGCCCGCGCCTGCGCGTCGGTCTTGGCCTCGCGGTGCTGGTCGCGTACCTGCGTGAACCCCTCCAGGCGGGCGCCCTGCTCCTCGCTGATCGCGCGCAGCGTGGCCATGCCCGCCATGTCGACCTCGCCGAGCAGGGCGGGGACGATGCCGAGCCCGCCCGACATGTACTGCTCGGTGGCCATGAGGCGCAGCTGGGCCGACTCCCTGTCGTAGTCAGCCTGGGCGACCTTCAGCCGCTCGCGGGCCTTCTTCTCCGCCTTCTCGACCTTCTGCAGCTCGACGCGGCTGCTGTAGTACTCGGCGATCAGCTTGTCGGAGTTCTTCTGCAGCTCGGCCAGCTCTTTCTTGAGCTGTTTGACGGTCGGCTTGGGCTTGGCGAGGCTCTGCGCGGGCGGCAGGGTCACGGGCATGGTCACCACCAGGCCCGCCGCGAGCAGGAGGCGGAGCGGGGGGCGCCGCCGGTCGCCGGGGGCCGCAACCGCCACGCTTCTCCTTTGTCCGAGGGGGGACGGCGCCGGGGAGAGCGCCGTTCGATCCGATGGACGATAGTAGAGGATTGATTGAAAAGTACGACATCGGGGCCCCGGCATCAGGACTGCTCTCTCCCGCCGGAACCGGCATCTGGCCTGCGGGGATCGTTCCAGGACCACCAGAGCGGGGGCGTCGGGGAGAGGTCCGGGTGGAGGCGTCGGCGGAGTCCCGGCGCCACTCGACTCACCGGTCTCGGCGCGGACAGACATCCGCATATCAGGACGTAAGCCCCACATCCCACTATATGGCTAGATCTGTTGTCGAACTATGCCGTGTAGTACGCTCTTCCACAAAGCTCGATATATACCCATAGGGGGTATAAGTTCCCGAGCAGACACCTGAGCGAAAGAGCGTGAAATGTCGGAAACGCATGGACATCACGGGCACCACGAACACCACCCTCAGCATCACGATCACCACGCTGGACACGGTGACCACGCTGGACACGAGGGTCACGGTGGTCACGAGGGTCACGAGGGTCACGAGGGTCACGGTGGCGGCGTTTCGTGGGGCATGGCCGCCACGGCGACGCTGCACTGCCTGACCGGATGCGCCATCGGCGAGGTGCTCGGCATGGTCATCGGCACCGCGCTCGGCTGGTCGAACGCGCCGACGATCGCCCTGGCCGTCGCGCTCGCCTTCGTGTTCGGCTACCTGCTCACCATGCTTCCCGTGCGCAGGGCCGGACTGAGCTGGAGCCAGGCGCTGAAGGTGGCGCTGGCCGCCGACACGGTCTCGATCCTGGTCATGGAGATCGTGGACAACGGCGTCATGCTCATCATCCCCGGCGCGATGGACGCGGGGCTGTCCTCGGGCCTGTTCTGGGGCGCGCTGGCCGTGGCGTTCCTGGTGGCCTTCCTGGTGACGACGCCGATCAACAAGTGGCTCATCGGCAAGGGCAAGGGCCACGCGGTGGTGCACGCCTACCACTGAGCGGGCCGGGCCGATCAGGCGGCCGCCCTGGTGGCGGCCAGGAGCCTGCGGACGTTCAGGGCGGCGGTACGGCCGGCGCGGTTGGCGCCGACCGTGCTGGCCGACGGCCCGTATCCGACGAGCTGCAGGCGCGGTTCCTCAACCGCCTGGGTGCCGTCGACCCTGATACCTCCGCCCGGTGTGCGCAGGCGGAGCGGGGCCAGGTGGTCGAGCGCCGAGCGGAAGCCCGTCGCCCACACGATCGCGTCGGCCGCCTCGAACCCGCCGTCGGCCCACGCGACGCCGTCAGGCTCGATCCTGGCGAACATCGGCAGCCGGTGCAGCGTCCCCTTCTCCAACGCCTCCAGCACGACGGGCGTGTAGCCGAGGCCCGTGACGCTGACCACGCTCTGCGGTGGCAGGCCCTGCCGTACCCGCTCCTCGACCTGGGCCACGGCGTCCCTGCACGCCTCCTCACCGAAGTCGTCGTCGCGCCAGACCGGCGGGCGGCGGGTGACCCAGAGCGTGGCGGCCGCGACCCCGCCCAGCTCGGACAGCACGTGCATCGCCGAGGCGCCGCCGCCCACCACGACCACCCGCAGTCCGGCGAACCCGTCCGGCCCCCGGTAGGCGGCGTAGTGCAGCTGCCTGCCGAGGAAGCCCGACCCTCCCGGGTAGTAGGGCCAGTAGGGGCGCGTCCACGTGCCGGTGGCGTTGACGACCGCCCTGGCCGCCCACCGCCCGGCGTCGGAGTCGACCACGAGCCTGTCGTCGTCGCCCCGCGTCACCGCGCGCACCTGGACGGGGCGCACGACCTCCAGCCCTACCTCCTCCTCGTACGCGCCGTAGTAGTCGGGCACGACCAGCGCGGCGGGCGCGCGGCCGTCGGCGGACTGCTCCCTGTGCAGGCCCGGCAGGTCGAAGATGCCGTGGACCTTGTCCATGGTCAGCGACGGCGAGCGGTGCCGCCACGCCCCTCCCGGCCCGTCGGCGGCGTCGAGCACCACGGGGGCCAGGCCGAACCGGTCCAGGAAGTAGGCGCTGGACAGACCCGCCTGCCCCGCCCCGATCACCACGACATCCGTCTCGTTCACGTTCATGCCCAACCACGGACGCGTCCCCGGCCTTCCCGAACCGACAGAGGTCAGCCGTCCTTCCTGAGCGCGGCGCGACCCTCGGCCGCGCCGACGAACCGCATCTTGCCCAGCGGCACCTCCGCGGCCTCCGGCGTGGCCCTCCTGCTCGTCCGGCCCGCCGCGTCACGGTCGGTGGGCAGCACGTAGGGCCGTCTGAGCACCTCGTCCAGGATGAACACGGTCTCGGTGGCCTTCACCGCCGGAATGTTGGCCATCCGCTCGGTCACCAGCCGGTGCACCTCCGCCACGTCGGAGACCCGCACCTGGATCATCGCGTCGTGCTGCCCGGTGGTGATCGCGCAGTACTCCACCTCGGGCATCCGCGCCAGCTCGGCCCTGAACTGCTTCCACATCTGCTGCCGCACGGTCACGAAGACGAGCGCGGTGATGCCGAGCCCAGCGCGCACGTGGTCGATCTCGGCGGTGAAGCGCTTGATGGCGCCGTCGGCGCGCAGCGCCTCGAAGCGGGTGTAGGCGTTGGCCCGCGAGATGCCCACCCGTTCGGCCAGCGCGGCGACCGAGATCCTGCCGTTCTCCCGCAGGACCTCGAGGATCTTCATGTGGGTGGCGTCGAGATCGAGCCCGATGCCGATCCGTCCAGCCGGATCCCCAAGCCTTCCACTATTGCCAGACATTTCCGTCATTGTGTGGCCAATCCCTTCAGGTCTATCTCACCCATATGACATGAGCTGGACATTTTGCCGCACAATCCTCGACCAACCAGAACCAACCGTCCAGCTTCGGAGGACACCCCATGGCGACCCGCTCTCAGACGGCAGCACTGCTGGTCGTCGGTGCTCTCGCGCTCGCCGCCTGCTCCGCGGGCGGCGTCAAGTCGTCGGCCGCCCCGCAGTCCGGCGCCAAGACCCTCGTCGTCGACACGTCCTTCGACCTGAAGACCGCCGACCCCGGCCGCACCTACGAGCCGACGGGCCTGTTCGTCGGCAAGGCCGTCTACGAGACGCTGCTGACCTTCGACGGCGCCGACGTGACCAAGCCGGTGCCCGCGCTGGCCGAGTCCTACGAGCTGTCCGAGGACGGCAAGGTCCTGACGCTGAAGCTCAAGCAGGGCGCCACCTTCGCCGACGGCTCGCCCGTGACGGCCGACGACGTGGTGTTCTCGCTGACCAGGGTGCGCGACATGAAGGGCACCCCCTCGTTCCTGCTCGACGGGGTCGAGGTGGCCAAGACCGACGCCTCGACGATCACGCTGACCTCGAAGGCGCCCAACCCGGCCCTGCCGTACATCCTGCCCAACCCCGCCCTCGGCGTACTGAACAGCAAGGTCGCCAAGGAGCACGGGGCGACCACGGACGCCGGCGACAAGGCCGAGCAGTACCTGAACTCCGCCTCGGCGGGCTCGGGGCCGTACACGATCGAGTCGTTCAACCTGACCAGCCAGGTCGTGCTCAAGGCCAACCCCAAGTACTACGGCGCCAAGCCCGCCTACGACCGGGTCGTCATCCGCAACGTCGAGGCCGCCACGCAGAAGCTGAACGTCCAGCGCGGCGACAGCCAGGTGGCGCTCAACCTGTCCGGCGACCAGGTGTCCGGCATGCCGTCGACGCTGCAGGTGCAGAAGACCGCCTCGGCGAACGTCATCTTCCTGCTGGCCAACCAGGACTCCGCGGTCAGCAAGACCACGCCGAACGCCAAGTTCGTCGAGGCGCTGCGCAAGGGCGTCGACTACGCCGGGCTGCTGGAGCTGGCCGGCGAGGGCTCGACGCAGGCGCCGGGCATCATCCCGTCGCAGCTGCTCGGCGCGCTGCCCGCCGACCAGGCGGCCAAGCGCGACGTCGAGGGCGCCAAGGCGGCGCTGGCGGCAAGCGGAGTGAAGAACCCGACGGTGAAGCTGGAGTACCCGAGCGAGCTGACGGTCAACGGGCTGTCGTTCCAGCCGCTGGCCGAGCGCCTCCAGGCGAACCTGAAGGAGGTCGGGATCACCGTCGACCTCGCGCCCGCGCCCGTCACGACCGCGCTGGACAACTACCGCAACGGCAAGGAGGAGCTGGGCCTGTGGTACTGGGGCCCCGACTACCCGGACCCGAGCGACTACCTGGCCTTCCTGCCCGGCAAGCTGGTCGGCCTGCGCGCCGGCTGGAAGGACGGCGCGGCCAAGGACATCTCCGCCGCGGGCGACAAGGCGGCCACCGCGATCGGCGACGAGGCGCGCAAGGCGGCCTACGCGGAGGTCCAGCAGAAGCTGAACGAGGGCGGGCCGTTCATCCCGCTCATCCAGCCGAGCCAGAACATCGTGACCGCCGCGTCGGTGTCCGGGCTGGAGTACCACCCGGTCTGGACCGTCGACCTGGCCGACCTGACCGCCAAGTAGGCCGCTGAGATGACCGTCTCCGGCGCGAAAGCCCCCGAACGCTCTCCGGCCGCCGCCCCGCGCGGCGGCCGGGCGCGGGGCCGGCATCCGCTGGTCCGCTTCCTGCTGCGCAGGGTGCTCATCGCGATCCTGCTGGCCTGGGGGATCACCCTGGTCACCTTCGTCCTGACGAACCTGGTGCCGGGCGATCCCGCCGCCGCCAACCTGGGCCAGCGCGCCCTCGGCGACCCGGCGATCGTCGCCCAGTGGCGCCAGGAGCACGGGCTGGACAAGCCGCTGCCCCAGCAGTACCTCATCCACCTGCAGGGACTGCTCCAGGGCGATCTCGGCACCAGCCAGCAGAGCCACCGCCCGGTCAGCCAGGACCTGGCCGAGACCGTGCCCGCCACGCTGGAACTGGCGGGCGCGGCGATCCTGGTCTCGCTGGTGCTGGGCGTGGCGTTCGGCGTCGTCGCGGCGCTGCGCAGGGACCGGCTGACCGACCACGCGCTGCGGGTGCTGAGCCTGATCGGCATCTCGGTGCCGACGTTCTGGCTGGCGCTGGTGGCCTTCTACGTGTTCTTCTACCGCCTGCAGCTCACTCCGGGCAGCGGGCGCATCGACCCGGGGCTGACCGCGCCGCCGCCGGTCACCGGCCTGGCGACGGTCGACTCCGCCCTGGCTGGACAGTGGGACGTCTTCGCCAGCGCCGTCGGCCACCTGCTCACCCCGGCACTGGTGCTCGCCCTCTACACGATCGGCCTGCTCACCCGCTTCACCAGGAGCGCGGTGCTGGAGGTGCTGGGCCAGGACTACGTCCGCGCGGCCAGGGCCAAGGGCCTGCCCGGCAGGGTCATCCTGTTCAGGTACGTGCTGCGCTCGGCGCTGGTGCCGATCATCACGGTCGCCGGCCTGGCGTTCGGCAGCCTGCTGTCGGGCACCGTGCTGGTCGAGGCGATCTTCGCCTGGCCGGGCGTCGGGCAGTACGCCTACAAGAGCGCCACCACCCTCGACCTGCCCGCCGTCATGGGCGTGGGCCTGGTCGTCGGCGGCGTCTACCTGGTGATCAACCTGATCGTGGACGTGCTGTACGGCGTCATCGACCCCCGAGTGAGACTCCAGTGACACGACGACTCCCCGAAGCCTGGCGGCAGCCCCTGGCCATCGTCGGCGGGGCCGTGGCGCTCGCCTGGCTGGTGATCGCGCTGGCCGCCCCGTGGCTGGCCCCGCACGACCCGCTCGCGCAGGACCTGCCCAGGCTCGCCGCGCCCGGTCCCGGCCACTGGTTCGGCACCGACCAGCTCGGCCGCGACATCCTCAGCAGGGTCCTGTACGGCGCGCGGGTCTCGATCCCGCTGACGCTGCTGCTGGTGGCGCTGTCGGTGCTGGTCGGCGGCCTGCTCGGCGCGTGCGCCGGATACTTCGGCCGGTGGGTGGACGAGACGATCATGCGGGTGGCCGACCTCGTGTTCGCCTTCCCCACGGTCATCCTGGCCATGGTGGTGGCCGCGGCGCTGGGCGCGAGCCTGGCCAACGCCGTCCTGGCCGTCCTGGTGGTGGCCTGGCCCGCCTATGCCCGTGTCACCCGCGGCCTGGTGCTGGGGGTGCGGGAGCGGGAGTTCGTGCTGAGCGGCAGGCTCCTCGGCTTCTCGGTGTGGCGCTCGCTGCGCGTGGACGTGCTGCCGAACGTCACGGGACCCGTGCTCGTCCTGGCCACCCTCGACATCGGTACGGCGCTGCTGCTGCTGTCCGGGCTGTCGTTCCTCGGCCTGGGCGCCAAGCCGCCCTCCCCCGAGTGGGGCGCGATGGTCGCCGGCGGCGTCGAGGTCTTCGACAGCTGGTGGGTGGCCACCTTCCCCGGCCTGGCGATCCTGACGGTCGTGCTGGCCTTCAACTTCCTCGGCGACACGCTGCGCGACGCCCTCGACCCGCGCACGGCCCGCGCCATCAAGGAGCGTGCCCTGTGATGCTGGAGATCACCGGCCTCAGGGTCGCCATCGGCGGCCGGGACGTCCTCGGCGGCGTCGACCTGTCGCTCCGGCAGGGCCAGGTCCACGGCCTGGCGGGCGAGAGCGGCTCCGGCAAGACCATGACGGGCCTGGCCGTACTCGGGCTGCTGCCGCACGGCGCCCGCGCCACGGGCACGATCGCGCTGGAGGGCAGGGACCTGCTCCGCCTGCCGCCCAAGGAGCTGAACAAGGTGCGCGGCGGCGAGGTCGCCATGGTCTTCCAGGACCCGGCCACCAGCCTGCACCCGATGCTGACCGTCGGCAGGCAGCTGACCGAGCACATGCGCCACCACCTGAAGCTCGGCCGCGCCGAGGCGCGCGAGCGGGCGGTGGAGCTGCTCGGCAAGGTGCGCATCCCCGGCCCGTCCGAGGCGTTCGGCCGCTATCCCCACCAGTTTTCCGGCGGCATGCGGCAGCGCATCGCGATCGCCATCGCGCTGGCCTGCGAGCCCAAGGTGCTGATCGCCGACGAGCCGACGACCGCGCTCGACGTGACCGTGCAGGCGGGCGTCCTGCGGCTGCTGCGCGGGCTCTGCGACGACCTGGGGCTGGCCGTCCTGCTGGTCACCCACGACCTCGGGGTGATGTCGGCGGTGGCCGACCAGGTGAGCGTGATGAAGGACGGCCTGGTGGTGGAGACGGGCCCGCGGGCGCAGGTCCTGCGCTCGCCGTCCCACCCCTACACCCGCTCGCTGCTCGACTCGCTGCCCGACGCGCCCGCCCCGCTGGCCGCGCACGACGTTGACCGGGCTGTTGACGGCTCCACCGAGGAGAGCGCATGACGACGCTGGACATCCGCGACCTGGTGGTGGAGCACCGCTCGCCGGGACGGCCCGTGGTGCGGGCGGTGGCGGGCGCGAGCCTGACTGTCACCCCCGGCGAGGTCGTCGGCCTGGTGGGCGAGTCGGGCTGCGGGAAGTCGACGCTGGCCCGTGCCGTCTGCGGCCTGCACCACGCGGCCGAGGGAGCGATCACCTTCGGCGGCCGCCCGGTCACCCCGCTCGGCCTGCGCAGACGGGCGCTGACCGAGATCCAGATGGTCTTCCAGGACCCCTACGCCTCGCTGAACCCGCGTCGGCGCGTCGGCGACCAGATCGCCGACGGCCTGCGGACGGCGGGCGACACCACGACGGCGCCCGCCGACCTGCTGGAACGCGTCGGCCTGCCGCGTGAGTTCGCCGCCAGGCACCCGCACGAGTTCTCCGGCGGCCAGCGGCAGCGCATCGCGATCGCCAGGGCCCTGGCGGCCAGGCCGCGGCTGCTGATCGGCGACGAGCCGATCTCCGCCCTGGACGCCTCGGCGCAGGCGCAGGTGGCCACGCTGATGCGGGACCTGGCGGTCGACTCGGGCGCCGGGCTGCTGTTCATCAGCCACGACCTGTCGGTGGTACGGCTGATCGCCGACCGGATCGCGGTGATGTACCTGGGCAAGATCGTCGAGGTGGGCCGTACCGAGGAGGTGTGGGCCGACCCGCGCCACCCCTACACGCGCGCGCTGCTGGCCGCCATCCCCCAGCCCGACGGCCTCGGGACGCTGCCGGCCGAGCTGCCCGGCGACGTCCCCGACCCCGCCGACCCGCCGTCCGGCTGCCGCTTCCACCCGCGCTGCCCGCACGTCATGGACGTGTGCAGGGTCAAGGAGCCCGACTTCGGCCCCGCCGCCTGCTGGTTGCACGCACCCGAGAGATGAGGGAGCAGCTCGTCAGGCAGGCGATGGCCGAGGCTGGAGTGGACGCGCTCGTGCTGCGCCCCTCACCCGACTTCCGCTTCCTCGGCGGCACCGGCGACGGGTTCCTGGTGGTCACCGCCGGTGGCCCGGCCGTCGAGACCGGCGACCCCGTGCCGTGCATCCCGCGAGGGGCGCGCAGGGTCGGGGTGGACGACGAGATGCGGGTCGCCGAGCTGTTCGGCATGCGGATCGACGCCGAGCTCATCCCGGCCTCGGCGGTGCTGCGCGACCTGCGCCCCAGGAAGTCGGCCCGGGAGATCGAGGCCGTGGCGCGGGCGGCCGGGGCGGCCGACGCCGTCCTGGCGGCGGCGCGCGAGCTGGCCTGGTTCGGGGCCAGCGAGCGGGAGATGGCGCGCAGGCTGCGGATGCTGCTGATCGAGTCGGGCTGCGAGGAGATCGTGTCGGTACGGGTGGCCGCGGGCGAGCACACCGCGGTGAAGGAGCACCGGCCCACCGATCGCCTCATCAACCCGGGAGACGCGCTGCAGATCGCGGTGTGCGGCAGGTGGGAGGGCCTGTGCGCGGAGGTGGCCAGGGCGTTCGCGGTGGCCGAGCCGCCCGAGGACTTCGAGGCGATGCTGTCGGTGGTGCTCGCCGCGCGCGCCGCGGCCCTCGACGCGGTACGGCCCGGCGCCCCCGCCGAGCGGGTCGCCGCCCGCGCGCGCCAGGTGATCGAGGACAGCGGTTACGGCGGGTTCGCCGACGTCGGCGGCGGTGGCATCGGGTGGGGGCACGAGGAGGGCCCCTCGCTGACCGATCCCGAGCCGCTGGCGGAGGGGATGACGCTGCGCGTGGCGCCGGCCATCTATCTCACGGGGTTGTTCGGCGCGCGGGTGGCCGACACGGTCGCCTGCGCACCCGGCGGCCCCGTCCTGCTCAGCCCCGGCTCCCCCACCCTCCACGTGCTGGACGCCTGACCCTGCGGTTCGGGCCCCGCGCCCGGCGCCCGCCCGGCCTTTCGATCTGGCCGTTCTGGCCGGTCTGGCCGGTCGTCAGAGCAGGGCCACCGCCGCGTCGACGGCCGCGACCACGTCGTCGTCCGGCGGGTACAGCAGCGACCTGCCCACCGCCAGGCCGCGCGCGGTCGGGCAGGCCAGCGCCTTGCGCCACCTGGCGAACACCGCCTCCTGGTCGGAGTCGACCTCGCCGCCGAGGATGACGACGGGCAGCGTGGTGGCCGCCATCACCCGCTCCATGTCATCGACGACCGGCAGCTTCAGCCACGTGTAGGCCGAGGTGGCGCCCAGCCCCGCGGCGATCGCGGCGGACCTGACCACGGCCTCGGTGGTGAGGACGTTGCGCGCCCTGCCGTCGACCCTGCGCGAGACGAACGGCTCGACCATCGCCAGCAGGCCGCGCGAGGCCAGGTCGGTGACGGCTCTCGCGGTGGACTCCAGCGTGTCGACGCTCGCCTGGTCGGCGTAGTCGATCCTGGTCAGCGTCTTGCCGCCGTCGAAGCGCATCGCTGCGATCATGGCCGCGTCGTAGCCGGTGAAGCGGTCGTCCATCTCGAACACCGCGCCCGCCAGGCCGCCGCGGTTCATGGAGCCGATGACGACCTTGCCGTCGAGGGCGCCGAGCAGGAGGAGGTCCTCGAGGATGTCGGGGGTGCCGAGGACGCCGTTGACGCCCGGCCTGGCCAGCGCGGTGCAGAGCCGGTCGAGCAGGTCGAGCCGGTCGCCCATGGCCAGCGGCCGGTCGCCCGCGCCGAGCGCGCCGCGCGCGGGATGGTCGGCGGCGATGACCATGAGCTTGCCGTGCTCGCCGAGCAGGCCGGCGGGGCGGGCGCGGCGGGCGGCGGCCTCGGCGATGGCAGAGGGGCGGCGCGCCCTGGTCTCGATGAGCGCCGCGAGCCTGTCCACGGTCACCGGCGCCCGGCCAGCCAGGTGTGGTTGTGCCGCTGGTCGGCGAGGGTGGCCGCCCACGTCTCGGGGGTGACGGGGGCGCTGTCCTGCTCGATGACGTACCAGCCGTCGTAGCCGTTGGCCCTGAGCTGGGCGAGGAACGGCTCCAGCGCGACGTCGCCCTGGCCGAGCGGGCAGGCGACCTCGCCCCACCACTCGCTCATGCGCACATCGCCCCTGGCCCTGGCGTCCGCGACGACCGCGTGGCGGACGTCCTTGACGTGGACGTGGCCCACCCGGTCGGCGTACTTCTCGGCGTACGCGGCCGGTTCGGCGCCGCCCAGCGCGAAGTGGCCGCTGTCGAGGCAGAGCGCGACGTCGGTCAGCTCCATGAGCGTGTCGATCTCGGCGGCCCGCTCGACGTAGGTGGCGTAGTGGGGGTGGAAGACGGGGCGCACGCCGTACGAGCTGACGACCTCGCAGGCGGCGGCGACGCGCTCGGCCGCGCGGCGCCAGGCGGCCTCATCCCACCCGGAGTCCCACCCGGTGGTGCGCCACGGGTTGGCGCGCAGCGCCTCGTCGCCGTCGTCGGCCAGCACGGCCACCACCTCGGGGTTGCCCGAGGCGGCCAGTTCCTCCAGCGTGTGGCGCATCGAGGCCAGGTCGGCGGCCTGCATCTGCTCCGGCTGCGACAGCTTCAGCGGGACGTAGGCGCCGACGACCGTCAGGCCGTTGTCGGCGAAGGCGCGGGCGGTCTCGTCGGGCGAGCCGAAGAACCCGGGCGGGCCGAGCTCGCTGCCGGTGTAGCCCGCGGCTGCCATGGCCTCCAGCAGCTCGACCGGCTTCATCCCGATGGCGTGACCGCTGTGGACGCCGTAGCTGCAGGGCGCGGACGCGATCTTGGTCAACGAAGGCTCCTGGCGATCTGCTGGAGGGCGGCGGTGTCGTAGGCGGCGCCCATGGCGGTGGACATGACGGGCGCGCCCTCGGTGACGGAGGCGTGGAAGGCGAGCAACTCGTGGAGGAAGCCGGTGCGGTGGTCGGACCGGAACTCGGTGGTGGCGCGCTCGCCGCCCTGGACGGTCTGGACGACCAGCGAGGCGCGGGCGTCGCGCAGGTAGGGGCCGGGCAGGTTCAGGTAGAGGCGGCCCGCGGAGCCGAAGACGGCGATCTCCTCGCCGTAGTCGGGGTAGTCGGGCAGCCAGTTCCACGACAGCGCCAGCTGGGCCTCGCCGAACGTGCCGAGCGCCTGCAGCTGCGGCGGCTCCTCCAGCTTCACGCCCGGCTTGGCACCGGCGGCCTGGGCGTGCGCGATGGTGATCGGCTGCTCGCCGAACAGCGCGCGCAGCACCGACAGTTCGTGCACGACCGAGCCCTGCAGCACGTTGGCGTAGATAGACACGTACGGCTCGCCCAGGTCGCCGACCGCCTCGGCGGCCTTGCGCCGCCCGTAGGCGTCGTCGGGGACCACCGCGTCGCCGTGGCGCAGGAAGCGCTGGTGGTCGAACTGCGGCCGGTCGGCGGGATGCAGCACGGTCACCCGCACCAGCCGGATCGCGCCCAGGTTCGCCAGCTCCGCCCTGGCCCTCGGCATGATCGGGTCGTACATCTTCATGTAGGCCACCTGCAGCACCAGGCCCTTGGCCGCGGCCATCTCATGGAGCTCTTGGCACTCGGCGACGGTGTGCGCGAACGGCTTTTCGGCCAGCACGTGCTTGCCCGCCTCCAGCGCCCTGCGGGTCAGCTCGGCGTGGGTGCCGGGGGTGAGGAGAAGGACCGCGTCGACCTCGGGGTCGGCCAGCACGTCCGCCGCGTCGGTGGAGTGGCGCACGGGCCCGCCGTACTCGGCCGCGACCTGGGCCGCCAGCGTGGGCGACAGATCGCAGACGTGCGTCACCTGGTACTTCTCGCGCAGCGCCTGCAGGTTCTGCAGGTGTACGGCCTGGGCGATGAGGCCGAGACCGATGACGCCGAGGCGCATGGACGTCGCTCCTTGAGTCGGTGGGGGTCAGCTGTTTCTATCGAGTCCCGCGGCGACGTGTCAAACCTTTGTTAAGACATTAGGTGGATCTAACGTATGGTCTCGGCCAGGCGCCTGGCCTCGTCGGCCCAACCGGCCAGGAACATCAGCGCCCGGCCCCGTTCCCGGTAGCGCCGGGTGGCCTCGACGGGCCGCGCGCCGCCGTAGTCGAGCTGCTCACGGTCGACGGCGCGCAGCATGGCGGGCCCGAGCCAGTCGTACTTGATCGCCGAGGCGCAGACGGCCAGCCGGACGAGCCGCTCGTCGCCCCGCCACCCCGCCTCGCGCAGGCCGCGCACGTAGGAGCCGTAGCAGGCGCGGTCGAGGGCGGGCAGGTCGGCGGCGGGCAGGAACAGGTCGAAGACGCTGTCCGGGAGGTGGTTGCCGAGGTCCTCGCCGAGCGCGCCGTCGCCGACGAACGCCCAGTCCAGCAGGACGGTGTCGGGGCCGCGGGACACCAGGTTGTTCGGCCAGACGTCCAGATGGCACAGTGCGCGCGGCAGCGACTCCATCAGGCCGAGGAACCACTCGCGGTCCCTGTGCAGCCTGAGCAGCTCGCCGCGCAGGCCTTCGGGGAAGTGCTCGCGCGCCAGCGGGTGCCGCCAGGCCTCGGCGTCGTCCAGCAGCTCGTACGGCACTGCCTTCGAGCCCACGTAGTCGCGCAGGAACGACCGGCTCAGCCACGGCCGCTCGATCTCGGCCGTGCCGCCCTGCGCTCTGCCGAGCTGGAGCGCCATCAGCGCGTGCCGGTCGAGCGTCCACGGGGCGCCGCTCCGCTCCGAGACGTCCTCCAGGTAGAGGGCCACGTCGCCGTCGTCGCGCTCGACCAGCGCCAGCGGTTCGGGAGCGCGCAGGCCGCTGCCCTTCCACAGCCGGGGCAGCCCTTCGGCGTAGACCTCGGCCTCCCTGCGCCAGTAGTTCCAGTGGCGGGGGTCGTGGGAGGCCTCCCAGCCGGGCCTGCCCTCGTCCGAGCCGGTGAGCACCTTGAGGATCACCGGCCGGTCGCCGGTGATCCGCCAGATCCCCTTGGTCACCGCGTTCGACGCGTTGTGGGTCAGCGGCTGCGACGTCCATTCCGCCCAGCCGAGCACGCCGCGGATCTCTTCGTCGCTCACCTGGAGATCATAGAGAGCCTCAGCCCCAGGACATCTCCCCCGTGGCCACCTTCGCGCCGAGCTCAAGGTTGACCAGTCCGCCGAGCCCCGGATAGCGCCTGGTCATCGCCCTGCGGAGGGTTCTGGCCTGGTCGTCGCGCCGTCTGGCGTCGCGCAGTTCGGTCTCGAAGGCCACGAGGTAGTCGCGGGTGAAGCGGATCACCGAGGCGTCGAGCGGCCCTCCGGTGGCGGCGCGGTGGCCCGGCACGACGTACTCGGGTTCGAGCGCGCTCATCTCGTCCAGCGTCCGCCGCCAGCCCTCGCGCTCCTGCTCCGTGGGGGTGTCGGCGGTCCACAGGTGGACCCCGGCGAACAGGGCGGCCCCGCCGAGGATCGCGCGTCGGTCGGCGTTCCACAGGTAGCCGGTGCGCCACTCGGCGGCCGGGTCGCCGGGCCGTACCTCGAACACGTGGTCCTCGAGCTCCAGACAGCCGCCCAGCAGCGGCTCGGGGACCACCACGTCGGTGGGCAGGTTGCCGCCGAGCTGCTTCCAGATCTCCAGCTTGGAGCGCCACGTGGCCTCGATGTGCTCGACGGTGGCGGGGGTGGCGAGGATGCGGACGTTCGGGAACGCCTGCCTGACCACCTGCAGGCCGAAGTAGTAGTCGGGGTCGGCGGCGCTGACGAAGACGGTCGACAGGTGCTTGCCGCTGTCGAGCACGTCCGCCAGGACGCGGTGTTGCTCGGCCAGCGTGAACTGGCCGTCGATCAGCAGTGCCTGCTGCTCGCCTGCCACCAGGACGGACGTCTTTCCCAGGCCCGTCTCCCCTGCTGTGTGAACGCTGAAGCGCACGTTGGGCATGCCGGGATCCTTCCCGGGCACGGTCAACTGGTAAGGCGGAGTTTCGTCCAGACTTGGTGATTTCGCGGTGTCAGCCGCCCACGCTTTCGCGATCCCTTGGGGTAGGAGACGAAACAACGCCTGTTTTCGGGCTTCCTGCACGAATCCTCGCAGGGTCGTCGTGTCCTAGCGTCGGACGTGACCCCTGCGACGAAGTGGAGACAGAATGAAGATCACCGGAGTGGAGCTGCGACGGATCGCCATGCCGTTGGTCGCGCCCTTCCGCACGTCCTTCGGCACCGAGACCTCCCGAGACGTGCTCCTGGTCAGAGTGGTCACGCCGGATGCCGAGGGGTGGGGCGAGTGCGTGGCGATGTCCGAGCCGCTCTACTCCTCCGAGTACGTCGACGGCGCCGCGCAGGTGATCCGCCGCTTCCTGCTGCCCTCGCTGCCCGACGACGTCGACGCGTACGGCGTGGGCAGGGCCATGGAGCCGGTCAAGGGCCACCGGATGGCGAAGGCGGCGCTGGAGACGGCCGTGCTCGACGCCCAGCTGAGGGCGTCGGGCGAGTCGTTCGGCCGCTTCCTCGGCGCGGCCAGGGACCGGGTCCCGTGCGGGGTGTCGGTCGGCATCATGGACTCCGTCCCGCAACTGCTCGACGCGGTGGGCGGCTACCTGGAGGAGGGCTACGTCAGGATCAAGCTGAAGATCGAGCCGGGCTGGGACGTCGAGCCCGTGCGGGCCGTCAGGGAGCGCTTCGGCGACGACGTGCTCCTGCAGGTGGACGCGAACGCCGCCTACACGCTCGTCGACGCCCAGCGCCTGGCCCAGCTCGACGACTTCGGGCTGCTGCTGATCGAGCAGCCGCTGGCCAACGACGACCTGGTGCAGCACGCCGAGCTGGCCAGGCGGCTGCGCACGCCGATCTGCCTGGACGAGTCGATCGAGTCGGCCGAGCACGCCGCCGCCGCCATCTCGCTGAAGGCCTGCTCGATCATCAACATCAAGCCCGGCAGGATCGGCGGGTACCTGGAGGCGCGGCGCATCCACGACCTGTGCCGGGCGCACGGCATCGCGGTGTGGTGCGGCGGCATGCTGGAGACGGGCCTGGGCCGGGCCGCGAACGTGGCGCTGGCCGCCCTTCCCGGGTTCACGCTGCCCGGCGACACCTCCGCCTCGCGCCGCTACTACGCCACCGACATCACCGAGCCGTTCGAACTGGACGGCGGTCACCTGCACGTGCCCACCGGGCCGGGTCTCGGCGTCGAGCCGGTCAAGGACGTCCTGGACGAGGTGACCACCTCCACGGAGTGGATCAGCCTCGGCTGAGGCGGGCGGTTGGGCTGCCGGACGAAGAACGGCCAGGTCTTGATAGTCCAGGACGAACTGCTCCGGCAGCCCTTGGCATACCGTCACGGTCATGCCGCTGGATCTCCACCACCGCGCCCTTGTCGCGGACACGCACAACGACCTCCTCATCGCCGTCGCCGCCCGCCCCCCGCAGCGCTGGGCGGGTTTCTTCCGCGAGCGGTGGCTGCCGCAACTGCGCGAGGGCGGCGTCGACCTGCAGGTGCTGCCGGTCTTCATCGACGACGCCTTCCGCCCCGAGGGGGCGCTGCGCGAGACGCTCAGGATGATCGAGTGCGCCCACGTCATCGCCGAGGGCAACGCCGACGCCGTCGCGCTGTGCACCGACGCGGCCGAGATCGACGCCGCGCTCGCCGAGGACCGGATCGCGCTGGTGCTGGCCATGGAGAGCATGCCGGGCCTGGACGCCAGCGTGGAGCTGATCTCGACCATGCACCGGCTCGGCGTCCGGGTCGCCTCCATCGCGCACTGGGGCCGCACCCCGCTGGCCGACGGCAGCGGCGAGGACGCCACGGGCAGCGGCCTGACCTCCCACGGCGTCGCCGCGCTGAAGGAGATGGAACGGCTCGGCATCGTCTTCGACCTCTCCCACCTGGGCGCCTCCGGCGTCGCGCACGTGCTGGAACTGGCCACCAGGCCGCTCATCGCGACGCACTCCTCGGCCCGCGCCCTGCGCGACCACCACCGCAACCTCACCGACGACCAGCTGAGTGCGGTCGCCGCGACCGGCGGCGTGGTCTGCGTCAACTTCGTGCCCGACTTCCTGGCCGACGACCCCGCCGACTTCACCCTCGGCAGGCTCGTCGACCACATCGAGCACATCGCCTCCGTCGCGGGCGTCGACCATGTCGGGCTCGGCCCCGACTTCGTCCGCGAGGTGCTCGCCGACACCACCCCGCCCTGCTGCGAGGACCTCGGCTACGGCGAGATCGACCCCATGGCCACCCTGCCGGGGCTGGCGGGCCCGAGCGGCCTGCCGCTCGTCACCGAGACGCTGGTGCGCAGGGGCGTCCCCGAAAAGGACATCCTCAAGATCCTCGGCGGCAACGTCCACCGGCTCCTCGTCGAGGCGCTGCGGTGACCGGGATCGCTCGGATGACGGAAACAGCTGGGACGACGGAGACCGCTGGGATGACCGAGATCAGGGAGCTGCACGGCCTCGACGAGTTCGGCGAGGCCTTCGCGGTGTTCACCGGCATCTGGGGGTTCGAGCAGGGCAACCAGCCGATCAACCCCGAGCTGATGCGCGCGCTGTCGCATGCGGGCAACTACGTGGCGGGCGCATACGAGGACGGGCGGATGGTGGGCGCCTCCGTGGCGTTCTTCGCCGAGGGAGGGGTGCTCCACTCCCACATCACCGGGGCGCTGCTCGGCAGGGGCATCGGGCTCGCGCTCAAGCGCCACCAGCGCGAGTGGGCGCTGGCCCGCGGGATCGACCGCGTCACCTGGACCTACGACCCGCTGGTGCGCCGCAACGCCCACTTCAACCTGGCCAAGCTCGGTGCCAGGCCGGAGGAGTACCTGCCGAGCTTCTACGGCGTCATGGACGACGCCGTCAACAGAGGGGACGAGTCGGACCGGCTCCTGGCGGTGTGGCGGCTGGCCGAGCCGTGCGCGCCGTACACGGTGGAGGGGGCGGTGACGGCGCTGAAGGAGCAGGACGGCAGGCCGGTCATGGGCGACACGGACGCGAAGGTGCTCCTGGTGGCGGTGCCCGCCGATGTCGAGACGCTGCGCAGGCGGGATCCGGGAGCCGCCAAGGCCTGGCGGCACGCGGTTCGCGACGTGCTGGGCGGGCTGCTGGACGACGGCGCCCGGATAACGGGTTTTCATGCCAAGTCCCATTACGTGGTGGAACGGCGGTAAGGGGCGCAGTATGGACGCGTACCTCTCTTGAGGAGGACGCGATGCTACCCGAAGGACCGCGGGTCGTCGTCGGCGTCGACGACACACCCGCCTCGCGCTGGGCGCTGATCTGGGCGGTCGGGGCGGCCCGGCTGCGTGGGATGGCGCTGCTCGCCGTCCATGTCAGCAGGGCGCCCGTGCACCCGTTTCCCGAGGCGCTGCCGTACACGCATGCCGTCAGGCAACTGGAGGATGCCAGGAGCGTCGAGCTCATCCAGAACCTGTTCGACGACATGACGGGCGGCGCGCCGCCCGACATCAGCACGCTCGCCATCGCCAGGCTCGGCGAGCCGGGACCGTTGCTCGTGGAGCTGGCCAGGCCGATCGACCTGCTGGTGGTGGGCAGGGGCCACAGGGGGGCGCTGGACCGGCTGCTGCTGCCGTCCACCCGCCGCTACTGCATCGCCCACGCCCGCTGCCCGCTGGTCATCGTGCCGACCCCGCCGGCCACCGAGACGAGGACGGGAGCCGACTCCGCCTCCCGTCCCGCGTGGATCCGCTGGCTGTCCCCGCGCCACCCCGCTGAGTGAGTCCGCGGGGTGAGTCCGCGCGGGGTGAGCGTTCAGCAGGCGGGCAGGCGCGGTACGGCCGCCGGCAACGCCCGCGTGTAGTCGTGCGCGGGTGCCGCCACCACCTGGTCGGCGGGGCCGTACTCGACGAGACGGCCGTGCCGCATGACCGCGATGTCGTCGGCGACGTAGCGGACCACCGCCAGGTTGTGCGAGATGAACAGCATCGACAGGCCCAGCTCCGCGCGCAACGAGCGCACCAGGTTCAGCAGGGCGCCCTGCACGGACACGTCCAGCGCCGAGGTGATCTCGTCGGCGACCAGCAGGCGCGGCGCCCCGTCGAGCGCGCGGGCGATCGCGACCCGCCGGCGCTGGCCTCCCGACAGCTCGCGGGGGTAGCGGGCGGCCGTCCGCGCGCCAGGCCGAGCAGCCGCTCGACCTCCTGGGCGCTGGGCCTGCGCAGCCCCTCCGCGCCGGACGCCCCGACCGTCATCCGCGGGTTCAGCGAGGCGTAGGGGTCCTGGAAGGCCATCTGGACGCCGCCGCCGTCCTCGATCACCCCCGTGTACGGCACCCTCGCGGGTTTCTTCGTGCTCCGCGACGAAAGGAACCGGTCGTCTAGTGCCGTCGTCCGAAGATGCGCATCATGAGCATGGCGGCCAGCCGGGCCTCGGGGTCGGCGAGGTCGAGTCCGCTGATCTCGGTCAGGCGGCGCAGCCGGTACCTGAAGGTGTTGGCGTGCACGTGGACGACCGCGGCGGCGGCGTTGACGTCGCCGAAGCTGTCGAGGTAGGCGCCGAGCGTGGCGGCCAGCTCCGTGCCGTGCTCGGCGTCGTAGCGCAGCAGCCGGTGGTAGGGCCCGGTCGGCGTCTGCTCCTCGGTCGCGGCCAGGTCGCCCAGTTGCAGCAGCAGCGACTCGAAGTGGACGTCGCTGTAGCCCGCCACCTGCCCCGAGCCGCCACGCGAACGCAGCACGCGCAGCGATCTGTCGGCGTCGGCGCGCGATCTGGCCACCTGGCCCAGGTCGGCGGCCAGCCTGCCGACCCCGATGTTGGCGCTGTGCCGCGGGCCCACCCTGGACAGGAAGCTCTGCGCCACCCGTACGGCCCGCGCCTCCTCCTCGCCGCTGGCGTGCAGCGGCAGGACGGCGTAGGCCACCGAGCCGAGGGGGGCCGCGGCCGCCTTGGGATGGATGGCGCCGACGTGGAGGGCGAGCGCGTCGCAGAAGCGCTGCCTGTCGGATTCCGCCTGGGCCGCGTCGGCCTGCGTCTCGGTGAGCTGCGCGGCCAGCACGCACAGCCGTTCACTGGCCACGCCGAGACGACCCGCGGCCTCGGCGGCGTCCCTTCCACCTTCGAGGATGGTGGACAGCAGGTCGGCCTGCAGCCGTCTGCGGGTGTCGGCGCCCACGCGCCGGCGCAGCAGGTGCAGTGCGACGATCTTGGCGGCGTCGGCGAGCGCCCATTCGCGCTGTTCGCTGAGCGGCTCGTGGACGGCGGCCCAGATGGAACCGAGGATCTCGTCGCCCGACCTGACGGCGATCGCCACTCTCGGCAGGCCCTCGGGCAGCGCGATGTAGACCGAGCCCTGGCTCTGGTAGATCTTGCGGAACCAGCCCTGCTCCTCCAGCATGCGCTGGTACATCTCGGGCACCTGGCGGCCGAGGACGGTGGCGATCCTGCCGGGGTCGGCCTCGTCCTGGCGGCCGGAGAAGGCCAGCACCCGGGCAGAGCGGTCCTCGATCGTCACGGGCGCGTCGAGCAGCGCGCACAGCGCGTTGGCCAGGGAGAACAGATCGTCGGGCGGCTGCTGCCCCGAGGCCGTGAGGTCGTCTTCGGCCAGCACAGAGCGCAGCAGCGCCGCCACCTGTGACCAGGAGGCGGCGCGGGTGAGGCCCAGGACGGCGACGCCGGTCTCCAGCACCCTGGCCCGCACCCGCTCGTCGATCGCGACGGGCTGCTTGACCACGATGCCGGAGGCCGTGCTCGCGGCCTCCAGCAGGTCGCAGATGCTTTCCGCGCCCTCGACCCCCACGCCGAGCAGCAGCCCGCCCGAGGGCAGCAGCAGCTCGTCGAGGGGGTCGTAGATGTGGACGCCGGTGACCTCGGCGTCGAGGTCGCCGGGCGAGGCGGCCACGTCGAGCACCGTGCTGCCCAGGTCGTCGAGGATCCGGCGCAGACTGGCCCGCGGCCGGGTCGTCATCTCCTCACGATAGTGGACGAAGACCGACCTCAGCCGCGTAGCTCGTCGACCGCCTCGCGGGCCGCCGCGCCGATGACGGCGTCCGCCCTGGGCAGGCGGTAGCCGAGGGAGCGCGGCCTGAGATAGACCGCCACGGCGTAGCGTTTCCCGTCGGGGTACTCCACGACGCCCGCCTCGTTGCGGATGCCGAAGATGTGCCCGTCTTGCCGGAGACGCGCACCTCGTCCCCGAAGCCCGACGCGAGCCGGTGCGGCCAGACCTGCCGTCCCATGATCTGCCTGACCTCCTCGCGCGCCTGCGCTGGTCCCGCCTCGTCGCGCCAGATCCCGGCCGGCAGCGTGGTGGTCTCGCGCGGGGTGGAGGCGGAGGTCCTGGCGGGGTCGAGCACCGACAGCACGCGCAGGGCCTCGGGCTCGGCGCGGGCCACCTCCTCCCACGAGGTCACGCCGAGGTCGGTCAGGACCGTGCCCAGCAGTGTCGCGCAGCCGCCGATCAGGCGGGTGGAGGTGAGGCCGAGGCCCGCGAGGGTGGCGTTGACGCGGTCCAGGCCCAGTATCGGACAAGATCGAATGTGGAGCTGGCCGAGATCGTGCATGAGGCCGACATCGACGATGAGCGCTTTGACGCGCCCGAGGCGCCCGGTCTCGATGTCGCCCTGTGCGGCGTGTCGATGGTCTGCGGCGACGGCCGAGTTCTGGATCTGACCGGCCCGCTGTTTGACGGAGCTGTATGAGTTCTTCCGCCGCCAGCTGCTGTTCGGCAGGGAGCCCGCGTGAGTGCCGCCCGGTCGATCTTCGCAGCGCAGGCCTTACGCGGTCTGGCGTACGGCCTGGCCGCCGTCCAGCTCGCCACGCTGCTGCGGGCTCGCCTTGTCGAAGAACGACTTCGCGCACCCCGCCGCCGACAACGCCGCCTGCTGCCGGGCCAAGTTCTGCTCTGGCGTGGACACCCGGCCGTAGCCGACGAGGACACCGGACAGCGGCACGGTGCGAGGAGATCGGCCGGCGAGCCGGCGGGGGCGAGTTCCATGCCCGCGATGGTGTCCGGAAACCGGGTGTCGGTGTTGTTGGACAGGTCGTACAGCCCCGCGTGCGAGTAGAACGCTTCACTCATGAAGCGCCTCCTCCTTCCGACTCATCCGCAGCGGCCTGCAGATTCAAGCGTGTGCGCCACAGCCGCGACAACAGCTTTACCGTCATCCGCGCCAACCTCCGCTTCGCCGCGGTGATGACCCGCCACACCAAGATCAAAAGCTAATCGTTGGTTTTTGCTGGAAGCTACGGGCGGGCCTGTCCCCCAAGAAGCCGTTCGCCGAACGCAGCACGGGCGACAGCCCTGCAGACCCGGGCGCGGACCGTGACCGCGCCTGGCTGATCCAGATGATGGCCGCCCGATCGAGGGAGAGCCGATGGCCGCCGCGATGACCAGCGCGCCCGCGTTGCGTCGTGCGAAGGCCTTCGGCGGCCGCCGCGACGAAACCGCCCCGACCAGCCCGGCCTGCCCGGTCTGCGCTGGTCGGATCGAGCAGGCCCGCACCGGCCGACCCGCCCGCCAGGGGCTTGATCGACAACAGAACGGCCAGGGGCGTTAGCAGGCCGACGGGGCGCCGCGCTGCGCGATCGCGGCACCCCCAGAACTGTCGGTGCCGGGTGCTTGGGTGGGGGCATGCGCTACGGCATCGACGTCGCGATCCTCGGTGACCTCGCGGAGCCGGCACACCTGGTCACCCTCGCCCGCGAGGCCGAGGCCGCCGGGTGGGACGCCGTGCTGGTGTGGGACCACTTGGCCTTCACCTGGGGCATGCCATCGGCCGACCCGTGGGTGACGCTGGCCGCGGCGGCGCAGGCGACCTCGCGCATCAGGCTGGGCACGGCGGTGACGGCCGTGGCCCGGCACCGCCCGGAAAGGCTGGCCCAGACGGTGGCGACGCTCGACAGGCTGAGCGGCGGCCGCGCGATCCTGGGCGCCGGGCTGGGCGGCGTGAGGCAGGAGTTCACCGCCTTCGACTCAACGCGTCCCGGCGGGGTCGTGCTCGACGAGGCACTCGACGTGATGGTCTCGCTCTGGTCCGGCGAGGAGGTGCACCACCGGGGCGCTCATTACACCGTCGACGGGGTGCGGCTCGCGCCGCTGCCCCTCCAGCGGCCCCGGGTGCCGGTGTGGGTCGGCGGCACGGCTCCGGGTGCCCTTCGGCGTGCCGCCCGCTGGGACGGCTGGATCGTCGTCGGCGACGACCAGGAGGGCCACATGACGCTTTCACCCGACTCCCTGGCCGCCCAGGTCAGCGAGCTGCGCCGGCACCGGGCAAACGCGGGCGACCCCGACGTGGCGGTCATCGGGGTGAGCGAGCCAGGCTCGTCGGTCCGGGCCTACGCCGACGCGGGCGCCACGTGGTGGCTGGAGCACCTCCACAGCTACCGGGGGTCGATGGAACGACTGGTGCGGCGCGTCAAGGCGGGCCCGCCCGTGTGAAGCACCTGCGGTGCGCGCGTGGCTCAGGACAGCTCGATGCACAGGCTCACAGCGTCCCGGCGTGCCAAGGCGGTCTGCGAGATCGCCTCGCCGGCCGCCGGAACGCTTCCCGCGGCCAGGTCGACTAAGAGGGCCTAACGCAATGAGATAAGGCGGCGCCAGCAGATGAGCGCGCAGGCCAGGCCGAGGTATGCCTCGTGGATGTCTGCGCGGATCTCCCAGCGGATGCGCGGGCGGCGAAAGGCGTGCAAGAAATGTACGGCACGCCTCCGCCTTCAAACCGCCGATCCTGATATTTGCTGACACGGACGACACGGGGGTGCCGATCGGGCCCGCGCTGGAGCTCGCCAGAGCCCGGCCCGATCTCGTCACCCTCGTCCAGACCAGCGGCGGAGGGCACGTGGGGTCATGGAATGTGAATCCCGCCGCCTACGAGAAGGCGTCGGAGGAGTTCGTCACGCGACCTTGGACTCCGGCGCCTTCCAGGTGTTGCACGCGCCCGGAGTGCCCTTGGTGTAGCCCTGCGTGAACCAGGAGAGGTCGTTGGCGCTGAGCTTGTCCTTGCTGAAGCGGTCGCGCCAGTGCTTATCCTTCGGCGTGGGCTCCTCGGCCTTCAGCGTGGCCTTCCAGTTCTTCGACTTTCCACCCAGGGCCTTGAGCGTCACGCCGGACAGGCACAGCCGCTGCATGTCGAAGCGACGCCCCTGCTCCTCCAGCTGCTTCTCATCGGCGTCGTTCGGCATGCCCCAGTAGGCCGCACCGATGCCCGTCTGGCCCATGACCACACCGCTCCAGGCCTGGGCGACCTGGGTGAGGATCGGCAGGTCGTCCTTGGCGCTGATCCAGTCGGCGCCGAGCTGAATCTGGAGCTGGGTGTAGCAGCTGGTGACGAACGAGCCGGTGATCTCTATGCCGTTGTAGCAGGAGCCCTTGTCGTGAGTGGCCTTGATATCGGTCTTGACCGGCTTGAAGTCAGGGATGAACGGCCCCCAGGCGTCGTTCAGGCAGCCGACGAGGGTGTTCAGATATTTGGTGGTCGAGGACTTCGTCGTGCCTTTGCTCAGCTTGCAGCTGATCTTGGGGAGCTTGCCCTTCTTGTACAGGGCGTTGTGGGTCAGCTCGGGGACGCCCTTGACCGGGTAGGCGGCTGCCGCACCGGAGAACGCCATCAGTCCGGCCGCCGTGGCAGCCAGCACGCGGATCATCATGAAGCGGGATGTTAGGGGCAGAAGCTTGGCACGGTCTACACAGATCAGGAGACCTTGGAGCTGGGCACCGTCCAGGTGTTGCAGGCGCCGGAGCCGCCCGCCTCGGGTTGGGGTCTTGGGACTATCCGGCCGGAATTGAACGATAAGCCTCCGCCGCAGGTCAGGGGTTGTTCGACTTGGGTGAGGTGCTGGTCGATCAGGTCGGTGACGTGCTCGCAGGGGCTGCTTGGCCACCGTCCCGGATGGCCGGGACGCTGCGGATCTCGGCGAGGGTGAGGCCGGCGGCCTGGGCGTCGCGGATGAAGGCCAGTCGCGGGATGGCTTCTTGTGGGTAGTTGCGGTATCCGGAGGTCCACAGACGCGGGAAGTCAAAATCCTGGACGGACAGGCCCCACAGACGATCGGCGCCCTGGCGCAGTACATACACTTGAACATATATACACCGTCATGTATGTTCGGGGTGTGGTCAACAGCGTGCAACTGCGAATGACGGCGATCTCGGAGCCGAACCGGTTCCGGATCGTCGAGTTGCTCAGGGACGGCCCGCGGTCAGTGGGTGACATCGTCGAGGCGCTGAGCCTGGGCCAACCGCAGGTGTCCCGGCATCTGCGGCTGCTGTCCGAGGCGGGCGTGGTCGAGGTCACCAAGCGGGCACAGCAGCGGATTTACCGGCTGTACCCGGGCGCGATGCGTGAGCTGAGTGACTGGGTGCAGGGGTTCGCCGTTCTGTGGTCGGAGCGGATGGATCGCCTCGGCGCCTTTCTCGACGACACGGCCGATCAATGAGGAGCTTGAGCATGTCCCCAGACACCGCAGACGGGATCGTGGTCGATAGGTCGGCCAACACCCTCCACATCAGCCGCACCTACGCGGCCGAGGTTGAGCGTGTGTGGTGGGCCTGGACGGACGCCGAGGCGGTCACTCGCTGGTGGGGGCCGCAGAGGTGGGCCGCGACCGTGTACGAGATGGACGTGCGGCCGGGAGGACGCTGGCGCTTCGAGATCGCGCCAGCGGATGGCTCGGCCGCGCCGGTGCGCAGCATCGCCACCTACACCACCGTCGTCGATCGTTGCGAGCTCGCCTACGACGACGTGTTCGCCGACGCGGCGTGGCAGCCCGACGGCACGGGCACCTTCCCGACTTCGGTCACCTTCACCTCCACCGGCAACGGCTGCATCGTCTCCGTCGCCGCGAGCTTCCCCGACAGCCAAGCACTGCAACGGGCCGTCGAACTCCAGATGGCCGACGGCTACGCCGAAGCCCTCGACCGGCTCGGCGGCCTGCTGGACGGCCCATCAACCAACGAAGGAGAAACGATCATGCCCGAACTTTCCACCATCACCTCCGCCGACGGCACCACGATCGCGTACAAGAAGACCGGGTCCGGCCCGGCCATCATCGTGATCAGCAATGTCGCCGAAGACCACACCGGCGTCGCGGGCGTGGCCGAGGCGTTGTCCAAGGACTTCACCGTGATCAGCTTCGACCGGCGCGGCCGCGGGGCCAGCGGCGATCCGCAGCCCTACGACCCGGCGCGCGAGATCGAAGACATCGCCGCGCTCATCGAGGTCGCGGGCGGCTCCGCGGCCCTGACCAGCGGTTCCGGTGGGTGCGGGCTGACCTTGGACGCGGCGAGCGCGCTGGGTGACAAGGTGACGGGACTCTACCTGTACGAGCCGCCGTTCATCGTCGACGACTCCAAGCCCCCGGCGCCCGCCGACTACGTCGAACACCAGAACGCCCTGGTCGCGGCGGGTAAGCGCAGCGAAGCCGTCGAATACTTCATGACCGAGATGATCGGTGTCCCGGCCGAGTACATCCCGGCGATGAAGCAGGACCCCTCCTGGGAGGCCATGGTCAAGTACGCCCACACCTACGCCTACGACGGCCAGATCATGCGTGGGCTCCAGGACGGTAAGCCACTGCCCACCGACCGCTGGTCGATCAAGGCACCGATCGCGGTTGCCGTCGGTGGCAACGGCGAGGCCTTCATACGCGTCGGCGCCCAGGCGCTGGCCGCGATCCTGCCGAACATGACCGTGCTGACGCTCGCCGACCAGGATCACTCCGCCTTCTGGATGGCCCCTGAGCCGGTCGCAGACCAGGCCCGCACGTTCCTGCTCGGCTGACGACCACAGGCCTGGCGGCCATGTGGGAGAACACCGTCGCCCACGCTCGCCACCCTACGGTGATCTACTCGAGCATCTCGGACGCGGACCAAACGCGCCAAGACACTGCACCTGGGAACCGCGAACTACTGCTGGTTCACCGATCCTTCCCGAGCTCTCTGTCTCAAGCTCGCCGGCACTCTCACCGCCGACAAACCTCTGGCCGGGATGTGTGACTCCGCCCGCTGCCCACAGGCCACCCACCACCCCTGCCACCGGCCCGTCTGGGCTGAGACCGCCACCACCACCAAAGCCTTCCTCACCCAGCTCAGCCCGACCCGCAGGACCGAGCGGGCCCGGCTTGAGGCCGACTACAGCAGAGCCCAGCGCGTCCTCGCCGAGATCGACGCGACCGCCCAGAACGCAGGTCAGGAACAGTAAGCATGCGGCTCAGTGCTGAGCAGCGCAAAGAGAACGAGCGCCGGATCCGGGACGTCATGGACTCGCTGCTGAGCGGGGCGATCCCCGCGGACGGAAAATGCGACGTCAAGGCCCTCGCCCGAGAATCGAACGTGGACCGCACAGCCTTCTACGGCACCCGGCCCTGCGCCCACCTCCGCGAAGAGTTCGAGCCCCGGCTCCAAACCCAGCTCTCCAGGCAGGCGGCTTCCCCGACCGGCGCGACGCCCAGATCCAGCGGCTCAAAGCCGAGATCGACGCGCTCAGAGAACGGCTGACCCACCGAGACCAGACGATCGCCGACCTTTCCGCCTTCAAGACCCAAGCACTCTCCCAGCTCGCCGCCCAGCACGAGGAGATCCAGCGACTCCGCCGACAAGACGATCACAACAACCGAGTACGGCGCCTGGTGCCCCGAAGCCCCTCAACCGGACCATGCAGCTGACACGGGCGACCACTCCTCCCTACGCTGACCGGATGATCAATCCGATTGAGCTCGTCATTTTCGACTGCGACGGCGTGCTCATCGACAGCGAACGCATAGCCGTGCGCCTCCACGTCGCCGTGGGCGCCGAGCTGGGCTGGCCGCTGACCGAAGCCGAGGTGATCGAAAAGTTCATCGGCCGGTCGATCGTCTCCAACGGAGAGCAAATCACCGCTCGAGTAGGTCCGAGCCGGGCCACGCTCTGGTTGGAGAGATTCGAGCAACTCCACCGCGCGGCCGTCGATGCCGAACTCACCCTGGTTGATGGCATCCTCGAAGTCCTCGACACCCTCACGCTTCCCAGCTGCGTCGCCTCTGGCGGCAGTCACGACACGATGCGCCACACCCTGGGCCACACCGGGATCTACCGATACTTCGAAGGCCGCATCTTCAGCGCCAGTGAGGTCGCCCACGGCAAACCGGCCCCCGACTTGTTCCTGCACGCCGCCAAGCAGATGGGCGTCCACCCGTCGGCCTGCATCGTCGTCGAGGACAGCAAATACGGAATCCAGGCAGCCCGCGCTGCCGGCATGCGCGCCCTTGGATACACCGGCGGACTCACGCCCGCGCAATGGCTCGAAGGACCGAACACAACGGTCTTCGACGACATGCGCAAACTCCCGGGACTCCTCGCAGGAGCCTGACTGACCATGACCTCGCGCGTTGTGATCCGCATCACATACTCAACCGCGAATCACAACACGCCCCTGCCCGAGGGCGTTGCAGCGGGGTGCCACAACTTCGACAGGTCAATCGCCACACGAACTCATCCGAACACGGACGGTGCGCGGACAAGCCATTCGGCGCTCACGCACGCCGCCGAAGACGGCGCTAACGCCTCCACGCTGCTGGCCTACTCCGGGCACACCTCCGTCGCATCCCTTGCCCGCTACGCCCGCGTCTCACCCGAAGCCCTCGCCCGCTGGCAAGAAGGCCGCGACCCCGCAACACGCCGACGCTGAACTCCCTCCCGAACCCGATAAGACATCGAGTCCCGCCAAAGGTTCGCTGGATCATGGAGCGCACCCTCGCCAGGCCAGCCGCCTCTCGGCGGCTTCCGTATCTGCGTCCTGGCGATCAAGACGCCAGCCACCACGCCCAGCCTGCTGCGCCGTACGGATAGAAGCTGGGGGATCTCCTGGTCGAGCAGCGGTCAGCCATGGCGATGGCATGTCGGCATATGCCTTCATAATCCTCGCTATGAGGAAATCGTTGATGGCCATGATGGCGACTGTCGTGGTCATCCCGGCTGCCCCGGCGCAGGCGGTATCGGTTGATGTGGTGGGTGCGGTCAGGAAGCTGATCGCCGGCGGGGCCTCTGTGCGGGTCACGCAGTTGGCGAGCGCGGTGATGCCGCATGACCCCCGGATGGATGATCTGCCTCGCGGTTCGTTCCCGACCACCAAGTTCTACGTCACGACCAAGGGGAACCTGCGGCTTGGCGGCTCTGGGATCGCGGGCTCTGACCTGCGGCGGGCGGTCCGAGCGAACTACTGGCACGTGCGCTTCCTCAAGGAGGATGCCGCCAACGGTGATCAACGGGACGCGGATCTGGTCAAGCTGTTCACCAGTCCGCAGCGGTTGCGAACGGTCGGCGGGGCGCTGTACGCCGACGGGCTCGCGTACGGGCGCAAGGGATGGGTGAACCTGGGCAAAGCGTCAGGTGGAGCCGCGCTTTACGGCGATCAGGTCATCGACGTCTTCGAGCTGCCCACGCTGAAAGCCCTCGTCGGTAAGGCCACCCTCGATAGGGCATCCGGCGGAGTCTTCGATGCCGACGACCGGGCGGTCAAGAAGACCTGGAGCTTCCGGGGGACGATCACGCTGGGTGAGTTGTTCAAGCTGTCGCCCGCTTTCCGTGAGATGGTCGGCGGGCCGCTCAACCCGGGGATGCGAGGCCTCACCCTGATGTGGGGGATTGCCACCGATCTCAGCGGACGCCCCATCATGGTCCAGACGGTGCTGAGGATGGGGAAGGAACACGCGAAAAACGCAATCTGGGACATGGTCTCGAACACCCGGTTAAGTTGGGACGCGAAGGCGACCATCTCGGCGCCCGCGGCGGTGCGGGTCAAGCGGGTGCCCTTCGGGGACGACATCACCGACTTCTTCGAGTGAGCCTTGTCAGCCCGGCGGCCACGACCGCCGGGCTTTGCATTGCGGGGTTAGCCGGGTGTACGTGCGATAAGAGTGGGCCTGGCCTGGCCCCTCAGAGGGCGGTTCGCGAGTTGATGTCCCTTTGATCGCTTGCGCTGCAGGAGGAGAGCAGGCCACGGGCTCGTTGCCGGGCTACGGACGCGGCTGAGTGAACAATCCCGGCTCGGTCTCCACGAGTATGCCGAGGCTGACCAGGCGTTTGAGCTTGGCGCGGGTGTTCTCGATGTTCTTACGCTCCAGGGGCAGGTCCAGGGCCAGGCAGAGGTCACGTGCTCGTGTGGGCTGGCCGGTGCCGGTCATGAGGGTGAGAATCTGCTGGTAGGCGGGGTGATCAGGGACCACGGGAACCGGTGGCGGCGCCAGTGCCGGACGGGGCTCGGCGGCCAGGACGAGCAGGGTCTTGCGGGT
>NZ_JBHZBH010000047.1:0-58744 GCF_042754765.1 Nonomuraea sp. NPDC059194 | reverse complement strand
GGCACAACGACAAGACCGGCCAGCCGATCAAACGGTCTCTGATCCCCTACGACCACTGAACTTGACCAGACCCCTTGGACTCATTCATCTAGGCGGGTTCGACTCCGGAGATCCGGTACCGGCTGACCTCGGCGTCGCGGATCTGGACGTTCTGGTCGCCCGAAGGGCCCGCGCCGCGGAAGCGCTCCAGGTCCTCGTCGCTCTCCCACCGTTCGTACACGTTGATCCGGCCCGGTTCGAGCAGGTCGGCGGACAGGGCGAAGTCGAGACAGCCGGGAGCGGCCCTGGCCTGCTCCAGGACCTCCCGGCAACCGGCCAGGTAGGCATCGCGTGCGTCGGCGTCGACGTAGAGCTTCCCGGAAATGATGATCATGTCGCCACACGTTAGGCCATCAGGTCGCGGCGCCGGAAGGCGGACACCCCGACCGCGAGAAACCCCGCGGCCAGCAAGGTGAAGGTGATCGGCCCCGTCCAGCTGAACTCGACCATCGGATGGACGGAGCCGAACGGCGTGAACGCGAACGCGTCCCGGCTGATGATCCCCGCCTCGCCCGCCGCGACGAGGACGACCAGGCAGATCAGCGCCGCCCAGCTCGCCGGGACCGCGATCCGGGGCAGCAGGCCGTACAGCGCGACAGCGAGCCCTGCGATGGACCACACCGCGGGCAGGCCGAGCAGCGAGCGGGCGAGTTGTTCGGTCAGCGCGTCGGCGCGGCCCGCTGCCAGGGCGTACGCCAGGCCGGTGCCGAGCCCGGCCAGCAGGAGGAGCAGCGCGGGGCCGCCGAACGCGACGAGGGCATGGCCGCCAAGCCAGCGGGCGCGGCTCGTGGGGGCGGCGAGCAGGGGGGCGGCCAGGCCACGGCTCTCCTCGGCGTGTGGGCGCAGGGTGATGGCGACCGTCACGGCTCCCACGAGCAGGATGAGGACGAAGGTGAAGATGGCCAGGAAGGCGTCGCCGACGGTGCCGTCGGGCAGGCCTGACAGCCATGCCTGCACGAAGCCGAGCTCGCCGAAACGCCGGTCGAAGGTGGCGCTGACCCATCCGATGGCGGCGCTGACGATGGCGATGGCGAGGGCCCAGCCGGTGAGCGTCTCACGGTGCAACCGCAGGGTCAGCGCCATCGGGCTGCTCAGGCTGGGCGCGCCACGGGGCGGTCCCACGGTGCCGGTGCGGCCGGACAGCCGTCCCGCGCCGAGGTCGCGCCCGGCCGACAGCGCAAAGGCGGCGCAGCCGAGCAGGGCGGCCAGAGTGAGGGGAATGAGCAGGACCCACCATCGTTCGTCGGCGTAGGGGTGGGTGAGCCTGGTCCAGCCGATGGGCGACAGCCAGGCGCCGAGGCCGTCCGAGCCGCTGACGCCGGGCAGGAAGCCGGTGGCGAGCACGCCGAGGCTGATGCCGCGGGCGAGGGCGGTGGTCTGGGCGAGCTGCGCGGCCACGGCGGCGGCCGTGCCGTACAGGCAGCCGGTGAGGGCGAGCACCAGGCCGTAGGCGAGCGAGCCCGCGAACGGGAAACCGGTGACAAGGGGGAGCAGCACGGACAGCAGGAGCCCTGCGGTGAGGTTCGTCGCGAACAGGACGGTCAGCGCGGCGGTGAGGCCCGCCTGACGGCCGACGGCTGTGGCGTTGACGAGCTCGGTACGGCCCGCCTCTTCCTCGGCGCGGGTGTGGCGGATGACCAGCAGGACGGAGGCGAGCCCGGCCACGAGCACGCCCTGCGCGCTGGACCGCCAGGCGACCAGACCCTGGTGGGAGGCGTCGACGATGGGGCCGAGCAGGGCGTTGGTGATGGGGTTGGCCTCGCTGCCTCGCGCGAAGACCTCTCGCGCCTCCCGCGTCGGCAGCAGGGCGTCGAGCGTGGCGGCGTTGAAGAGCGGGATGCCGACGAACAGCACGATCCACCCGAGAAGGTAGAGCCGGTCACGCCGAACGACGAACCGGACCAGCGTGCCCGTGCCACGGAGGGCGGCGCGCGTCACGAAGAGGCTCGCTCGTAGTGACGCAGGAACAGCTCTTCGAGCGTGGCCGCGCGCACCGTGATGGTCGTGAGGCCTAAGCCGGTGAGGTAGGCGAGCACCTCTGCGAGGTGCTCGCCGTCGACCTGGCAGTGGATGCGCGGGCCGTCGGTCCGCAGGTCGTGCACGCCGTCCAACCCCGCCAGCCGGTACGGCTCGGCGCTCACCTCCGCGGTGACGAACGAGCGGGTCAGGTGGCGCAGCTCGGCCAGCGTGCCGCTCTCCACGACACGGCCGCCGCGCACGATGCTCACCCTGTCGCACAGCGCCTCGACCTCGTCGAGGATGTGGCTGGACAGCAGGATCGTGTGACCCTGCCGCTTCCTGTCGGCCACGCACTGGCGGAACTCGGCCTCCATGAGCGGATCCAGGCCGGAGGTCGGCTCGTCGAGGAGCAGCAGCTCGGCGTCGGAGGCCAGGGCGGCCACCAGCGAGACCTTCTGCCTGTTGCCCTTGGAGTAGGTGGCGGCCTTCTTGCTCGGGTCGAGATCGAAGCGTTCGACGAGCTGGTCGCGCCGCCGGGTGTCGCGGTCGCCGCGCAGCCGCATGAGCAGGTCGATGATCTCGCCGCCAGTGAGGTGCGGCCAGAGCGTGACGTCACCCGGCACGTAGACCAGGCGCCGGTGCAGCTCCACCGCGTCCCGCCACGGGTCGCCGCCCAGCAGCATGACCCGGCCGGAGTCGGCGCGCAGCAGCCCGAGCAGGATCCGCAGTGTGGTGGTCTTGCCCGCCCCGTTGGGGCCGAGGTAACCGTGCGTCTCGCCCGCCATGATCCGCAGGTCGAGCCCGTTCAGCGCGCGCGTCCTTCCGAAGGACTTGGTCAGGCCCTCCGCCAGGATGACTGGGTCCATGCTTGCACGGTAACCGCGGCCGGGTGGTCAGGGGAGTTCGACGGGCATCAGCTTGCCGGTGTGGACGTCGTAGATCGCGCCCGCGAGCGGCAGTCCGGCGGGCAGGAACGGGCTGGTCCTGATCCGGGTCAGGTCGTGCCGGAGCGCCGCGTCCTGGTCGGGCACCGTGTGGAACTCCAGGCTCCTGGTGTCCACGCCGCGCTCCTGGGTCAGCGCGTGCACGTCGGCGTCGGAGACCTTCGCCATGCCGCAGTCGGTGTGCGGCATGACGAGCACCCGCTCCACGCCCAGCAGGTAGACGGCCAGCACGAGCGTGCGCAGGACGTCGTCGGTGACCCTCGCTCCGGCGTTGCGCAGGATCTTGGCGTCACCCGCGCGCAGGCCGAGCAGTCCCAGCGGGTCGATGCGGGAGTCCATACACGTCACCACGGCCAGGCCGCGCGCAGCCCTACCGGTGAGGCCGGAGTAGGCGAAGCTCCGCGCGTACGTCTCGTTGGCGGCCAGCAGATCGTCGAACGCAGTCATGCCTCGATGATTCCGCATGCCCGTTTCCTGCAGATTTCGGGGGGCGGGTTGTCGGGGAACTTTGCGAACGGCCCACGATCAGCATTACTTTGCGTGATGATGTGTTCGCCCAACGTGTTTGATCAAAGAGGATGACGTGAGTAGGACCGAATCACTGGCCGCATACCTGCGCGCTCAGGGGCGCCGCCGGTTGGACCGGGTGGAGGTGTCCGACGACGGGCGCAACGCCCGGTGCGCGCTCGCGTTGCTCGACGCCGCCGCCTACGTGGAGAGCCTGGCCGACGACGATCCGCTCGTCGAGGCGCTGGAGCAGGCGGGATGTTTCGGGCCGTTGGGGTTCGACGAGTTCTCTCCTGGTGAGCAGGGTGCTCGCTGCGTCCGCGACTGGGCGGGTGGCGAGCCGCGCGAGCTGCTGCTGACCCTTTCCGCCGTCGCGGCGTCCGCCTGACACCGGGGCTGAGGGGTGCGCCGTACGGCACGGGCACCCCTCCTTCACGCCCATGCCGTACGCCCTCAGCCCCGGTCCTTCCCTTCGCCGCTCTCCGCGGGAGCCTCGCACGATGGCCTCTCTCCGGGAGAGCCTCGCATGACGCCCTCCCTCCGGGGGAAGGGAGGCGTCATGGCAGGTATCGCGCGGATGCGCTCGACGGTCATCGACTGCGCCGACCCCCACGCCCTGGCCAGGTTCTACGCCGCGCTGATCGGCTGGGAGATCACCTCCGACGACGGCGACTGGGTCGTCGTCAGCGACGGAGGGCGCTTCCCCCGGCTCGCCTTCCAGCAGGTCGACGACCACCGGCCGCCGGACTGGCCGAGCGCCGAGATGCCGCAGCAGTTCCACCTCGACGTCACCGTCGACGACATGGACAAGGCCGAGGCGCAGGTCCTCGCGCTGGGGGCGACCAAGCACGAGTACCAGCCGAGCGAGGACGACGCCTTCCGCGTCTTCCTCGACCCGGCCGGACACCCGTTCTGCCTGTGCGTCGGCGAGGACGGCTGACTCAAGGACTGCCTGCGCGTCGGGGAGCACAGCCGACTCAAGGCCCGCCGTACTCCAGCGTGTAGCGGTCGCCGCGCACCAGCCGCCGGTGACGGCCTTTCCCCGGCGGGGTGATCTGTGCGCCGGGCGTCGGGACCTAAGACCTGTGCTGCCAGGACGTTCGCCGCTGCCCCCGCTGTCGGCGGGTGAGCAGGCTGGGAGTGGATCTGAGGAGGTAGCAATGTCCGTTCAAGTGAAGGACGTCATGGGCAGGGTGGCCATCGCCGTGCTCGAGAACGCCTCGTTCGCCGACATCCTGGCCGCGATGAGGCGCTACGCGGTGGGAGCGGTCACCGTCATCGACGCCGACCGCCGCCCGGTCGGGGTGATCACGGAGGATGACCTGATCCTCAAGGAGATCGATCCGGTACCGCACCCGGCCACCGTCTTCGAGAGCGGCAAGAAGCGCGCCGAGCACAGGAAAGCGGCTGCCAGGACGGCCGCCGAGCTCATGACCTCACCCGCGATCACCGTCACGCCCGCCACCTTCGTCAAGGATGCCGCCCGCACGATGCACGACAGCCGGATCAAGCAGCTGCCCGTGATCGACGCGCTCACCGGCCGCATGATCGGCACCCTGCACGAGGCGGACGTCCTGCGGGTCTTCACCCGCCCGGCCGCCGAGCTGGAGGCCGACGTCAGGCAGCTGGTCGGCGGCGGCTTCTCGATCACCGCTGACAGGGGCGTCGTCACGATCAGCGGCCACGTCGAGCGCGCCTCGCAGGCCGTCGCGCTCGTGGAGCGGGTCAGGCAGTTGGAGGGCGTCGTGGACGTGGTCTCCGAACTGACCTACCTGAGGGACGACCTGTTCGTCGTCCCGCCGCTGATGTAGCCCCTGCGACGGGCTGACTGCGGGCCGTACTGCCGGGCGTTCTCCAGCGCCACGCCGGTCACGGTTCAGGTAGCGGGCAGCGCGGTTGCCAGCAGGACGACGCCGACCGACCCCACCAGCGATGTCACCGCCATGGCGCGAGCGAAGGCGGCGCGCCCGGCCCCGGCGGCCCACCCGTGCAGGGCGGCCGCGGCCATGACCGCGCAGAACAGCACCAGCTTGGCCGCCAGGATCCGTCCGTAGCCCGGCTCGGCCAGCGACGCCCAGGTGACCCCCTTACGCCAGGCGAGCGCCACCCCCGTGGCGAGCTGCACCGGCAGGAACACCGCACCGGTGAACATCCCGAAGCGGCGCCCGACCGCGGTCAGCACCTGGCCGCGCCGCTGGTCGTCCAGCAGCCGCCGGGCCAGGGGCAGCACCACCAGCGACACCGTCAGCTGCCCGCCGACCCACAGCGCCGCCGACAGCACGTGGGCGAAGCGCACCACCGTCCACCAGGTCATGGTGCGCCGACCTTGAACAGCTCGGAGTGGCGGATCGGGTGGTCGGCCACCGGGCGGCCACCCGGCTCAGGGAAGACCAGCTCGGCGAAACCGGCGGCGGTGCCGTTGAACACGCCACCGACCCTACCGCGCAGTACCGCCGCACCCGTTGGGGCTCTCCCGCATCCCCGACGGGCCTCTACCGTGGAGACATGCGCCTGACCGCCTTCACCGACATCTCGCTCCGCATCGTGATGCGGCTGGCCGTGGCGGACGAGGACGAGTCGCCCACGACGCGCTCGGTCGCGCAGGTGCTCGCCGTGCCGTACACCCATGCGGCCAAGGCGGTCGCGCGCCTCGGCGAGCTGGGCCTGGTGGAGACGAGGAGAGGGCGCGGCGGCGGCCTGCGGCTCACCGAGGCGGGGCACCGGGCGTCGGTCGGCCGCATCGTTCGTGAGCTCGAAGGGGCGGGAGACGTGGTGGGCTGCGACGACGAGCCGCCATGCCCGCTGCGGGCGGCCTGTCGCCTGCGGGCGGCGCTGCGCCTGGCGCAGGAGGCGTTCTTCGCCTCGCTCGACGCCGTCACGGTCGACTCCCTGGTGGAATCGCCGACCGGGCCCATGCTGCTCTCCCTCTCCCTGCCCGGCTCCTTGCCCGGCCCAGCCGTTCGCTGACGCGGCCGGACGGAGGGCCTGCCTCTCCCTTGGGCGTGCCCCCGGAGGTGGGAGCACGCCGCACGGCTCTTAATATGAATCTGAGATTCCAATTTATCCCTCGCGGGGATCTCGTCCCATCGTCGTGCCAGGAGGCCCCATGCTGTCCCCGGAATCCGCCGGGATCATCCGCGCCACGCTGCCCGTCGTCGGCGCATCGCTCGACGCCATCACGGCGCGGTTCTACGACACGATGTTCGCCGAGCGCCCGGAGCTGCTCGACGGCATGTTCAACCGCGGCAACCAGGCCAACGGCGAACAGCGCAGGGCACTGGCCGGCGCCGTCGCCGCGTTCGCCGCCGCGCTGGTCGAGCGGCCCGGCGAACGCCCTGACCGGATGCTCGCGCGCATCGCCCACAAGCACACCGCGGTCGGCGTCACCTCCGAGCACTACATCATCGTGCAGAAGTACCTGTTCGGCGCGATCGCCGACGTGCTAGGCGAGGCGGTCACCCCGCAGGTCGCCGCGGCATGGGACGAGGTTTACTGGCTGATGGCCGGCGCGCTGATCGCCCTGGAGGCGAGCATCTACACCGAGGCAGGCGCGCGCGACGGCGACACCTGGCGGCGCTGGAGCGTCGTCGAACGCCGCGAGGAGACGCCCGACGTGGCCTCCTTCCTGCTGCGCCCGCTTGGCGACGACCCCGTCCCGCCCGGCCGTCCCGGCCAGTACGTCAGCGTCCGGCTGCGGATGCCCGACGGCGTGCACCAGCTGCGCCAGTACTCGCTGTCGGGCGGCAACGGCGACGGGACGCGCCGGATCACCGTCAAGCGGGTGCGCGGCGGCGACGGCCCGGACGGGGAGGTGTCCACGCTGCTGCACGCCACCGTCGCAGTGGGCGACGAGCTGACCCTGTCGGCGCCCTTCGGCGACGTGGCGCTGGAGGACGGCGACGCGCCGCTCGTGCTCGCCTCGGCGGGCATCGGCTGCACCCCGATCGCCGCGATGCTGGAGCACCTCGTCGCCATCGGCTCCACCCGCCGCGTCCTGTTCCTGCACGCCGACCGGTCCCCGGCCGACCACGCGCTGCGGGAGGACACCGAACGGCTCATCGCCGCGCTGCCCGGCGCCGAGCGGATCCTCTGGTACGAGGAGGCACCGTCCGATGACGCCCACACCGGCCAGATGGACCTGACGGGCGTGGAGATCCCCGAGGGAGCCGTGGCCTACATGTGCGGGCCGCTGCCGTTCATGCGCGGCGTGCGCGCCCAGCTCCTGCGGGCGGGTGTGGCCGCCCGCGACATCCACTACGAGGTCTTCGGCCCCGACCTGTGGCTGGGCGCCGACGCCTGAGCGAGGCGAAGGAGCGGGTACGGCATGGCGACCCGCGTGTCATCCGGATCGCCGCACTTCAGGCGCCCACCTCGCGATCCCAGGGCCCATGTCCCAGACGCCCCTGGACCACCGCTCGCATTGCGGGGTCCAGGGGAGTGGATCAGGTGGACGGGGGTTCCTCGGCGGCCGATCGCAACGCACCGCCGATCGCGGCGATCGTGTGGGTCAGGCGCAGCCCCGACCCGTCGCGCCTGCCGATCTCCTCGGGCAACGGCACCGGCTTGCCCACCGCCGAGACCGCCTTCGCCGGTCCTGGCCCCGCCCAGGCCAGCAGCAGCACGTCTTCTCCCTTGAGGAAGCGCTGGGCCCGCACGCCGCCCGTCGCCCTGCCCTTCGGGGGGAACTCCGCGTAGTCGGACACCTTGCCGCCGCCGACCTGGGTGCCGGGCAGCGCCGTGGCCGAGCCGGCGATCGTCACCACCTGCGAGGGCCGGGCCGGGTCGACCGCGCCGAACCAGATGACCGAGGCCGCGCCGTCGAGCTTGATGCCTGCCATGCCACCCGCCGGACGGCCCTGCGGGCGCACCACCGAGGCCTGGTAACGCAGCAGTTGCGCGTCGGAGGTGATGAACACCAGGTCGTGCTCCTCCGACTCCAGCTCCACCGCGCCGACGACCGTGTCGCCGTCCTTCAACCCGATGACCTCGAAGTCGTCACGGTTGGCCGGATAGTCGGGCACGACCCGTTTCACCACGCCCTGCGCGGTGCCCAGCGCGAGCCCGGGACCGTCGGGATCGAGCGAACCCAGGCCGACCACGACCTCGTCGGGGTTGAGCGAGACGTACTCGGCGATCGGGTGGCCCCCCGACAGCGAAGGCGGATTGGCCGACGGCGGCAGCGTCGGCAGGTCGACCACGTTGACCCTGATCATCCGCCCTCCGGAGGTCACCACGCCCACCTGGCCTCTGACGGTGCTGCGCACCGCAGAGACCAGCACGTCGTGGGCCGACCTCTCGGCGCCGCCCGCCAGCGGGGAGGCGTCGCTGGTGCGGGCCAGCAGCCCCGTCGACGACAGCAGCACCAGGCAGGGATCGTCGGCGACCTGCAGCGTCACCGCGGCCGTGCGGGCCGCGCCCGACGACTCCAGCAGCACCGTACGGCGCGGCGTGCCGTACTTCTTGGCCACCTCGGCCAGCTCACTCGAGACGACCTGGCGCAGCCGCGTGTCGGAGGACAGGATGTCGCTCAGGTCGGCGATCTCCTCCGACAGCGTCTCCTTCTCCCTGTCGAGCTCCAGCTTGTCGAAGCGGGTCAGCCGGCGCAGCGGCGTGTCGAGGATGTAGGCGGCCTGGATCTCCGACAGGTCGAAGACCTCCATCAGGCGGGCGCGCGCCTGCGCGGAGTCGTCGCTCGACCGGATGACCTGGATGACTTCGTCGATGTTGAGCAGCGCGACGATCAGGCCGTCGACCAGGTGCAGGCGCTCCTCGCGCTTGCGCCTGCGGTGCTCGGAGCGGCGCCGTACGACCTCGAGCCGGTGCTCGACATAGACCTTCAGCAGCTCGCGCAGGCCCAGCGTGCGTGGCTCGCCGTCGACCAGCGCGACGTTGTTGATGCCGAAGCTCTCCTCCATCGGCGTGAGCCGGTAGAGCTCCTCCAGCACGGCCTCGGGGATGAAGCCGTTCTTGATCTCGATGACCAGGCGCAGGCCCTTGTGCCGGTCGGTGAGGTCCTTCAGGTCGGCGATGCCCTGGAGCTTCTTGGCGTTGACCAGCTCCTTGATCTTGCCGATCACCCGCTCGGGGCCGACGTTGAACGGCAGCTCGGTGACGATGATGCCCTTGCGGCGCGGCGTGATCTGCTCGACCGCGCACTTGGCCCGCATGCGGAAGGTGCCGCGACCGCTCTCGTAGGCGTCGCGCACCCCCTGCAGCCCGATGATCGAGCCGCCCGTCGGCAGGTCGGGCCCCGGCACGAACTTCATCAGCTCGTCGAGCGTCGCCTCGGGCTTCTTGATCAGGTGGCGGGCGGCCGCGACGACCTCGACGAGGTTGTGCGGCGCCATGTTGGTCGCCATGCCGACCGCGATGCCCGTAGTGCCGTTGACCAGCAGGTTGGGGAAGGCCGACGGCAGGACCGTCGGCTCGGTCTCCTGGCCGTCGTAGTTGGGCTTGAAGTCGACGGTGTCCTCGTCGATCGACTGCACCATCAGCATCGCCGCGGGGGCGAGCCTGGCCTCGGTGTACCGCATGGCGGCCGGCAGGTCGTCGGGAGAGCCGAAGTTGCCGTGGCCGTCGACCAGCGGGATGCGCATCGAGAACGGCTGGGCGCAGCGCACCAGCGCGTCGTAGATGGCGGTGTCGCCGTGGGGATGGAGCTTGCCCATGACGTCGCCGACGACGCGCGAGGACTTCACGTGCCCGCGGTCGGGGCGCAGGCCCATCTCGCTCATCGAGTAGAGGATGCGCCGCTGGACGGGCTTGAGCCCGTCGCGCGCATCGGGCAGGGCGCGCTGGTAGATCACCGAGTAGGCGTACTCGAGGAAGCTCGTGCGCATCTCGGCGGAAACGTCGATGTCGACGATCCGCTCCTCGAAGTCCTCGTCAGGAGGGGGTGTGCTCGTCCGTCGGGCCATGTCGAACATTGTGCCGAAGAATCTTGGGTGCCCGCGACTCAGCCGCGCGTTCGCGTGGTCAGGACGGGCGGCGCGCCCCCGGCCATGGTCCCGGGGTCTGGCCCTCGTCCATGTCGTCGGGCTCGTTCAGCCGCTCCTCGTACACCTGGAAGCCGCGCGCCAGGTAGTTCGCCATCGCGGCGGGCCCGTCGAGCGAGCAGGTGTGCAGCCACACGCGTTCGGTCGGGGGCAGGTCGGGCCAGCGCGAGGCCAGGTCCCACGCGCGTGCCGTACCGACCGAGAGCAGGTGGCCGCCCACGCCGCCGCCTATCGCGAACGGCAGCAGCCCGAAGTAGGCGATCTCCACCTGCGCGCCCGGCTGCGGGTCCAGCTCGACGTAACCGGCGGGCGTGCCCCTGTGCCAGGCGACCCAGGTCTCCACGCCGGGCCTGGTCAGGTACTCCATCCACCGGTCGTAGGTCCACGGGAGCCGTCCCGTCCACTGCCAGTCGCCGCCGACGGCGGTGTAGAGGAAGCGGCTGAACTCGGGGGACGGCACCTCCGCCCGCACCACCTCGACCGGCAGCCGCGGCGGCTTGGCCGGGATCAGGGCGTCGGGCGAGCGCTGTTCCAGGTACGAGGTGATGACGTCCACGCCCGCTATTTCAGCACGTCGTGCCCTGTGCCGGGACCACCAGGTCGGTCAGGTAGCGGTTGAGGTGCCCGCGGGCGCACTCGTTGGCGGCGTACAGGGTGTGGCCCGGCCCCTCGTGCCTGACCAGGCCGCTGCCCGGCACCTGCGCCAGCACCCTGGCCACCGCGTCCGACTCGCCCCAGGCGCCCGCGCCGACCAGCGGCGGCAGGCCCTTCGGCAGCGGGGCGGGCGGGTTGGTCACTCCCGCCGGCCAGCCCACGCAGTTCAGCGTCGCCGCCGCCATCGTGCCCGCCGTCCCCGTGTTCGGCGCGATCCTGTTCAGGCGGGCCATCGTCGCGGTCATCTCCTTGCGGCCGGCGAAACGCGGCCAGTCCGTGCACTCGGTGACACCGATGGCGGCGTCGGGGAAGCGCAGGCCGCGGGCGGGGGCGAAGCCGGAGGCGTCACCGCGGGCGGCCCTGCCGATCGCCTCGGCCAGCGCGCTCCAGCCCTTCAGGCCCTGCCGGAGGAAGGGCAGGGCCAGCCCCTGCAGGTCGCGGCCGTCGTAGGCGAGGCCGGGACCGGCGGGAACGGGGGAGCGCTCGGCCTTCGCGACGAGCTTGCGCCAGAAGGAGGGACGGCAGGCCTCCGTCTCGCACGAGGCGAAGAAGCGGCCCATGGCCTGCTCGTTCAATCGGGCCGCGTGCTCCAGTTCCTTGCCCCAGTCGGCATGGCTGTGGCTCCACGTGCCGTCCAGCACCATGGCCCGCACGTTGCCGGGGAAGAGCCTGGCGTAGTCCTGGCCGTAGAACCCGGCGTAGGAGGCGCCGTAGTAGGTGAGCTTGGGCTCGCCGATGGCCTTCCTGATCGCCTCCATGTCCCTGGCGTGGTCGGCCGAGCTCATGTTGGCGAACAGCTCGGGGTCACTGCTCCTGCAGGGCTCGGCCAGACCCCGGTTGAGGTCGGTGAGCCTGGCGAAGTCGGCGTCGTCCTCGGGGAAGGCGGGGATCGGCACCCGCGTCCACGTGCACGGCAGCGCGGTGCTGGTGCCGTTGACCTGCTTGCCGTAGCCGCGGGTGTCCCACGTGACGATGTTCATGCGCTCGCGCAGCTTGGCCCACATGTGGGGCATGCTCTCGGTGAGAAAGATGCCCGGCGCGCCGGGGCCGCCGTAGGCGATCAGCACCGAGCCTTCGGCCCGGCCCGTGGCGGGCAGCCGTCCGACCCTGAGGGTGATCATGCGCCCGCCGGGCTTGTCCCAGTCGACGGGCACGCTCACCTCCGAGATCTCCACCTTCTTCGCGGCGGTAGGTGGGGCCGACGGTGTGGGGCCCAGCAGCGCGAGGGTCAGCGCGAGGTGTGTGATCATGCCGACCAGGCTCCCGGCTTCCCGATCGGCGCACATCAGACCACGGTCTGATCTGCGACTTGACCAAGCAATTGCTTGGCAAGTACGTTCCGTGGAGAGGAGACCCCTGGAGGCGTCATGATCGAGTTCCATCCGGTGACCAGGCACATCGGCGCCGAGGTCACCGGCGTCGACCTGCGCAAACCGCTCTCGCCTGAGGAGGTCGCCACCCTCAGACAGGGCCTACTCGACCACCTCGTGCTCTTCTTCCGCGACCAGCACATCGACGACGACCAGCACCTGCAGTTCGCGCTGAACTTCGGCACGCTCAACCACCCCGCCTTCAAGAAGGACGGCGCCAGCCCCATCCACGTGCTCGACCAGACCGACCCCAAGGGCGAGGGCGGCGACGAGTGGCACAGCGACAACACCTTCGAGCCGATCCCCCCGATGGGCTCGCTGCTGCGGTGCGTCCAGCTGCCGAGCGTCGGCGGCGACACGCTCTGGGCCAACACCTACCTCGCCTACGAGACCCTCTCGCCGCCGCTGCAACGCCTGTGCGACGAGCTGACGGCCGTGCATGACATCACGGCCTCGATGAAGAAGGCCATCTCCAAGGGCCACCCCTTCGACCTGGCCGAGGTCCAGGCCAAGTGGCCGCCATTGGTGCGGCCCGTGGTCCGTACCCACGCCGAGACGGGACGCAAGGCGCTGTTCGTCAACCGCTCGTCCACCACCCGCCTGGTCGGCCTCACCGACAGGGAGAACGAGGCGCTGCTGCCCCTGCTGATCGACCACATCCGCTCGCCCGAGTACCAGGTGCGGCTGAAGTGGCGGCCCGGCACGCTGGCCTTCTGGGACAACCGGTCCACCCAGCACTACGCCGTCGCCGACTACACCGAGCGGCGCCGCATGCACCGCGTCACCGTCAACGCCTTCCCCGAGCACGCCGACCCCGCCTGACCTCCGCCGGGCCGCGAGCGGGCGCGTCCCGAGCGCGGCCCGGAAGACCGCCCGGAGAGCGCCTGGCCCACCGCATAACACCGCTCGTGGCAGAATTCGTCGGCGGGACCTGGTAACAAAGAGCACATGACTGAAGCCGTCGCGATGATGCGGGAAGAAGCCGAAGCCCACCTCCGCGCTCTTGCGGGCGATCACGCGCGGCTGCGTGACGACCAGTGGTCGGCGATCGAGGCGCTCGTCGTCGACCGGCGCAGGGTGCTGGTCGTGCAGCGCACCGGCTGGGGCAAGTCGGCCGTCTACTTCGTGGCCACCGCGCTGCTGAGGGAGCTGGGAGAGGGCCCGACCGTCATCGTCTCCCCGCTGCTGGCCCTGATGCGCAACCAGATCGCCGCCGCCGAGCGCGCCGGCATCCGCGCCGTCACCATCAACTCCGCCAATCCGGAGGCGTGGGAGGAGATCTACGGGCGCGTCGCCGAGGGCCTGGTCGACGTGCTGCTGGTCAGCCCCGAGCGGCTCAACAACCCCGACTTCCGCGACAACGTGCTGCCCGAGCTGGCCGAGAGCGCCGGGCTCGTGGTCGTCGACGAGGCCCACTGCATCTCCGACTGGGGCCACGACTTCCGTCCCGACTACCGCAGGCTGGCGACCCTGTTCGAGGAGCTGCCGCCCGGCATCCCCGTGCTCGCCACCACCGCCACCGCCAACGCGCGCGTCACCCGCGACGTGGCCGAGCAGCTCGGCGGCGACGACACCCTCGTCCTGCGCGGGCCGCTGGAGCGCGACAGCCTCCACCTGTCGGTCGTCCGGCTGGCCACCGCCGAGCAGCGCCTGGCCTGGCTCGCCCAGACCCTCCACGAGCTGCCGGGCTCCGGCATCGTCTACACCCTCACGGTCGCCGCCGCCCACGAGATCGCCGGCTACCTGCGCGAGCAGGGTCACGAGGTGGCCGCCTACTCCGGCCAGACCGACCCCGCCGAGCGGCTGGCCGCGGAAGAGGCCCTGCTCAACAACAAGATCAAGGCGCTGGTGGCCACCAGCGCGCTCGGGATGGGCTTCGACAAGCCCGACCTGGGCTTCGTCATCCACGTCGGCGCGCCGCAGTCGCCGGTCGCCTACTACCAGCAGGTCGGCCGCGCCGGTCGCGGCGTGGAGCGGGCCGAGGTCATTCTGCTGCCGGGCACCGAAGACCGCGACATCTGGGCGTACTTCACCTCGCTCGCCTTCCCGCCCGAGCCGGTCGTGCGGGCCACCCTCCAGGCGCTGGAGCAGGGCGGCGTGATGTCCACCCAGGCCCTCGAAACGGTCGTCGACCTCAGCCGCAGCCGCCTGGAGATGATGCTCAAGGTCCTTGACGTCGACGGCGCGGCCCGCAGGGTCAAGGGCGGCTGGACGGCCACCGGCGAGGAGTGGGCCTACGACAGCGAGCGCTACTCCCGCATCGCCGCCGAGCGCGGGTCCGAGCAGGAGGCCATGCTCGGCTATCTCACCACGACCGAGTGCAGGGAGGAATACCTGCGCAGGCGGCTCGACGACGAGGCGGCGGCCCCGTGCGGGCGGTGCGACAACTGCACGGGCAGCCACCGTTCGCCGCAGATCGCGGCGGCGGCGGTGGAGAACGCCAGGCAGACGCTCACCAGGCCGGGCGTCGAGGTGGAGGCGCGCAGGCAGTGGCCGACGGGCCTGGCCGACCTGTCCGGGCGCATCAAGCCCGAGCTCGGCGCCGAGCCCGGCAGGGCGCTGGGCAGGCTGACCGACATCGGCTGGGGCAACCGGCTGCGCGAGCTGTTCAACGCGCCCGACGCGCCGATGGCCGACGACATGTTCAAGGCGGTCGTCCAGGTGCTGGCCGCGTGGGAGTGGAAGCAGCGGCCCGTCGGGGTGGTCAACGTGCCGTCGCAGGCGCGGCCGTTGCTGGTCAGAGGGTTCGCCGAACGGCTGGCGCAGGTGGGCAGGCTGACCTACCTGGGCGAGCTGGGCTATCGGGCCGGGTCGCCCGGCCGACAGTTCAACAGCGCCAAGCGGGTGCAGGCGATCAGGGGCACGCTGGCCATGCCCAAGGAGTTGGGGGTGGCGATCGCGCAGTGCGGCGGGCCCGTCCTGCTGATCGACGACCGGGTCGACACCGGGTGGACGATGACGCTCGCCGCCGCCCTGGTGCGGCACGCGGGCGCGCCGGCCGTCCTGCCCCTCGCCCTGGCCACCACCTCCTGAGCGGCGCCTCTCAGGGGGTGACGCCCATCGTCGTCACGTCGTACTGGTGGTAGGCGCTGCTGACGTGCACGTTCGTCGCCCCGGCACCCCGGACCAAGCCTGCCTTGGACCACAGCAGCGGCAGCATCAACCCCTGCTCCAGCACCAGCTGTTCCGCCTCCCGCCACGTCCGGGTCCGCTCCTGCGGGTCGAGCGTGCTGCGCGCCGCGTCGATGAGCTCGTCGGCCTGCGCGAGGCGCACTCCCAGGTTGGGGGAGAACCCGTCCTCGATGATCTCCCTGCTGTCGATCAGCGGCGTCAGCATCGGGTCGGGGTCCGGCCAGTCGGGCATCCACCGCCGCATCACCAGCCCGATCTTCTGCTTGGTGAGCGCCGCGGGGTTGCCGAGCTCGTCGATCTCCTCCATCAGGGAGACGTTCTTCACGGTGACCTCGATCCCCACGGCCGCGAGACTGTCGCGGATCGCGTTTCCCGCGGAGATGTCTGTCGGGCCGTCCCTGGTCATCACGGTGAAGGAGATCCTGCCGCAGCTGTCCGGTGGCCGCACGCCACCCTGCGCGCTGCCTCGGCCTCCCGCCTGAAGCGCCGCACCGCCGAGACGTCGTCGGCGAACCTGGCGTGCAGCATCTTGATCGCGACCGGTTCGCCCGAGGGCGCGAAGCCGCGGTAGACGCTGCCCTGACCACCCTCTCCGAGAAAGCCGGTGACCTGGTAGGCGCCCACCGCATGAGGGTCGCCTGGCCGTAACGGACGCACGCGAGCTCTTCACACTCCCTGATCGCGACAGCGGGGAGTTTCCACCATAGGGCGCGCTAGAGGCGGGGGCGAGCCCCGAGATGCGAGATCGCCTTGGCGGCCAGGCGGCAGCCCGCCGTCAGCGCCTCGGCGGGCGGCTTGCCGGCCAGCCACTCCGGCAGGAACCCCGCGGTGAACGCGTCGCCCGCGCCGGTGCCGTCGACCACCCTGTCGACCGGGTCGGCGGCGACCCTGACGGGCTCGGGCCTGCCGTTGGTGTACCAGAGGGCGCCCTCGACGTTCAGCTTGATGACGACCTGCGGGAACCACGCCGTGAGCACCTTGACGGCCGCCTCGGGGTCGTCCCGCCCGGTCAGCACCTTGGCCTGGTCGGCGTTGGCGAACAGCAGCTTGGCGCCGTTGGTCCACTCCAGGAACGGCTCGGCGCCGGTGCGCTCCAGCGGCGCGGAGGAGGAGCAGTCGACCGAGATCGACATGCCGGACCTGCGGGCCATCTCGAGCGCGGCCAGCCCCGCCTCTCGGGAGCCCTCGTTGATCAGCGTGTAGCCGGACAGGTGGAGGTGGCCGCCCGAGTTGAACAGGTCGCGCGGCAGGTCTTCGGGCGACAGCGCGGCGTTGGCGCCGGGGTCGGACAGCATGGTCCGCTCGCCCTTGTGCGTGACGAGCACCACGCACGTGCCCGTCGGACGCTCGGGATCCATCACGAGCCTGGCGTCGACGCCGTAGCCCATGAGCTCCATGTCGCGGTTACGTCCGGTGATGTCGGCGCCACGGCGGCCGATGAACGCGACCTCCGCGCCTTCGACGGCCAGCCACGAGGCGATGTTGGCTCCGGAACCGCCACCGTGCATGGTCACGATCGCCGGAGTGTCGCTCGCCCTGGCCAGCGCGTAGCGGGCGCGCGCGACCGCATCGGTCATGAGATCGCCCACCACCACGACCCGCGTCATGATGTCACCGCCTTGCTGCAATCCTTCGCGCCTGACGCCGAAAAACTTAACAGCTTCAGGCCTGCTCGTGGGGCATACACCGGACACGCGTCCATAGTCGATGCACAAGCGTTGCCCAACGGACGCCGCACGTGGGGCGCGGGTCTACGCTCGGGACTGTGGAGGCAACCCAATATCCGGCCCATTGGGAGGCGGACGTCGTCCTGGCCGACGGAGGCACCGCGCACGTGCGCCCGATCAGGCCCGCCGACGCCGACCGGCTGCGCGCGTTCTACTCCAGGCTGTCGGCCGAGTCGATCTACTTCCGCTACTTCGGGCCCAGGCCCAGGCTGTCCGACAAGGAAGTGGCCTTCTTCACCAACGTCGACTACGTCGACAGGGTCGCCCTCATCGCCACCATCGGCACCGAGATGGTGGCCGTCGTCCGCTACGACAGGGTCGATCCCGCCGAGGCCGAGGTCGCCTTCCTCGTCGAGGACGCCCACCAGGGCAGGGGCGTGGCCTCCGTCATGCTGGAGCACCTGGCCGCCACCGCCCGCGAGCGCGGCATCGAGACCTTCATCGCCGACGTGCTGCCCGCCAACATGCGGATGATGGGCGTCCTGCGCCAGGTCGGCTACACCGCGCAGAGCCGCTTCGCCGACGGCGTGGTCCGCATGACGCTCGACCTGACCCCCACCGAGACCTCGGCCGAGGTGACCGCCTCGCGCGAGCACCGTGCGGAGGCCCGCTCGATCGCCAGGCTGCTCACGCCAGGCTCGGTCGCGGTCATCGGCGCCTCACGCGAGCCCGGCGGCGTCGGCCAGACCGTGCTGCGCAACCTGCTGGCCGCCGACTTCACCGGGCCCGTCTACCCCGTCCACCGCGAGGTGCGGGCGGTGGCGGGCGTGCGAGCCTACCCGAGCGTCAAGGACATCGACGGCGAGGTCGATCTCGCGGTGCTGGCCGTACCGGCCGACAGCGTGATCGACGTGGTCAAGGAGTGCGCGGAGAAGGGCGTGCGCGGGCTGGTCGTGGTCTCGTCGGGGTTCGGCGAGACGGGGTCGAAGGGGCGCGCGCGCCAGGACGAGCTGGCCCGCATCGCCCGCGCGTACGGCCTGCGCGTGGTCGGGCCCAACTGCCTCGGCATCGCCAACACCGATCCTTCCGTACGGCTGAACGCCACGCTCGCGGCCACCGTCCCCGGCAGGGGCAGGGTCGGCTTCTTCAGCCAGTCGGGCGCGCTCGGCACCGCCCTGCTGCAACGGGTGGCCCAGCGCGGCATCGGCATCTCCAGCTTCGTCTCCGCAGGCAACAGGGCCGACGTGTCGGGCAACGACCTGCTGCAGTACTGGGAGGAGGACGAGGCGACCGAGGTCATCCTGCTCTACCTGGAGTCGCTCGGAAACCCGCGCAAGTTCACCCGCCTGGCCAGGCGCATCTCGCGTGGCAAGCCGATCGTGGTGGTCAAGAGCGGCGGCACCACCCAGGGTGTGCCCATCGGCCACTCCGCCTCCGCGCTGCGCCTGCAGGACAGCGCGCTCAGCTCGCTGTTCGAGCAGGCCGGCGTGATCAGGGTCGACGACCTCATCCAGCTGTTCGACGTCGGCCAGCTCCTGGCCTGCCAGCCGCTGCCCGCAGGGCCGCGCGTCGGCCTGGTCAGCAACTCCGACGCGCTCGGCCTGCTGGCCGTCGACGCCTGCGTCAGCGCCGAACTGGAGCCCCGGCCGCCGGTGAACCTGGGCGCGACAGCCGGGGCTGCCGAGTTCGGTACGGCTCTGGCGGGCGTCCTGGCCGATCCCGACGTCGACGCGGCCGTGGTGATCTACATGCCGCCCATCCCGGGCGACGCCAGGTCGGTGGCGGCCGAGCTGGTACGGGTGTCACGGGAGGCGGGCAAGCCCGTGCTCGCGACGTTCGAGGGCCAGCTCGGGATGCCGCCCGAGCTGCGCACCGACCCTGACGCGCTGCCCGAGCGCGGCTCGGTGCCGTCGTACGCGGCGCCCGAGGAGGCGGTGCGGGCGCTGGCCCACGTCGTCAGGTACGCGCTCTGGCGCAAGCAGCCCCACGGGGCGCCGCCCGAGCTCGACCACCTCGACACCGAGGCCGCCCGCGCCATCGTCGAGACCACCCTCGCAGCCGCCGCCCGCGCTGCCGTCCCTGACCAGGCCACCGCCGCGCCCCCGCCCGCCCTGGAGGCGACCGAGGGCACCGGCCCGGCTGCCATCCCGGACCAGGCCGGCAGCATCCGGCCCGCCGTCTCGGAGCCTGCAGTCGCTCCCGAGCCGGTCGACAGTGTCGGCGTCGGTCCTGTCGAGATCGACGCGACGGAGCTGCTGGCCTGCTACGGCCTCACCGTCTGGCCCGCCGAGGTCGTCGCCACGCCCGAGGAGGCCGTCGCCGCCGCCGAACGCCTCGGGTGGCCGGTCGTGCTCAAGGCCGCCGACCCCGAGGCCGCCAAGCGCGCGGGCACCGTACGGCTGGGGCTCACCTCGGCCGCCGCCGTCCGCCACGCCTACGCCGACCTCGCGGGCCAGCTCGGCGCCGACGTGGTCCTCGCCGTGCAGCGGATGGCGCCGCAACCGGCGGTCCCGACCGTCGTGAACGTGCTGGAGGACCCCGCCTTCGGCCCCGTCGTCTCCTTCGGGCTCGGCGAGGTGACCGCCAGGCTGCTGCGTGACCGCGGCTTCCGCCTCGCCCCGCTGACGGCCGAGGACGCCGCGGGCCTGGTGCGCTCGGTACGGGCCGCGCCGCTGCTGTTCGGCGAGTACGGTTACCCACCGGTCGCGGTCGGCGCGCTGGAGGAGCTGCTGGTCAGGGTGGGCCGGCTGGCCAACGACCTGCCGGAGGTGTCGAGGCTCGACCTCGATCCGGTGCTCGTGGGGGAGTCGGAGGTGCTCGTGCTGGGCGCGCGTGCCGTACTCAGGAGTCCTGAGGGCCCGCGGCGCGACGGCGGCCCCCGCCGCCTGGCCTGAACCGTCGCGGAATTCTTCCCCGCCATTTCAATCGCGAATACTCGCAATAATTCGCCATTTCTATTAATAGCCAATGATCCGGATATGTCGTGGTTTGTCGCTGCGAGTGTGAGCGCTGCCCCAAGGGCTGGCAGGATGGATGCCATGAGGGAAACCCGAGTCTCAGCCGCGGGCCTGCGTGAAGCGATCGAGCGCAGCGGCTACTATCCCGACCTCGTCACCGATGCGGTCGAATCCGCGCTGGGCAAGGAGGCGGTGACCGCCTACGTGGTGCACCACGAGGCCACGTTCGACCCGGCCATGGAGGTGCGCAGGCACGTCACGGTCCTGGTCCTGACGGGCACCCGGCTGCTGGTCTGCCACACCGACGAGCACCCGCCCGCCGAGGGCGTCTCGGCCTCGCACGCCTCCACCACCACCGAGGCGGTACGGCTGGCCCGCGTCCAGTCGGTCGCGGTGACCAGGGTCGTGCCCGACCCCGCGTCCTACGTTCCCGGCGTGCCCCCGACCGAGGTCACGCTCACCATCGGATGGGGCGCCATCTCCCACGTCGACCTCGAACCCGCCACCTGCGGCGACGAGAACTGCGAGGCCGACCACGGCTACACCGGCGCGATCACCGCCGACGACCTGTCGCTGCGCGTCAGCGAGGCCGCCGACGGCCCCGAGGCGGTGGGCCACGTGCTCGCCTTCGCCAAGTCCCTGTCCGAGGCCACCGCCCGCGCCACCACCTGACCACCCCAGCCCCTCCCCCCAGCCCCGACCCCTGCCCCGCACGCTCCACCGGACCACCGCGCCGTTCCGTGCTGGGCTGGGCTGGGCCTACCGCAGTTTCGCCACGGGCGTCGGGGCTGCTCCCCGCGCCACTCCGGCTCCTCGGTCCTTCGCGATCCGTCGGACCGGCGCGACGTGCCCTGGTTCCAGGGGGCATGGGGTACCGGGGGGCTCCCACCCGTGGGAGCCTGACGTGGTGGCCTGCCCCCTACCGCGAGGCGGCCGCTTAGAACGGTTGCTGACATCCACGCGAGGCGAGCGAGGTGCTTGATGGACCACAACCGGGCCACGCCGTACGACCACGCGCCCCTGGTGCCCGCCTACGGCGACGCCTCCCTCGCCGACCTGCCGGGCTCCCTGCTGGCCGCGCTCGGCGCGGCCCCGGCCGAGGCCAACGTGCTGGGGCTGGAGCCCGCCGACAGGGTCTGCGTGTTCGTGGTCGACGGCCTCGGCGCCAGGCTCCTGGACGCGCACGCCGACCGCGCCCCCTTCCTCGCCTCCACCAGGGCCAGGGCGGCGCTCACCGCCGGCTTCCCCGCCACCACGGTGACCAGCCTGTGCACGCTCGGCACCGGCCTGCCGCCGGGCGAGCACGGCATGCTGGGCCTGACGCTGGCCGTCCCTGGACACGACCACCTGTTCAACTGCCTGCGCTGGAGCCTGCCCAAGGGCATGCCGCCCATGGACCCACTGAGCTGGCAACCGGCCGAGACCGTCTACCAGCGCGCGGCCAGGGCCGGCATCGAGGCCAGCTACGTGGCGCCCGCCGCGTTCGAGGGGACGGGGCTGACCGACGCCGTCTACCGGGGCGTCCGCTACGTGCCCGCCGACACCGTGGACGAGCGGGTGGCCGGGGTACGGCGCGCCATGGAGGCTTCCCCACGCGCCCACGTCACCGTCTACTACGGCGACCTCGACGCCACGGGCCACCTGGTGGGCTGGGGCACCCCGCAGTGGCTCGACCAGTTGGAGATCGTCGACAGGATGGCGGAACGGCTGGCCGAGGGGCTGCCGTCCGGCTCTGCACTGTACGTCACGGCCGACCACGGCATGGTCAACGCCGAGGAGAAGATCGACGCCCAGGCCACGCCCGAGCTCAGCGCGGGCGTGCGGATGTTCGGCGGGGAGGCCAGGGCCAGGCACGTCTACACCGAGCCGGGCGCCGCCCCCGCCGTACTGGAGACGTGGCGCGAACTGCTGGAGAGCAAGGCGTGGGTCGTCTCCAGGCAGGAGGCGGTCGAGTCCGGCTGGTTCGGCCCGGGTGTGCGAAGCGAATGGCTGGGCAGAATCGGCGACGTCGTCGCCGTGCCGTACGCCGACTGTGTCATCCTCGCCTCTGAGACCCATCCGGTCGAGGCGGTCTTCACCGGCTACCACGGCTCGCTCACTGCCGCCGAGCAGCACATCCCACTACTGGAGGTATCCACCCGATGACCCTGATCAACCCGGCGGAGCTGGCCGCGATGGAGGGAGCCAGCGTGCTCGACGTGCGCTACCGGCTGGGCGGCCCGCCGGGGCGCGAGTCGTACGCCGAGGGCCACGTGCCCGGCGCCGTCTTCTGCGACCTCGACGCCGACCTGGCCGCGCCGGCCAACGGCGGCGGACGTCACCCGCTGCCGTCGGCCGAGGCGTTCACCGCCGCGATGCGCAGGCTCGGCGTCAGCGGCTCCCGTCCCGTGGTCGTCTACGACGAGGCCAACTCCATGGCCGCGGCCAGGGCCTGGTGGACACTGCGCTACTTCGGGCACGAAGACGTCAGGGTGCTGGACGGCGGCTTCCGCGCGTGGACCGAGGCGGGACTGCCCGTCTCCAAGGACGAGCCGAGCGTGACGGGCGACTTCACGGCCAGGCCGGGCGGCATGCCCATGCTGACCGCCGAGCAGGCGGCCGAGCTCGCGGGCACCGGCGTGCTGGTGGACGCCCGCGCGGCCGAACGCTACCGCGGCGAGGTGGAGCCGATCGACCCGGTGGCGGGGCACATCCCCGGCGCGGTCAGCGCGCCCACCGACCAGAACGTCGGGCCCGACGGCCGCTTCCTCGACCCGGCCGCGCTGCGCGCCCGCTTCGCCGCCCTCGGCGCGGTGGAGGGGGCCGAGGTGGGCGCCTACTGCGGGTCGGGCGTCACCGCGGCGCACGAGGTGCTGGCGCTGGAGCTGGCGGGCGTCCCCGCGGCGCTCTACGTCGGCTCGTGGTCCCACTGGATCAGCGACCCCGCCCGCCCCATCGCCACCGGCTGACCCGGACCGCAAGGTCGGGAGTTGGAATCCCTCGCCTTCAGGCGGGGGAGGACGTCAAGGGAGACGAGCGGAGTCCGGGGGTGCCTCTCGGGCGACGACGGGGTGCTCGCCTGCGCCGAAACAGGTGAACCCGAGCACCCCCGTCGCGTCGGCGGCCTCCGCCAGCGCCGAGGCCGGAGCCCCACCGGCGGCCAGCCGCTCGTGGAAGACCGTCATCACCGCCAGCGCCTCCTCGTCGGGCACCGGGATCAGCCCCGCGACCACGCACGAGGCGCCCTGCGAGAGGAACGTGCCGGCCAGGCCGAGCGGCGCGCCCTCGGCGGGCACCCGCGCCATCCCCGAGTCGCACGCTGACAGGACGACCAGGCTCGGCGGCATGGACACGGGCAGCAGGTCGTAGGCCATCAGCGGCCCGTCCTCCAGCTCGATGCTCGACAGCAGCGGGCTGTGGGAGCAGAACGTGCCGTGGGCGGCCAGGTGGAGTACGTCCGCCCTGGTGAGGGCGCCGGACACGGCGGCGGTGCGGGCGGGCACCCGCTCGGCGCGCCGGTAGGCGGCCAGCACCCGCCGCACCTCCTCCTCGGCGTGTTCCAGCCCCGGCCCGGCCGCCGCCACCACGAGCGGCTCACCGCGTCGGGCGTAGGCGGCAGCTCCGAGCGGCTCACCGCATGAGGCGTCGGTCTCGAACGGTCCGGCCAGGCGGGCGCGGGCCGACAGCCAGGCGGCAGCGCTCGGCGCGACGCTCACGGGGCGAGCGCGCAGGAGCGGCAGCACCGACCACGGCAACGTGTGCAACGGCCCGGCGGGCACGATCACCAGCGGCCGATCGCCCACCAGATCGGCGACCGGCCCGAGCAGCAGGCGCTCCAGCGAGGACGCCTCGGCCGTGACGAGATCCTGATGATCGCCCGCGCCGTCGCCGAGGCTGGCGCGGCGCAGGCCGTACCGCAGCCTGATGACCGCCTCGGCGAGGCTCGCGGTGTCGGCGACCCGCCGTAGCTCGCATCCCGACGAGGTGATCACCACGGCCAGCAGCGCGTCGTCGTGGCACAGGAACTCCACCAGCGCCGCCCCACCCAGCGCCGCCATCACGGCGGCGAGCGCGGGGGCGGAGGGTCGCCCGCCGGAGACGGCCCGCCAGCGTTCGGCCCACCCGAACACCGTCTCAGGCCCGCCGCGCGAGATTGCCAGGCCCAGCCCGTACGAGGCCAGGCGCAGCCCAGCCCGCACCCGGTGCGCCCTCAGCGAGGGATCGTCGAACCGTTCGGCGTCGGCGCCCAGGTCGGCCAGGCCCCGCAGCACCGCGCCGAACGCGCCCTCGTGGTCGTCGCTGACCCCGGCCAGCAGCGCCGCAGCGTGCCAGCGCACCAGGGAGGGCACCTCGTCGTGGTCGTCGTCATCGGCCAGGTGCGCGGCCTGCTGCGCGGAGGCCAGCCTGGTCAGCCGCCGCGTGGCCAGCGTGGGCGCGTCGAGGAGGGGCGCCAGGCGGCGCGCCTCCCGCGCGGGCGCGGCGGCCGAGCGCGGGTCGAGCAGGGTGAGCTGGGCCGTGGCCGTCGCGGTGTCGCCGACGGCCAGCGCCAGCTCCGCCGCCGTCAGCCGCAGCGCGGCCGCGCCCGCCGGGTAGGCGCAGGCGGCCAGCTCGTGCGCGCACGCCAGCAGCTCGGCCAGCAGGCCGGGCGACGGCGGTTCGAGCACGAGCCTGGCGCGCAGGGCGACCTCGGCCGCCAGCGGCGCGGCGCTCTCACGGCCGTGGGCGCACAGCTCGGCCTCGGCCCTTCGGGCCACGGCCAGCGCCTGGCGGGCATCGCCGGTCAGCAGCTCCACCTGGGCCAGCAACAGCCTGGCATCGGCCAGCGCCGCCTGCGCGCCCGCCGCTTCGAGCTCGGGTACGGCGAGGCTGAGCATGGCCCTCGCCTCGCCGGGCAACTGGGCGGCCAGCAACGCCCCGGCGAAGTCGGCGCGCATCGTGGCCAGCCGTTCGGGAAAGCCGAACAGCGTGTCCTCGCAGGCCCGGTAGTGGGCGAACGCCGCGGGCACGTCGCCCTGCCGTACCGCGAGAAAGGGCAGGTTGGCGGCGGCGAGGCGGGCCAGGTGGGCCAGCCCGGCACTCTGGGCCAGCCGCAGGCACGCGGCGATGTCGGCGGTGGCCTGCCGCCACCGGCTCTGGTAGGCGTGCACCAGACCTCTGTTGAGCAGCCCACCGGCCAGGAAGCGCTGGTCGTCGACGGTGCCCGGCGCCTCGGCCAGCACGGCGACCGCGCGGTCGCAGGAGGCCACGGCCTCCTGGTAGCGGCCCAGATGGGCCAGCGCCACCGCCCGCTGCGTGTCGAGCTTGGCGCGGTCGAGAGGGGACAGGTAGGCCCAGGCCATCGCGGCGATGCGCAGCGCCTGTAAGGGGTGACCGCGCTGCGTGCGGACGGTCACCAGGGACAATCTGGCCTGCGCCAGGCGATCGGCGGGTGCGCCGCCCGTGGCGATCGCCTGGCGAAGGTGTCGTTCGCTGGCCTCCAGGTCGCCCAGTTCCCTGGAGGCCAGCGCCATGGCGCGTAGAGCGACGACGGCTGGTTCGACGGCGCCCATCCCCTTGGCGGCGGCGTGAATGGCGCGAGCGTTGGCAAGCGCTCGCGCAGGGTCGATACCGGACTGGAGGACCGCGTCCTCCGCCATCGCGACCAGCCTTGTCGTCACAGGCGGATCCGCACCCAACCAGTGGCCACAGGGGTGAGCCCCGGCCGGTGGCAGACCACGCTGAACCAGCCCGGCGGCAGCCCTGTCGCCGCGAACTGGCCGGTCTCCCGCAGGTCGCGAGAGACGGTGAGATGTGGGGTGCGGATGTCTATCGTGGCCCCGTCACCAGGATGAGGGGACACCCGCCCTGCCACATCGATGAGACCATCTCCGATGGTCACCTCCAGATCGAAGGAAAGGTCCGCCGTGGCGAACCTGACCATGCGCTGCCCGTCCGCGTCACGAGTGCCCCTCGTGGCCGCGCTCTCCACGGGACCGGCGGTGACCACCTGGGCCAGCCGGAGGGAGTACGCGTCACGGGCGGCGGCCGAGACGTGGGCGGGAATCTGGTCGTGCCCCGCGGCGATGCGGAGCGCGGCCAGGAGATACTCGTCGCCACTCATGGCACCGCTTCCTCTAGTGAGATTCGGGTGCGCAACTTCTGCAGGCAGCGCAGGCGCGTTGGGCCCACGCTGCCGACCGGCACGCCCAGCCGGACCGCCATCTGGTGCGTTCCCACCTCGGGAACGGTGACCATCAGGCGGAGCAGGGTCCTGCATGGCTCGTGCAGATCAGCCACCGCCTGCCAGAGCAGACGTCCCGCGTCGGCCTCGAGGACGGCCGACGCCGGGTCGGGATCGATGGGACCGCCTTCGGGAAGGCAGAGATGAGGGTGATTCCCCTTCCCTCTTCTCCTGATCTGGAGCGCCTCACGCCTGGCGGCCGTGGCCAGCCAGGCGCCGACGCTCGCAGGGTCCCTGATCGAGTGAAGGTGCTCAAGAAGCCGCAACCATGCGCCCTGCACGGCGTCGGCGGTGTCGGCTTCGTTCAACCCACACGCGCGAGCGACCGACCACATCCGCTGCCCGAACCTGTCCTCGAGGCCGGCCCATGCGGAGTGGTCGCCGTCGGCAGCCGCTTTCAGCAGCTCCTCTGGGAGACGGGGATCGCTCACATTACCTCCTCGTAGTGAGACGAGGACTGAGCGTAAACTCTACAGACCCGCGGGGACGACAACTCGGAGATCAGCAATTTCCCGTGCACCGGGGAGGTCGGCGGCCGCTCGCGCCGACGGCGCCGCGGCGAAGGCGCCCGACACCAGCGCGGCGGCGAACGACGTGCCGCTCCAGTGCGCGTAGCCGCCGAACTCGCCCCATTCGAGGAACGCGCTGGTCAGCCACTCGCTCCTGGCCCATGCGTCCACCCACGGGCCGAAGGCGGAGAACGGCGCCCTGCGCTCCTCCGCGGCGTCGAGGCCACCCACCCCCACGACCCCCGGCAGCGCGGCGGGCCAGAACGGCCGGTCGGAGGCGGTGTTGCCGGCGCAGGCCACCGTCACCGTGCCGGGCAGGGTGGCCAGCGCGTCGGCGACCAGGCTGGAGGGCTTGTCGTCGAAGGTGTGGCAGCCGAGCGAGAGGTTGAGCACCTGGGGCGGATTGTCGCGCAGCCGGTTGAGCGCGCGCAGCAGGCCCGCCTCGTCGCCGAGGCCGTCGGCGCCGAGCACCCTGGCCACGCGCAGCACGCTGCCGGGGGCGCGGCGCTGGATGAGCCCCGCGATGAACGTGCCGTGCCCGGCCTGCTGGGCGAGCCTGCCGCCGCCGTTGCCGTCGTCGTTGGGCCGGTCGACGGTCTCGGGGCCGAGCCTGCCGTACCAGTCGCTGCCCGACCACCAGGGGTGGTCGGCGATCCCGGTGTCGAGCACGCCGACCGTCGCCGGCGTGCCCTCGCCGGAGGGCGCCTCGACCGGCTCGGAGGGGAACGGCCTGGAGGCAGGCCCCCCGAACCACAGCGGCTGACCGGCCAGCACGTGGTTGGGCGAGGCGCGGAAGCCCTCCTCCCGCAACCGCAGCGCGATCTCGCACGGGTCGACGCCCGGCGTGAGCCTGATGCGGAAGACGCCGTCGGCCTCGGCCACCGCCTGTGTCCACTGCGCGGCGGCCGACATGGCGCCCCGATCGGTGAGGATCTGGCCCGGTCGGATGAGCGCCGCGCCGACGGCTTGGATGTCCATGGCCGGTATCTTTCCGCGCCGGGCCAGGCGTCACATGCCACAGCCGCAACATCTTGGTATAGCCCCCCTCTAGCACCGGACGGCGACCGACGGTAGTCTCTCCCTAGTCACTTGTGATCATCCCGGGACGAGGCCGTTGGGGAAGGCGCACCTCGTACCGAAACGGGAGGTCCGGTGTCTGCTCGTGGCGTGCTGTACGTCCACTCGGCTCAGCCCGCGCTGTGCCCTCATATCGAATGGGCAGTCGCGGGTGTCCTTGGCGTGCCCGTAGACCTGACGTGGACGCCCCAACCGGCCGCGCCGAACGTCGTGCGCGCGCAGGCCGAGTGGGAAGGACGCCCGGGCATCGCCGCGGCCATCACCTCCTCGCTCATGGGCTGGCAGCGCATCCGCTTCGAGATTACCGAGGACGGCTCGCCCGGCGTCGACGGCTCCAGGCACGCCTACACGCCGACGCTCGGCGCCTTCACTGCCGTGATCGGGGCGGCCGGCGACATCATGATCCCCGAAGACCGCCTGCGCGCGGTCATGCTCATGGCCGCCCAGGGGCGGTGCGTCCTGGAGGACGAGCTGGACAAGATGCTCGGCAAGCCGTGGGACGAGGAGCTCGAGCCCTTCCGCTACGCGGGCGACGGCGCGCCGGTCCGCTGGCTGCACGCCGCCGTCTGACACCCACCTCCCCCTCCGGCCCGCGAGCCGCGCACCGGCTCACGGGCTGTTGCGTGCGCGAGCCCGAACGACAGGTGCCCCCCACCCCGGAAGGGCGGAGGGGCACTGTCGACGCGTCGTTATAGCGGGATGTTGCCGTGGGCGCCCCTGGCGGGGGTCGCCGTGGCCAGCACCTTGGCGATGGCGCCGCGGGTGCTCGCCGGGTCGATGACCTCGTCGATCACGCCGATCTCCTGGGCCCGCCGCAGCCCGCCGGACAGCTTCTCGTGCTCCTCGGCCAAGCGCTGCTCCAGCTCGGCCCGCTCCTCCTCGGGAGCGGCAGCGAGCTCACGGCGCTTGAGGATGCGGACGGCCGCGACGGCGCCCATGACGGCGACCTGGGTCGTCGGCCACGCGAAGACCTTGGTCGCGCCGAGCGCGCGGGAGTTCATCGCGATGTACGCGCCGCCGTACGCCTTCCTCGTCACGAGCGTGACGCGGGGCACGGAAGCCTCGGCGAAGGCGTGCAGGAGCTTGGCGCCGCGGCGGACCACGCCGTCGTGCTCCTGGCCGACGCCCGGCAGGTAGCCGGGAACGTCCACGAGGACAACCAGCGGGACGCCGAACGCGTCACACATGCGTACGAAGCGGGCGGCCTTCTCGGCGGACGTGGCGTCGAGGCAGCCGCCCAGCCGCATCGGGTTGTTGGCGATGACGCCGACGGTCCTGCCGCCCAGGCGGCCGAGCGTGGTGACGATGTTGGGCGCCCACTTGGGGTGCAGCTCGATGCCCTTCTCGTCCAGCAGGCCGTTGACGAGCGGCTTGACGTCGTAGGCGCGCCTGGCCGACTCGGGAAGGAGCGTGGAGAAGTCGGTCTCCTCGACCGACGAGGTGCGCACCCTGCCCTGGTGGCCGAGCAGCACGGCCAGCTGGCGCGCCTTGAGCAGCGCCTCGGCCTCGCTCTTGGCGACGACGTGGACGACGCCGCTGCGCTTGCTGTGCGGCTCGGGGCCGCCGAGCGCCGCGCTGTCGACGTCTTCGCCGGTGACGCTGCGCACGACGTCGGGGCCGGTCACGAAGATGCGGCCCTGGTCGGCGAGGATCACGATGTCGGTGAGGGCGGGGCCGTACGCGGCGCCGCCGGCGGCGGGGCCGACGACCACGGACAGCTGCGGAACGATGCCGGACGCCTTGGTCATCGCGGCGAAGACCCGGCCGACGGCGTGCAGCGACTCGGCGCCTTCGGCCAGTCGCGCACCACCGGAGTGCCAGACGCCGATGACCGGCACCCGCTCGCGGACGGCCACGTCGTAGGCGTGCACGATGTGCTCGCAGCCCTCGCTGCCCATCGCGCCGCCCTGGAAGCGGGCGTCACTGCAGAACGCGACGACGGGAACACCCTCGACGCGGCCCATGGCGGCAAGGACGCCGCTCTTGTCCTGGGGAGTGATCAGCCGCAGCGAGCCCTCGTCGAGCAGCGCGGTCAGGCGGACGATCGGATCGCGGGGATCGACGGGCGTCTCATCAGAGGCGCCGGTCACCACCCCGTTGTCGAGCACGGTCATCTTGGGCTCCCTCAGTGCGTGGTGAAGACGACGGTCACGTTGTGGCCGCCGAACCCGAACGAGTTGTTGACCGCCGCGATGTCGCCCTGCGGCAGCTTGCGGGACTCGCCGTGGACGAGATCCACCTCGATGCCGTCGTCGGGGTTGACCAGGTTGATGGTCGCGGGCACGATCCGGTCTTCGAGAGCCTTGATCGTGAAGACCGACTCGATGCCGCCGGCGCCGCCCAGCAGGTGGCCCGTCATGGATTTGGTGGAGGTGACCAGCGGGTGGGTGCCGATGGCCTTGGCCACCGACTGCACCTCGATCACGTCACCGGCCGGAGTGGAGGTGCCGTGGGCGTTGATGTGCTTGACGTCCTGGCCAGTCACGCCCGCGTCGGTGAGCGCCTGGGTCATCGCCATGATGATGCCCCTGCCCTCGGGCTCGGGCTGGGTGATGTGGTGGGAGTCGGCGGAGTAGCCGACACCGGCCGCGTAGGCGTAGATCTTCGCGCCGCGTGCCTTGGCGTGCTCCTCGGACTCCAGAACGACGATGCCCGCGCCCTCGCCGAGCACGAACCCGTCGCGGTCGCGGTCCCACGGACGCGAGGCGCCCTGCGGGTCGTCGTTGCGGGTCGACATGGCCCGCGCGGCCGCGAAGGCGGCGATGTTGAGCGGGTGGATGGCCGCCTCGGTGCCGCCGGCCACGACGACGTCGGCGCGGCCTGACCTGATCATGTCCATCGCGTAGCCGATCGCCTCGGCGCCGGAGGCGCAGGCGGAGACGGTCGCGTGCACCCCTGCCATCGCGCCCAGGTCGAGCCCGATCCACGCGGCGGGACCGTTGGGCATGAGCATCGGCACGGTGAAGGGCGAAAGGCGGTTCCAGCCCTTCTCCTTGAAGGTGTCGTAGGCCGACAGCGTCGTGGTGATGCCGCCGATGCCGCTGGAGACGACCACGCCGAGCCGCTCGGGCGCCACCTGCGGCGCGCCCGCGTGCTGCCAGGCCTCGCGCGCCGCGACCAGGGCCAACTGCTCGCTGCGGTCGAGACGGCGGGCCTCGGGCCGCGGCAGCACCTCGGACGGGTCGACGGCCGCGACGCCCGCGAACTTCACGGGGACGCTGTCGACCCAGTCCTCGGTGAGGTTACGCACACCAGACTGACCGGCGAGGAGCGCCGACCAGGTCGAGGTGACGTCTCCACCGAGGGGCGTCGTCGCGCCGAGCCCGGTGACGACGACTCGTGCCCGGTTCGCACTCACGTGGTTACGCTCCTTGCTGATCAGAAGGGAAGACTCAGACCCGGATGAGGTCAGGCCTGGATGAAGTTGAGGACGTCCTTGACCGTCTTCAGGTTCTTGAGCTGGTCGTCGGGGATCTCGACGCCGAACTCGTCCTGCGCGGCCACGGCGATCTCGACCATGGACAGGGAGTCGATGTCGAGGTCGTCCACGAAGCTCTTCTCCGGGGTGACCTCGGACGCCGGGATCCCGGTGATCTCGTTGACGATCTTGCCGAGGCCCTCGAGGATCTCCTGCTCGCTGACTGCCATGTCGGTAGTTCTCCTTTGGGATTCTTTTCGGTTTTGTACGGCAGGCCGCACCAGCGGCCGTGCCGTACAAGCTATGGGATCTCGACGACCTGGCCGGCGTAGGTCAGACCGGCGCCGAAGCCGAGAAGGAGGGCCAGCTGGCCCGACTGCACCTCGCCCCGCTCGATCATGCGGGACAGCGCCAGCGGAATGGACGCCGCCGAGGTGTTGCCGGCCAGCACGATGTCGCGCGCGATGACGGCGTTGTCGGCGCCGAGCTTGCGGGCGATGGCCTCGATGATGCGCAGGTTGGCCTGGTGCGGCACGAACGCCGCCAGGTCGGCGGGGTCGACCCCCGCACGCTCGCACGCCTGCTTGGCCACCGGGTGAAGCGCGGTGGTGGCCCAGCGGAAGACGGTCTGTCCTTCCTGGTGCAGGAAGGAGTCGCGGTCCTTGACGATGATGGCGTCGTACTTGTCGCCGGCGCTGCCCCACACCACGGGGCCGATGCCGGGGCTGTCAGAAGCCGTGACCACGGCCGCGCCCGCGCCGTCGGCGAAGATGACCGCCGTCGCCCTGTCGTTCCAGTCGATCCACTGCGACAGCTTCTCCGTGCCGACGACCAGCACGTTCGTGGCCTGCCCGGACTGTACGGCGGCGCTCGCGGCGGCCAGCGCGTAGCAGAAGCCCGCGCACGCGGCGTTGACGTCGAAGGCGCCGGGGGCCTCGATGCCCAGGCGGTGGGCTACCCGCCCGGCGGCGTTGGGGATCTGCGACTCCAGCGTGCAGGAGGCCACGATCACCAGGTCGATGTCGGCGGCGGCGAGACCGGAGCCGGCCAGGGCCTTGCCGCCGGCCTGGACGGCCATGTCGATCTCGGACTCGTTGGCGAGGGCGACCCTGCGCTCCTTGATGCCGACCCGCGACTGGATCCACTCGTCGTTGGTCTCGATGGTCTTGGCCAGGTCGTCGTTGGTGACGACGTTGGTCGGCTGGTAGTGGCCGAAGGCCAGGATCTTCGCCCCGGGGGCGGCGTCGGGAATCCTCATCGCTTGATCAGCTCCCTGGCCGCATCGAGGTCGTCGGGGGTCTTCAGCGCGACGCTCTCCACGCCGCGCAGGGCGCGCTTGGCCAGGCCGGTCAGGGTGCCGCCGGGCAGCAGCTCGACCATCCTGGTGACGCCGAGCGAGGCCATGGTCTGCATGCAGGAGTCCCAGCGGACGGGGTTGCTGACCTGGTCGACCAGGAGCCTGACGAACTCGGCACCGCTGTCGACGACCTGGCCGTGGGCGTTGGACAGCAGCCTGGTGTGCGGGTCGGCGGGGGTGATGCCGGCGGCCCCCGCGCGCAGGTGGTCGACGGCGGGGGCCATGTGGACGGTGTGGAACGCTCCCGCGACCGACAGCGGGATGAGCCTCGCGCGGGCGGGCGGCTCCTCCTTGAAGGCGGCCAGCTGCTCCAGCGTGCCCGCCGCCACGATCTGGCCGGCGCCGTTGATGTTGGCGGGGGTCAGCCCGTGCTTGGCGATGGCGGCCAGCACCTCGGCCTCGACGCCGCCGAGCACGGCGGTCATGCCGGTCTCGGTGACCGCGGCGGCCTTGGCCATGGCCTGGCCGCGCTCGCGGATCAGCGTCAGCGCCTGCTCGGGGGTCAGCACGCCCGCCAGCGAGGCGGCGGCGAACTCGCCGACACTGTGCCCCGCCAGCAGGTCGGGGGTCGCGCCCAGCGCCTCGGCGGCGGCCAGGGCGGCGGCCACGAGCAGCGGCTGGGCGACGGCGGTGTCGCGGATCTCGTCGGCGTCAGCGGTGGTGCCGTAGGCGATCAGGTCGAGCCCGACGACCTCCGACCATGCCGAAAGCCTGTCCGCGAGGCCTGGTAGCTCTAGCCAGGGGGACAGGAAGCCTGGGGTCTGGGCGCCTTGGCCCGGGGCGACGAGTACGAACACGGATTCCACCATGCCCTGTAGAAGTCCAACACGATGATGGAGATCCGTACGAACTTTGTCCCAGGCACTTTGTAGGAACCCTACAGCGGGGGTTTCGGCATTGTTACGTTAGAGCGCGCCAGGTCACGGCGCTCTCGGCAAGCCTGCCCAGTATCAGCCCCACCTGCAGGGTGAAGGCCGACCTGCCCTCGGTCGGCTGGTAGCCGGTCAGTTCGGTGATCTTCTTCAGCCGATACCTGACCGTGTTGGGATGGACGAACAGCAGCCTGGCCGTCGCCTCCAGCGAGGTGCCCTGCTCCAGGTAGGTGGCCAGCGTGTCGAGCAGCGGCGTGCCCGCCAGCGGCAGGTAGACGTTCTCCACCAGCTGCTCCCTGGCGTCCTCGTCGCCGTCGAGCGCCCGCTCGGCCAGCAGGTCCTCGGCGTGCACCGGCCTGGGCGCGTCGGGCCAGCCGGAGGAGGCCTTGAGCCCGGCGATCGCCGCCCGCGCGGAACGGGCGGCCGCGTGCAGGTCGGGCACCTCAGGCCCGATGACGATCGGGCCGGGACCGAAGCGCGGCACGACCTGCCTGGAGGCCTGGTCCACGCTCTGGGCGCCGCCCACGATCACGATCAGCCGGTCGGCCTGGACCCCGGCGAGCAGGTCCATGCCGATGCGCCTGCCCTTTTCGCGCAGGCCGTCGATGACGGCGCGCGGGTCGTCGTCGGGCGCGTGGCCGGCGAGCACCACGACGGGCGAGGAGGTCCAGCCGAGCGCCGCCGCCCACGAGTGCAGGCCGTCGTCGACCTCGCCGCGCACCAGAGCGTCGACGATCAGCGCCTCCAGCCTGGCGTCCCACGCGCCGCGCGCCTCCGCCTCGCGGGCGTAGACGTGCGCGGCGGCGAAGGCGACGTCGCGGGTGTAGCGCAGCATCGCCTGCTCGAGCTGGTCGCCGCCGCCCGGCGCGGCCAGCTCGTCGGTCATGGTCTCGACGACCTCGACGACGATGCGGACGATGTCGACCGTCTGCTGCAGCGAGATGGAACGCTTCAACTCCCGCGGCGCGGTGCCGAAGAACTCGATGCTGGGGGTCGGGCGGCCCTCGCCGGCGTGGGCGAACCACTCGACGAAGGCGGCGATGCCGGCCTGGGCGACCAGGCCGACCCAGGAGCGGTCCTCCGCCGAAAGGGCGCGGAACCACGGCAACCGCTCGTCCATGCGCGCCATGGCCGCGGTGCCCAGGGTGCCCATGTTGCGCTCGAGACGCCTGGTGGTGTCTTCGCGCATCCGGTCCTCGTGGTCTGTCACGCCTCTAGAGTGCCAGGTCCGGGAGAGTGCATCGCTGAGGGGTGTGCGGCCGCTAGATGACGGCCACGGCGGTGATGAGACCGATCGCCAGATGGGTCACGGCCAGCAGGCGGGCGCCGGGCTGCAGATCGCTCTCCTTGATCAGCTCGCGCACCGAGATGCCGGCGACCAGGTCGAAGACCAGCATGGCCACCGTCTGTACGGCGATGCCGACCAGACCGAAGACGGCCGTGGCCAGCAGCCCCTCGTGCAGCGCGCCGCCCGACGACCAGATCGAGGCGGCGACGATGAGGCCGACGGCGGCCAGCCCTGAGGAGGCCAGCAGGGTGGCGTTGGGGTTGCGCTCGTTCTTGATGATCGAGCTGAGCTTGCCGGGCGTGGCCAGGTCGATGACGTAGAAGCCGACGATCAGCAGGATCATGCCGAGGACGGCGTAGGCGGCGATGGCCAGCGCGCCGGAGGCCAGGTGGTCGATGAGTTTCACGGTGACTCTTTCTGCGCCGTGGTCGAGACCGTCGGCGACGGGGGGTGCGGGGGACGGATCACAGCTCGATCCGGTGGGGGACGAAGGAGGAGGTGTCGTCGGTGATCAGCCCCGTCGTCTCGCGGATGCCGAGCCCCGCGGACTCGTCGGCGACCACCCACGCGCCGAGCACCGGCCGCTGCCCCTCGAACAAGGGCAGCGCCTCGAAGCCCTGGTAGACGTAGCCCTCGGCGCCGTAGGATCCGGGCGTCTCGGCCACGCCCGAGGGGGTGACGATCCTCATCGAGGCGCCCTCCCTGCCCAGCAGCGGCTTGACGATGTAGGAGGTCAGCTCGCGTGGGCCGTCGAGATAGGCGGGCAGCAGGTTGGGATGGCCGGGATACAGCTCCCACAGCACCGCCAGCAGCGCCTTGTTCGACAGCAGCGCCTTCCACAGCGGCTCGATCCACGTGGTCGAGGCGGCGTGCCGTACGGCGTGCTCGCCGAAGCCGTCGGCCAGCATCCACTCCCACGGGTACAGCTTGAACGCCGAGCGGATCACCCTGCCCTGGGTGTCGACGAAGCGCCTGTTGAGCGGATCCCAGCCGATGTCCTCCATCGCGATGGCGATCGTGGCCAGCCCCGCCTGGTCGGCGGTTTCCTGCAGGTAGGCGACGGTCATCGCCTCCTCGCCCGTCTCGTCCATGTTGGTCCAGGCGAAGTGGGTCGGACCCGTCGGCAGGACCAGCGAGCGCCACGTGTCGATAAGGCGCTCGTGGATGGAGTTCCACTGGTCGTCGTCGGGAAAGCGATCCTGCAGCCAGAACCACTGCACGACACTCGACTCCACCAGGGAGGTGGGGGTGTCGGCGTTGTACTCCAGCAGCTTCGGCGGCGAGATGCCGTCGTAGCGCAGGTCGAAGCGGCCGTAGACGTGCGGGTCGCGGCGCTCCCACGAGCGGGCGATCTCCTGCCACGTCCACTCGGGCAGCGCGAAGTCGGCGAAGCGCCGCTCGGCGATGACGTGCTCGACCGCGGCCACGCACATCCGGTGGAGCTCCTCCACCTGCGCTTCCAGCTCCAGCACCTGGTCCATGGTGAAGACGTAGTGGACGGACTCGTCCCAGTAGGGGCGCGGCAGGTGCGCGGCCTGCACGGAACGGTGGTAGGCGAGGCCGTGGCCTTCGACGATCTTCTCCCAGCCGTCGCGGGGAGTGGCGTGCTCGCGTCGCATCAGGATCCCGTGGAGGTGCGGTTGCCGAAGCCGTTCGTGGAGATCTTCCCGGAACGGGTGATCTGGTCGCCGCTCCTCGTCACGACGGACGAGTGGCGCGGGCGGGTGGTCGTGCCCTTGGAGACACGGTTCTTGATCTTGGTGCCGCCGTAGTACCAGAGGTAGGCGCTGTGCCGGCCGGTGCCGTCGCAGCGCTCGTCGTCCACGATCACGTAGGCGCCGTCGTCCTCGCTGTCACGCCTGACGCACCGGGCGACGACATCGTCCTCCTCCTCCACCTCCTCCTCGGGCTCGATCACGGCCTGGTCCGAGCCCGTGTAGGTGTCGGTGTAGGGGGCTGTGTAGGTGGAGCCGCCCGAGGCGCAGCCGGCGAGGACGACGGACGAGACGGTCACCATGGCGCCGAGCGTCACCGCTCGGGAGGAGAGCCTGCGCGCCATCAGCTGCCGCTCCCGCCCCTGCCGCCGAACCCGCCGCGCTGGATGACGTGGCCACTCCTGCTGCTGATGCGCGCCTCGGCGGGCTTCACGGTGGTGCCCTTCAGCACCCGCACGCCCGTCCTGACGCCGCCGTAGTACCAGCCGTAGGCGTGGTGGGAGGAGTGGGAGCCACCGCCGCCCCCGTCGTCGTCGCAGTAGTCGTCGTCGACGATCAGATACGAGCCGTCGGGAAGCTGGGTGTTGAGGTCGACGCAGTCGGCCGCGACCTCTTCGTAGTCGTCCTGCGCCGAGCAGAACCCGACCACCATGAGCGAGATCACGCCGAGCGCGGTCAGCGTGATCACCTTGGTCGACTTGGGGGAGCGAGTTCCTGCCATGGGGCTCCAGAGCTTATCGGGGGTTTATACCTCGGACAACGAGAGTGTGCGGAGCGGGGTTCCCTCTGGGTAGATATGTCGCCATGGAGCCGACCCAGGCACTGCGTGACATCGCGTTCCTCCTCGAACGCGCGGGCGAGCCGACCTACCGAGTGCGGGCCTTCAGGCGGGCCGCCGCCACGGTCGGCGACCTGCCGCAGGACGAGCTCGTACGGCTGGCACGGGCCGGCGCCCTGGCCGACCTGCCGGGCATCGGCAAGGTCACCGCGCTGGCCATCACCGAGGCGCTCGACGGGAAGACCCCGACCTACCTGCGCAGGCTCCAGGCCACCGAGGGGACCGACCTCGACGGGGAGAGCGCCGCGCTGCGGGCCGCGCTCAAGGGCGATCTGCACAGCCACTCCGACTGGTCGGATGGCGGCTCGCCGATCGAGGAGATGGCCGCCTCCGCCAGGTCGCTCGGCCACGAGTACCTGGCGCTGACCGACCACTCGCCGCGGCTGACGATCGCCAACGGCCTGTCGCCCGAGCGGCTGCGCGCCCAGCTCGACCGCGTGGCCGAGCTGAACGACGAGCTCGCGCCGTTCAGGATCCTCACCGGCATCGAGGTGGACATCAACCTCGACGGCGCCCTCGACCAGGACCCCGACCTGCTGGCCCGCCTGGACGTGGTGGTGGCGAGCGTCCACTCCAAGCTGCGCATGGACGCCGAGGAGATGACCCGCAGGATGGTGACGGCCATCGCGAACCCCCACGTCGACGTGCTCGGCCACTGCACGGGACGGATCGTGAAGGGCGGCGGCAGGAGGGGCGGCCTGCGGCCCGAGTCCGGCTTCGACGCCGAGGTGGTGTTCGAGGCGTGCCGCAGATTCGGGGTCGCGGTGGAGGTCAACTCCAGGCCCGACCGGCTCGACCCGCCGAAGCGGCTGCTGCGACTGGCCTACGAGATGGGCTGCGTGTTCTCCATCGACTCCGACGCCCACGCGCCGGGACAGCTGGACTGGCAGCGGTTCGGCTGCGAACGGGCGGCGATGTGCGGGGTGGAGGCCGAGCGGATCGTCAACACCTGGCCGGTGGGGCGGCTGCTGGACTGGACGGCCGCCTAGCGAGCGCGTCGGGCGTGCACCGACAGTGACGGTCGGGCGACACTCTTCTCACCAACCCCTGCCGCACAGGCGGAATTGTCGGCGGCGGCGCGTAGCGTGCCGATTGTGAACCGTACCGATCGGCTCTACGCGCTCGTCGAGGACCTGCGCGCCATCTCCCCGGGGTGCCGGTCAGCGCGCCAGCTCGCCAAACGCTTCGAGGTGAGCGTCAGGACCATCGAGCGCGACATCGCCGCCCTCCAGGAGTCCGGCGTGCCCATCTACGCCGAGCCGGGCCGCAGCGGCGGTTACGCGATCGACAAGAATCACTCTCTCCCCCCGCTCAACTTCACTCCCGCCGAGGCCGTCGCCATCGCGATCGCGCTCAGCAGGGCGGGTGACCAGCCGTTCGGCCGCCAGGCGCGCAGCGCGCTGCGCAAGGTCGTGGCCGCGATGCCGGGCTCGGAGGGCGAGCTGGCCAGGGAACTGGCCCGCCGCGTGCAGCTCGTCGCGCCCGCGGAGACCGGCGAGGAGATCCAGCCGCTCGGCCGCGCGGGCGTCTCCCGCACGATCGAGGACGCCCTGCTGCGCAGGCGCGTCCTCCACCTCGACTACGCCGACAGGAAGGGCGTCCTCACCTCGCGCGACGTCGAGCCGGGCGTGTTCCTCGGCGGGCGGGGCGGGTTCTGGTACCTCGTCGCCTGGTGCCGCCTGCGCGACGACGTGCGCGTCTTCAGGCTGGACCGGATCGCGGGCGCGACGCTGAGCGAGGAGCGCTGCCCCGACCGGCCGCTGGAGGGGTACGTCACGGACGTCCCCGACATGATCGTCCGCGGCACAGTTCTAGATTAAACAATCGAAAACACCGACATAGGGTTGTCGCATCGGCGTCTTATCGTTGTCTTGTTCGAGAAACTTGACGACTTGGAGCGCACATGCATAACACCGTGGCCTGGTTCGAGGTCGGCACCGATGACCCCGACGGAGCGCAGCGGTTCTACGGCGACCTGTTCGGCTGGACGTTCGCGGCCGACCCGAAGGCGCCGATGGACTACCGGCTGATCACCCAGGGCGGGGGCGACCGGCCCTCCGGCGGCGTGTACGGCAGCAAGGGCGAGTTCCCCAACTACGCCATCTTCTCCGTGCAGGTCGAGGACGTCGAGGCGACGTGCGCCAAGGTCGAGGGCCTGGGCGGCAAGGTGGTGCACAAGGTCATCAGCGAGGCCGACACCAGCTTCGCCTATCTCAAGGACGTCTCGGACAACCTGTTCGGCGTCTTCGCACCGCCGGCCGGCTGACTCGCCGCACCCGTCCGCTCTCGCGTCACCCGTCCGCTGAAGGGCGTCGGGCCTTTCCCTCCGCCGCCCCGACAGGCGCCTTTCCCGCCGCGGACGTGACGCGTCCCGACCGCCTCCTGGGCGGTCCCCCTCCCTGGGCACGCCGCCAACCGCCGAGCGGCGGCGCGCCCAGGGCATTTCCCACGCCTGTGCTCCGGCTTGTCCGGGGTCCGGGCGGGGCCCTGCTCGGCCGGGCCCGCCCTTGTCCCGCCGACCCGGGGCGAGGCCCGCCTGTGTGGTCGGGCTGCCCGATTTCCCGCCCACATGGAGTCGGGCGCGCTACCCGCTTGAGTCGGGGCCGCGCCTGTGTCCCAGCGCCCGCCCGACTCCGGGCCCGGCCCGCCCGAGTCCGGGCGCGCCGGGTCGTTCGACGGCGTCAGGTCAGGCGGGGCAGCTGGCGCCCTTGTCGGGGACCTTGCCCTCGAGCAGGTAAGTGTTGACCGCGCCCTGGATGCACTTGTTGCCGGTCAGGTACGCGCCGTGCCCCTCACCCTCGAACGTCACCAGCGTGGCCGTCTTCAGCTGCTCGACCAGCCGCGGCCCCCAGACGTACGGCGTGGCGGGGTCGCCCTTGCCGGCCACCACCACGATCGGCCCCGACCCCGTGGCGTTGACCGTCTTGGCCTCGTTGCTGCCCGGCACCGGCCACAGCGTGCAGACCGAGCCCGCCCCCGCGTTCCCGAACAGCGGGGAGATCTTCAGCGCCGCCTCCTCCGTGCGCAGCAGCTCCTCCCTGCCCGGCCGCTCGGCGGAGTCCACGCAGGTGATCGCGGGGAAACTGGACATCTCGGTGGAGTAGCTGCCGTCCGGCCGGCGACCGGTGTAGGTGTCGGCGAGGTACATCAGCGCCCCGCCGTCGCCCTTCAGCCCGGACGACAGCGCGCTCTCCAGGAACGGCCAGCTCAGCTCCGAGTAGAGCGCCGCCGCGACGGCGGTGCTGGCCAGGCCCTGGGTCAGCTGGCGGTCGCCCACCTGCAGCGGGGAGACGACCATCTTGGTCATGAAGGCGTCGATCTTCTTGTTGGCCGCCTTCACGCTGTCGCCGAGCTCGCAGCCCTGCTCGACGCAGTCCTTGAGGAAGCTCTCGTAGGCCTGCTGGAAGCCCTTGGTCTGGATCAGCGTGCGCTGCTCGAAGCTCACGCTCGGGTCGAGCGGCGCGTCGAGGACGGTGCGGCCCACGTTCTTGGGGAACTTGGTGGCGTAGACGGCGCCGAGCTGCGTGCCGTACGACATGCCGAAGTAGTTGAGTTTGGCGTCGCCGAGGGCGAGGCGCATCCGGTCCATGTCCTGGGCCGCGTTGACCGTCCCGACGTACGGAAGGACCTCGCCGGAGTCCTTCTCACACAGCCGCGTGAACTCCTCGGTGGCGGCCCTGACCTTGGCCCTGGTCTTGTCGTTGGCGGGAAGGGAGTTCTGCGAGACGTAGGCGTCCATGTCGGGGCCGGTGCCGCAGACGACGCCGCGGCTGCGCTGGACGCCGCGCGGGTCGAAGCTGACCAGGTCGTAGCGGGCGTTGAGGGTGCCGAACGCCTTGGCCGCGCGCGCCATCGTGTCGACGCCCGACGCGCCGGGCCCGCCGAAGTTGAACACCAGCGACCCGATCCGCTGGCCGGGGCCCGTGGCCGGGACCCTGATCATCGCGATGTCGATGGCCGGGCCGTCCGGCTTGCGGTAGTCGAGCGGGACGGCCAGCTTGCCGCACTGGAGGGCGGGGTCGGGGGTGGCCGCCCCGCCGGCCGCCATGGCCAGGTCGGTGCAGGCGCCCCAGGCTATCTTCCCGGCAGCGGGCGAGCCGCCGGGCGTGCCCTTGCCGCCGGGTGTTGGGTCACCGGCGTTGCCGATGGAGGCGCCGCAGGCGGCGAGCGAGATGGTCAGCCCTGCCGTCGCGGCGACGGTGGTGAGTGCGCGGCGCATGGAATATCCCCCGATATCGAGTACCAGGGAAATCCTTTCACATGCACAGCCGGGGAGCCGTGCGCCGCGCGTTCTCGCCGCGCCGTACTCGGGCCGTTCCATGTTGGGGGACAGGTGAGGCGGCGTGCACCCCTCCTCAACACGCCGCCTCACCCATGAATGACGGCCCGCCGGGCCGTCCATGACGCGAAAGACGGAGAAGAAACTGAAGAGCCCGCGCCGGGCAGGCGCGGGCTCTTCACGATCGGCGGATCAGACGCCCATCGACTGGGTGTCGTTGCTCTCGGGGCCACCGGCCTCGGTGACACCGTTCTTCAGGTGGTAGCGGGCGATCGCCTCGCGCAGCACCTCGCCGTCGAGCTCGCCCTGCTTGACCAGCTGGGTGAGCACCGCCAGCGTGATGGAGGCGGCGTCGACGTGGAAGTGGCGGCGCAGCGCCGAGCGGGTGTCGGACAGGCCGAACCCGTCGGTGCCCAGCGAGCTCCAGTCGCCCGGCACCCACTGCGCGATCTGGTCCTGGACCGCCTTCATGTAGTCGCTGACGCCCACGAACGGCCCCTGCGCGCCCTGCAGCGCCCGCGTGACGTACGGCACGCGCTGCTCGGAGTCGGGGTTGAGCAGGTTGTGCTCCTCGCAGGCCAGCGCCTCTCTGCGCAGCTCCGACCAGGAGGTCGCCGACCAGACGTCGGCCGACACTCCCCAGTCCTCGGCCAGCATGCGCTGGGCCTCCATCGCCCACGGGCCCGCGACGCCCGAGGAGAGGATGTTCGCCTTGGGACCCTCGGCCCGAGGGCTGTCGGCGAACTTGTACAGGCCCTTCAGCAGGGCGTCGACGTCGAGGCCCTCGGGCTCGGCGGGCTGTACGTAGGGCTCGTTGTAGACGGTCAGGTAGTAGAAGACGTTCTCCGGCTGCTCGCCGTACATCCTCCGCAGGCCGTCCTTGACGATGTAGGCGGTCTCGAACGCCCACGAGGGGTCGTAGGAGACGGCGGCCGGGTTCGTCGAGGCGATCAGCGGGGTGTGGCCGTCCTCGTGCTGCAGGCCCTCGCCGTTCAGCGTGGTACGGCCCGCGGTCGCGCCGAGCAGGAAGCCCCTGCCCATCTGGTCGCCCAGCTGCCACATCTGGTCGCCGGTGCGTTGCCACCCGAACATCGAGTAGAAGATGTAGATCGGGATCATGTGCTCGCCGTGCGTGGCGTAGGAGGTGCCGACCGCGGTCATCGAGGCCATGGAGCCAGCCTCGTTGATGCCCTCGTGGAGGATCTGGCCCTCGGTCGACTCCTTGTACGACAGCAGCAGGTCCCTGTCGACGGCCTCGTAGGTCTGGCCGTGCGGGCTGTAGATCTTCGCCGTGGGGAACATCGCGTCGAGGCCGAAGGTGCGCGCCTCGTCGGGGATGATCGGCACGAACCGCTTGCCGATCTCCTTGTCGCGCATCAGGTCCTTGAGCAGGCGGACGAAGGCCATCGTGGTGGCCACCTGCTGCTTGCCCGAGCCCTTGGAGAACTGCTTGTAGACCTCGTCGCCCGGCAGCTTGAGCGCCTTGGAGCGAACCAGGCGCCTGGGCAGCACGCCGCCCAGCGCCGCGCGGCGCTCCTTCATGTAGGCGATCTCTTCGTCGTTCTCGCCGGGGTGGAAGTACGGCGGCAGGTCGCCCTCGAGCGCGGAGTCGGGGATCGGCAGGTAGAGCCGGTCGCGGAACTCCTTCAGCTCGGCCTTGGTCATCTTCTTCATCTGGTGCGTCGCGTTGCGCGCCTCGAAGTCCTTGCCCAGGGTCCAGCCCTTGATGGTCTGGGCGAGGATGACCGTCGGCTGGCCGACGTGCTCGCGGGCCGCCTTGAAGGCCGCGTATACCTTGCGGTAGTCGTGGCCGCCGCGCGACAGCTTGCGGATGTCGTCGTCGTTCAGGTGCTCGACCATCTTGCGCAGGCGGGGGTCGCTGCCGAAGAAGTTGTCGCGGATGTAGGCGCCCGACTCGACCGAGTAGGTCTGGAACTGGCCGTCGGGCGTGGTGTTCATCTGGTTGACCAGGACGCCGTCGACGTCGGCGGCCAGCAGCGGGTCCCAGTCGCGGCCCCACACGACCTTGATGACGTTCCAGCCCGCGCCGCGGAAGTACGACTCGAGCTCCTGGATGATCTTGCCGTTGCCGCGGACGGGGCCGTCGAGCCGCTGCAGGTTGCAGTTGATGACGAAGGTGAGGTTGTCGAGCTCCTCGCGGGCGGCCAGGCCGATCGCGCCGATCGACTCGGGCTCGTCCATCTCGCCGTCGCCGAGGAAGGCCCAGACGTGGCTCCTGGAGGTGTCCTTGATCTGGCGGTTGAGCAGGTAGCGGTTGAACCGCGCCTGGTAGATCGCGCTGATCGGGCCGAGGCCCATCGACACCGTGGGGAACTCCCAGAAGTCCGGCATGAGCCGGGGGTGGGGGTAGGAGGGCAGGCCGTGGAAGCCGTGCGACAGCTCCTGGCGGAAGGCGTCGAGCTGGGCCTCGTTGAGGCGGCCCTCCAGGAAGGCGCGGGCGTAGATGCCCGGCGCGGCGTGGCCCTGGAAGTAGACCTGGTCGCCCGACTCGCCGTGGTCCTTGCCGCGGAAGAAGTGGTTGAAGCCGACCTCGTACAGGGAGGCGGCGGAGGCGTAGGTGGCGATGTGGCCGCCGACGTTGGTGCGCGCGTTGGCGCGCGAGACCATCACCGCGGCGTTCCACCTGATGTAGGCCCTGATGCGACGCTCGACGTGCTCGTCACCGGGGAACCAGGGCTCGCGCTCCGGGGGGATGGTGTTGATGTAGTCGGTGCTGCGCAGGCCCGGCACGCCGACCTGGTGCTCGCGGGCCCGCTCCAGCAGGCGCAGCATCAAGTAGCGGGCGCGCGTGCGTCCCTCGGTCTTGATGACGTTGTCGAGGGACTCGAGCCACTCGTTGGTCTCGCTGGGGTCGACATCAGGCAGCTGGCTGGGTAGGCCGTCGCTGATGATCGAGAAACGCTGGCGTCCGGAAGCCACTGGGTCTCGCCTTCCGAGGATCGACTGATGTCTGGTCTGGGTTCGCCTTCCATCCTGGTCGCTAACTCCGGAAAGTGCATCTCTACTGACCGGTAACCAGGCTGTCCCTGCTGGCAGTGACATTGATGGTGGCCTAGACCACCGATGGTAGGACGAATCGCCACCAAAGGTTACAGTGCGGGCCAGATTTATCAAGAGTAGAAAAGATTCGAAATTTCGCCCGGCTCGGCGGGGCGGGGGTAGCGGCGCTCGCCAAGCAGTATAGGAAGAGCCTCCGCCCGGACGGCCGGCCGTACCGGCCCGGGGTCAGCCCACCCGGTGTCCGCGGCGGGCATCCGGCGACGGTGCGCAGGCAGAGCGTAACGTTTCGATTATCTTTTGCCCTTCTGGGCCGGTCGAGGGGCTTTTCGGATCGGCTCCGCCGTACGAAGGTGGAGGTATGAACGCGGCGGTAGGAGACCGGCTCCTTGTGCACGGGAACACCGTTGGAGAAGGAGACCGGCACGGAGAGATCATCGAGGTTCGCGGCGCGGACGGCGGACCTCCGTACATGGTCAGGTTCGACGACGGCCACACCGGACTGGTGTTTCCCGGCCCGGACGCGGTCGTCGAACATGCGTAGGATTCCCATGTGAAATCCCAGATCATCTCGCTGACCACCGGGTCGCGCGAGACGGTGCACGACATCACCGGGCAGTGCGCGGACTTCGCGCGCTCGGTGGGCGGCGACGGGCTGCTGCACGTGTTCGTGCCGCACGCGACGGCCGGGGTGGCGCTGGTCGAGCTCGGCTCGGGCAGTGACGACGACCTGCTGGCAACCCTGGCCGACCTGCTGCCGGCCGACGACAGATGGCGACACGCCCACGGCTCGCGTGGCCACGGCAGGTCGCACGTGATGCCGGCCCTGGTCCCGCCCTACGCCACCGTCCCCGTTCTGGGCGGGCGGCTCGAACTGGGCACATGGCAGTCGATCGCCATCGTCGACCTGAACGTCGACAACCGTGAACGGCAGGTTCGCCTGTCGTTTTTGTCTGATTAATTCGTGTGGAGTACGGCCGTCATCGTGGCGACCGTTGACGACTGAGGGTCACAGCGTGTGGACTGTCCCGAAGCGATGACCGCATATCAGGAGGGATACAAGTGAGCGCGACCGCGGGTCAGGCGCAGGGCGAGCGCGGCCTGGCCGAACGACTCGGCCTCAAGCCGAGTCAGGTGGTGCAGGAGATCGGTTGGGACGAGGACAGCGACGAAGAGCTGCGCGAGTCCATCGAGAGCCTCACCGGCACCGAGCTTCTAGACGAGGAGACCGACGAGGTCGCCGACGTGGTGCTGCTGTGGTGGCGCGACGGCGACGGCGACCTGTTCGACGCTCTGAGCGATGCGATGCGATCTCTGGCCGAGGCGGGCCAGATCTGGCTCCTGACTCCCAAGGCCGGCAGAGAAGGCCACGTGGAGCCGAGCGACATCGGGGAGGACGCCGCCACGGCGGGCCTGTCGCAGACCAGCAGCATCTCCGCGGCACCCGATTGGTCGGGGACCAGGCTCGTGGCGCCCAAGGGCCGTCGCTAGTCAGACGTAGACGCCTGCCGCCTGCCGTACGACCGGGAAGGTCGTACGGCAGGATGGATCGCATGGCTCCCGACTTCGAACTGCCCGACCAGCACGGCACCCCGGTCAGGCTGTCCAGCCTGCGGGGCAGGCGGGTGCTGTTGATCTTCTATCCGCTGGCCTTCAGCGGCGTGTGCCGGAGCGAGCTCGGCCAGGTGCGCGACGAACTCATCCCGCAGCTGCCCGCCGACGTCGAGGTGCTGTCGGTCTCCGTCGACTCCATGTTCACCCACCGCGCGTGGGCCGAGCAGGAGGGGTACGAGTTTCCGCTGCTATCCGACTTCTGGCCCCATGGACAGGTCGCCGAGGCGTACGGTGTGTTCGATGAGACGAAAGGGCTCGCCAAGCGCGGGACCTTCCTCATCGACGGCGAGGGCGTGATCAGGTGGTCGGTCGTCAACCCGATCTCCGCGCCGCGCGACGTCGCCGACTATCTCAAAGCATTGTCCTGACTGTCGTATCGGAGGACACCATGCCCTGCTACCGGTGCGGGGCCCGGCAGACCGACCCGGTTCGCGGAGCGAGCCCGTGGCGGCGTGGGGTGCGCGGCGAGATCCAGGTGCTCATCTGCCCTGACTGCCAGCGCGTCCACGACCTCGAACTCGACCTGTGCGAATCCTGCGGCTCCACGTCGCTCATCTGCCGGCTCGGCGAAGTCGAGTGCCGCGCCTGCGGTTCGGTACGGCTCGCGCGGCTCACGGCGCCCGCCGGATCGCAGCCGCCCCCGGGCCTGGCCGACGAGGTCGAAGCGGCCCTCAACAGAGTGCTGGGTCTTTCCCGACAATAGGGTGCGCTATCGTTCATAGCCGTTGACCTGCCACCCGCCTTTCAGGATGACCGCTATGAGTTCCTACGTTGTCGCGCTCGATGTCGGCGGCACGTCCATGAAGGGCGGCCTCGTCAGCGAGAACGGCCAGGTGCTGGTCACCGACCGGCGCGCCACGCCGCGCGCCGAGGGGCCTGACGCCGTCGTCACCGCCATCCGCGAGTTCATCGCCGACCTCGCCGCCCGCGGCGGCGAGGGCCTGGCCGGAGTCGGCCTGGCCGTCCCGGGGCTCGTCACAGCCACCAGCGCCGTCTACGCGGCCAACCTCGGCTGGCGCGATGTGCCCGCGCAGGCCTTCGTCGACATGGACGTGCCCGTCATGCTCGGCCACGACGTCCGCACCGGCGGGCTCGCCGAGAGCGTGCTCGGCGCCGGACGCGGCGTGTCCGACTTCCTGTTCCTGCCCATCGGCACCGGCATCGCCGGCGCCATGATCTTCAACGGCCGGCCGTACGGCGGGGCCGAGGGCTGGGGCGGCGAGATCGGCCACATCCCCGTCTTCCCCGACGGCGAGCCCTGCGCCTGCGGGCAGCTCGGCTGCCTGGAGACCTACGCCTCGGCGGCCTCCGTCGGACGGCGCTACAGCGAGCGCTCAGGCGTGCCAGGGGTCAAGGCCGAGGAGGTCGTCGCCTCCGACGACCCGGTGGCCATCGAGGTGTGGGACGAGGCCGTGGAAGCGCTCTCGCTGGCGCTGGCAACGTACACGCTCCTGCTCGACCCCTCGCTCATCGTCCTGGGCGGCGGGCTGGCCGAGGCGGGTCCCGCGCTGTTCGACCCGGTACGCACCAGGCTGGTCAAGCGCCTCGCCTTCCGCGACGCGCCGCCGCTGGTTCCGGCGTCGCTGGGGGTGAACGCGGGCATGCTGGGCGCGGCCCTGCTGGGCTGGACCGCTGCCGGACGGCCTTCGGCGGGGGCCGGGTGGACAATGGATGTGCGATCGGCGCCTGTGGTGTCGTAAGGTGTAGTGCCGATCAGGGGCGGTTAGCTCAGCGGTAGAGCACTCGCCTTACAAGCGAGGGGTCACTGGTTCGATACCAGTACCGCCCACCAGCGAAAACGCCCCGTTTCCGATCTCGGAAACGGGGCGTGAGTGACTAAGTGAGTGACTAACTCCCGAAGATCCGGTCCATGGCCTCGGCTCCCTGCATGATCACTGGGCGGATCTGGTGACGGTAGACGGTCTCGGTCACCACCGTGTTGGAGTGGCCGACCAGGCGTGAGATGTCCTCGATCGGTACGCCCGAGTCCGACAGGACTGACACGAAGCTGTGCCGCAGCTCGCGTGGTGACCACTCCCGACCGGTGAGCCCCGCCGCCTCGACCACCTTTCGGAAGTCCCGCCGCACGTTGTGCGCGGTTACGGGCGTTCCTGTCCTCGTGCAGAAGACGAGATCGGTGTCCTGCCATCGCTTGCCCGCCTTCTCGCGGGCAGTCTGCTGCACCTCCCAGAGCAGTCGAAGTGCGTCCACGCAGCGACGGGGCAGCTTGAGGGAGCGCCGAGACTTCACGGTCTTTGTGTCGCCCTTCTGGCGGACGGACCGCCACACGTAGATCGCGAACTCTTGGTGATCCCATCCCGCCTCGGCCACCGGTACCCATGCCTGGCGCCCTTCGTCGTAGGTGACGACGTGCGACCAGAACAGCGCCCGCAGTTCCTCGGTCCGAGCGCCGATCAGCAGCGAAAGCACGATGTACGCCCGCATGCGCTCGCCGCCCTTCTCGGCCTCGGTGAGGACTGACAGGGCTTGGGGCAGCGTGAGTGCCTTGGAAGGCCGTCCCGCGCGACCGTCCGGGATGTCGCAGAGATCAACGACGTTCCGCTTCACCATGTCGCGTCGCATTGCGCTCTTGACGGAGCGGTTGAGGAGGCCGTGGATCAGCTTGAGCGACCGGGTGCCAAGCTCGTCGGTCTTGCTCGCCAGCCAGCGGTCGATGTCTTCCACGGAGAGGTCACGCAGCTTGCGCGCGCCGAGCGCCGGGATCACGTGCTTGTCGGCGTACGTGTGGTACCTCGTGACCGTGGAGGGAGAACGACCGCTCAGGCCGTGCTCCAGCCAGTAGCGGACCGCGTTGGCCACCGTGTAGGTGGCCGGTGCGATGGCCAGGCCGTCCTCGTAGTCGCGGATGATGTCCTTGAGCTTGTTCTTGGCTTCGGTCTTAGTCTTGCCGCTGGCCTTCTTGACGATGCGCTTCCCGGCAGGGTTGTAACCGATGGTGACGCTGGCGATCCAGCGCTGGCGCATTTCGTCCCAGTGGAGGCCGCCGTCTCCTCTGCTGCGTCGTTCCGTCATGATGCCTCCTGTTCGAGCAGGGCGATGTAGTCGTCTATGGCTGAGGCCGGGATGAGTCGGGTCCGGCCTTGGGTGACCGAGCGCAGGCGGCCCGATCGGATGAGTTCGTAGATCACGCTGCGGCTCAGGCTGAGCAGGCGCATGGCATCGCAGACGCGGTAGAGCCGCCGTTCGTCGAGCGGTGTGGGTGGTGTCATCCGTCCTCCCGCTCTGCCTGGATGTGCCGGGCGGTCTGGACGCGTTGGCGGATGTGTTCGGCCATGATCGCTTCGCCGGGGGTGTAGCCGATTCCGGCGAACCGCCAGTGGCCGAGGACGAGCGTCGTGGAGTCGCCGAGAGCGGGCAGGCCGTGGCGTTCGCGGGCATCGGCGGCGCGGTGGGCGGCGCGGGCATTGCGCAGGTCGGCGAGGTTGAGCGAGTAGGCGCGGCTCTTGCTGGAGAAGTGGCCGCGGAAGCCGAGCATGTGCGCCCACGGGCGGAGCCGTAGCGCCTTGAACTCCGGGCGTGCGCCGAGGTTCCAGCAGGTACGGATCATGCGACGGGCGTGGTCGGTGACGGGGAGGGCGTCGAGGGTGAGGCCGGGTTTGAGACCGGTGCCGTGGCAGTGGCCGCAGGCGGCCATCAGGCTTAGCCGTCCGCGTCCGGCGCAGGCTCGGCAGGACAGGCGGTGGTCGATGGTGCCGGAGGCTTCGGCGCCCTTGGTGGCGTACTTGGCGATATAGGAGGCGACGGCTCGTTCGCTGAGCCCGTCGGCGCTGGGATCGAGCAGGATGGGGCGGATGTCGAGTTGGTCGCCCCAGATGAGGTCCCACCGGCCGAGATCGCTCGGCGGTGTGGTCACGGTGACCTGCCTGACGGCGGGCGGGATGGCCTGGACGAGCAGGTGGTGGTCTGCCCAGTCGGGTGGCGGCTCGTAGGCTCCGGCATGGCCGTCCAGGCGGATGATGGCGTGGAAGTGGATCAGACCGCGTCGTTGGTACTCGGCGACCTTGGCGAAGGACACCTTGACGTGCTGGGCGAAGGCGCGGCGGGTCATCCCGGTCTGGTTGGCGAGCTCTTGCCGGATGGCCAGGGTGAAGCGGTGCCACAGCGCGCCCGCATGTGCCTGCCAGAGGACCGCACCTGGGTAGTCGTAGCAGTCGGGGCAGATCGGTTGGCCGAGTCGTTCGTCGTGGGGCTCGTGCCGCAGGTGGCAGCCGACCGGCCGCCCGTGCTCGCACAGCATGCCGTGCTTGCGAGGGCGGCAGGCGCGATCGTCGCGGTGGGAATGGACGGGGCCGAAGGAAGGGGCGGTCAGGGTGACGAACGCCCGGGGGTGAGCGCTCACGGTCTCGGGTACGCCTTTGCCGCCCGTCAGGCCCGCCCGGATGAGGTGGAAGGTGTCGGCCTGGTAGGTCTGTGAGCAGGCCGGGCATACCGAGGCCCGCCGGTTGCCGCAGGCCACCAGGAGATGTCCTGCGGGTTCGGCGTCGGTCGTGTAGGCGTGCAGGATCTCACCCGTTCCCGCGTCCACGATCGTCGACTGTCCGGCCAAGTGCACTGGGTGGGCGCATCCGCCGGTCGCTGCCACCATGGACTGCCACCGCTTGTAGTCGGGCGCGTTGACCAGGCGGACTAGATCGGTCATCCACTCGGTGTCGGATGGCTGATCGTCGCGTTGTTCCTCCTTGCTCATAGGGCACCACCTCCTTCGCGTGACTACTTGTAGTACAGGTTGACAGACATGGCGCTTGCTCGTCAACCTGTAGTACAAGTAGTAGTGAGGTTTTACCGAGAAAGGCAACCATGGAGATCACCACCGACGACAAGGACGCCCGCTGGCGCGTCATCGCCACCGACCTACGAGCCGCCATCCTGGACGGCCGCTATCCCCCCGGCGGCGCACTGCCCAGCGAACCCGAACTCGTCAGGAAGTACGACGTCTCCCGCCCCACCGTCCGCAAGGCCATCGACACCCTCGTCTCCGAAGGGCTGGCCTACGTCATGCGCGGACGCGGCTCCTTCGTCCGCCCCATGCCCGAACGCCGAACCATCCTCATCACCGACCAGAACCGGCCCGACCTCGCCGCCCCCGGCAACCACCCCGACGTCCAAGCGTTCGGCTGGGACCTCGCCCAACGAGACCGCGAATCCGAGACCCCGCTCTTCACCGGCGAGAAGGCCACCGCCAACCGCGACGTCGCGATCATGCTCAGCGTCCGGCCCGGCCACCCGATCATCCACCGCCGCAGCATGTGGCACCGAGGCCATACCGCCGTCATCCACGGCGCATCGGCCCGCCTGGAGATCAACTCCTACACCAACGCCGACATGCTCCCCGACTGGGACGACCCCAAGCGCCACGCCCAGTACCGCAAGCGCCCCGGCTTCTTCTACCAGTCACTTATCCGCGAACACGGCCCCGTCCGATGGATGACCATCACCACCGCCCGCATCGCCTACGAAGACGAACGCACCGCACTCGGCATGGACTACGCCGAAGCCGTCCTCATCATCCGCCGCACGATGGCCCACGCCAACGGCCATCCGATCGAGGTCACTGAGGTCAAGGCCCCTGCCAACCGCTACGAGATCGGTTACCACCGCGAACTTGCCGACAACCCCGAAGCCCACTTCACCCCGCAGGAACTCAGCAACAACGGCATAGACCTCGTGATCTAGGCATCGCCATACAGCTTTCGCCTGTATCGATCAATCCTGGGTGCTGATGTCTGAACTCACTTGATGCTTGACGCTTTGGCATCGGATGATGCTTGACACTCCTAGCCGATCTTTCGCTTCTTAGTATGCGCCTGGGACTTGATCCGGGTGATCTCCTGGGTGGTGGTCCGAGGGACGATGCGGATGGGTTCGCCGTTGTCGTGGATGGTGATGTGGGTGTCGTCGACGGTCACTTCCAGGATCTTGCGGGCGTGGATGCGGCCCACCTGGATCTTCTGCCCGACGACTTGGAAGCCGCCGCGGCTGGAGACCACCCGCTGGACGGTCACCGGCTCGGTGGGCGAGACGGGTGGTGGTCCGGCTTGCCGTGCCCCGCGTAGGCCGACGCATTCGGTGAGGGTGAGCGGGCAGGCCACCGCGCGCAGCAGCAGCCGTTGATCGTTCATGACCTGGGCGGTGATGCCGTCCAGGCGCAGGGTGACCCGCTGGCCGGCCAGGTGCGCGCCGATGCACAACGCTCGGCTGGACAGGCTGACCGTGCCGATCGAGCTGACCAGCCGGTCGATCTCAACAGCCGCCAGGTCGGCGGTGGTGTCGGTGGGGACGGGGTCGATCCGGGCCGGTCGGGCCTGCCCCGAGGCGACCAGAGCGGCCAGGTCCTTGACGCTCAGCCGGGAGGCCACGCTCTTGAGCCTGCCGCCGCTGGTGGTGAACACGTGCAGGCGTTGGGTGCTGATCCACAAGGTGATCGGCATGCCCGCCCGGTCTGGGCCGAGCCAGATCTGTTGCCCGCCGATCGAGAGGTTCCCCGAGTCGGGCACGATCCGATCGACCTCGATCGCCTGGCGCGACAGCGGGTCGAGGGCAGGCGTGATGATCGGCTCGGGTAGTGGGAGTGGTTCGGGCTGCGGGGCGAGTGGCGCCGGTGACGAGTTGGTGACGGGGGTCAAGCTGGCCGGCAGACGCAGCGGCATCGCCTGTTCGGCCTGTTGCCGGCGGCTGTCGTGGACGGAGTGGAAGCGGTCGGTGGGGAAGGCCATGTCCAGCGCTTGATGCGGGCGGGCGGTGTTGTAGCGCTCGACGAACGCATCCACCGCCTCCTGCGCGGCTTCCAGGCCGCCGAATGGTAGCGCGCCCGCCAGCAGGTCGCGGCGCACGGTCTGATGGAAGCGTTCGATCTTGCCAGTGGTCGTCGGCGTGCGCGGCGCGGTGTGCCGCAACGTGATGCCGTTCTCCCGGCAGATGCGCTCGAACAGCACCTCACCGGCCTTCGGCCCGCCAAAGCGGGCGGTGAACTGCTTGCCGTTGTCGGTCAGCACCTCCAGCGGCACCCCGTAGGCGCGCATCGCTTCGGCGAAGGCGGCACAGACCAGCCGCCCCGTCGGACGAAGCACTACCGAGGCGATGACGCAGAAGCGGGAATGGTCGTCCACACCGGTGATCAGCTTGGCCTCGCTGCCGTCGGCCAGCAGCAGCCCGCCCATGATGTCCATCTGCCACAGTTGCATCGGGCCGGGCCGCTCCCAGCGCACGTAATCTTCCCGCTTGCGTCTGCGCGTGCGCGGGCTGATCAGGCCGTTGCGCACCAGAACGCGGTAGATGCTGGCCCGGGACGGAACCGGCTGCACCCCACGCCGGGCCAACTCCCAGCCCAGCGTGCGTGGCCCCCACCCCGGGTGGGCACGTCGTAGCTCGCAGATCATCGCCTCGATTGCCGCCGACGTCTGCATCGGATGCGCGTTGACCCGATGCGAACGATCAGCCAGTGCGCCCAGCCCGCCCTCGCGATAGCGGCGCACCCAGGTATGCACCGACTGCCGCGACACCCCATACCGGGCCGCCACGTCGGTGACCTTCGCTCCTGACAAGACCTCGATCACCGCGTGATAGCGCTGTTCCACGACGCTCAACTCCACCAACGCCACCCGAGCCTCCCCCGAAGCGCCGATAACGCCACGAGCAGGCACAGAAGACGATCAAGGTGTCAAGCATCAAGCGAGGCCAGAGTGTCAACCATCAAGCGAGACAGGACAATCCTGGGTGCTGAACTGGCTCAGAGTTTCTTTACTGGTTCAAGGGCTCGCTCCGCTCGCCACGCCGCCGCCCGCGCCGGGCGGCCTGCGCGCCGGGCGTGCGGCCTTGGGGGCCGGTCCCGGCGCGCACCGCCCCCGCTCCTGGCGGCGTGACGATCAACGGCGACCGGGTCCATGATCAGAGACCTCGGGCAAGGCCATCTGGAAAGCCGAAGAAGCTTCGCTCTCGTGCATCTCCGTCGTCTTCATGCATGAGGGCGGTACTAGCGATCACGTAGTCGCGAGAACCTGCGGAATCCAGCCACCAACAGCGTCGGCTCGTCAAAGGTTCAAGCCCTGCCGCGATCTGGACCTCGGCGTTCTCGTGCGCCTCGGCAACCTCGATGTTCAGCCCTTGGTACGTGGCACGTAGCCGTACCGCATCCACCCCTCTGAAACAGAGGTCGAGCCGCGAGCGACTCTCGCCCCCGTACTTCATGCTCCGTAGGAGGAGCACGGAGTGTGACACGAGGTAGGCCCACACAGTGAAGTCGCGATCCGAGGCGTAGGACTCCACGTGCTGAACACCTGTCATGGGCTCTCCTGCTCGATCGAAAAGCGCGGCGGAGGCAGTGTCCGATCGATCGTGTGAGAGCTCTGGCACTGCGGTCAAAGCGCGATGGGCCGGTAGGCCAAAGCTTCATCGACGACCTGCTGCGCGGTAGGTGCAGGCACTTTCGGCCAGAAGATCAGATCGGAGAGATGCCCTGAAGGGCATACCAGCGAGCGGGCTAGTGCCTCCAGCAAAAGTTCTGCTTCTCGTTCGTCGGCATAGTCGACGTCCATGATCCGCTGTACTGCGGCAACGGCTTCCGCACGACTCAGACTGCCTGGTTCCGCATGCTCAGCCATGATCCGCTCCAGAGCGATCAAACAACGATGCTGGCAGCCTATAGACCTTGAAGATCGTGAGGACGGCCCAGTGCCGTTCCGCCACCGGCCCCCACCGCTACGCGGCCCCTGCGGGGTGCTTCGCATGGGCGCCGGCCGCTGCACTCCGAAGACGCATGGATCACGGGCTGAGGTTCGTACCCCCCGCCCCCGACACCGCATTGTTCGTGTCCCTCGGTCGGCGTCAACTCCGTCTGCGTGCCATGGACGCAGGCCGCGTGGAAGCCGCAGGGCAGCGGTATCGGAAGACGGAGTGGACACCTCGGTCGGGCCACACAATCTTGCAGCTATCGGGGGCGGGGGGAGGAATGGGCCGTGGGAAGAACCGGCCCACGACCAGCGGCGCGACGGCCCAGTTCGTTCGACGGCGGTGCTCATGGGAGCACCGCCAGGTGAACGCACTCTGAGCAAGCCCGGCCCGCTGTGGGCGAGAACGGCATCGACCAGCCGCACACCGGCAACGGGTACACCGGCTCCCCGCACAAGCTGATCTTCGTGTCGACTGGTACGGCGTGCTGCACCGATTGCCGTCCAGCACCGGACAGCCCGAGCCGGTAACCGTCGCCGGGATGGCTGAGGCCCGGTTCCATGCCGTACACGAGTAGGTCATCCCAGTGAACCGGCCAACGCCGGACACCGCCCGGCAGCTCACCGGCCCTTGCATCGAGCTCGAACAGAGCCAGGGTGCCGTTGCGCAGGACCATGACCACGGTTCCACGCTGACTGATCAGCCACGCGCCAGAGGCACGGGTCCGGGCTGGACTGTGCAGCAAGTCCACGATCTTGGCCCGCACCCCCAACATGTGCCGAGGCGATGTCACCTCGGTGCCTTGCTCGCGATTCCCACGTCATCAGATACGGCCGACAGCGGTCGTTTCTCCCGCAGGTCGGCGTACCGGAAGGCGACCCGTCGAGCGGCCCGTGATGGATCTATGGCGGGATGGCGGGCGTACACGGCACGCTTGCGCCGCTCGTCCCACCCCGACCGCCACCAGAACCACTCGCCGTCGCACCACACCACCAGCCCGACCCAGACGGAGACGAGCGCCATGCCGTACCCGTCATGCGTGTCCGCCGGTATGTCGTGCTCTCGCAGCAGTGCGTCGCGCAGTATGTCTGCCGATAGCACTGCTTGTGACTCCTTGCCGTTCCTGGGCACGGCAGTAATCTGGTTCTGCATCGTTGACGCCCCAAAGCTCTCGATGCGTTCTGGACCCCCGTTGTGGGCGGTGTTCCAGCACCGTGCTCCCATGGCGGGGGTCCTACTTAGTCCCCCACTTTAGGGGGGCTAAAGTCGAGAGTAGAACCTGGCCTTAGCCCTCGCAATAGGGGGGCTAAAACCGGCTCTCGTCAGTCGCTGAGGAGGCATTGCCCGGATGGATCTGAAGACGCTGAGGGAAGTCGCCCAGATGAGCGACCCCGTGGAACGAGCCCGCATCCTCAGTCGGCTCATGACCGAGGAACAGGGTTTGGTCACCGAAGCGGCGAAGACGCGACGCCAGGCGATCGCCGAGGCACGCGAGTCCGGCATGAGCCTGGAAGAGATCGCCGGGCGCCTGGGCGTGTCTCCTGGCCGCATCTCGCAGATGAGGAGAGGACCCGCCGCCCGCGCACCCGAAGGCCCGGCGTCTCCGGCACCCAGGGTGCTGGTCCAGCGAGCCTTGCCGACCGAGCCAGCCGTACGCGGCTCGAAGTCACTCTTCCTCGCAGAGGCCGAGCGGCAGGGGCTCAAGGCCGACCGGCGGATGCTGTACGTCGGACTGGAGCCCGCCAGTGATCATGTAGCGGCTTGCCTCCGTGTCGAGCCGGGCGCGGAGATCGTCGCGAGACGCAAGATGATGCTGGCCAACGACGTGCCGGTGAGGATCGCGACCAGCTACTTTCGCGCCGATCTGTTCGGCGATACCAGGCTGGCTGAGCCCGAGTTTGTGCAGCCGTCGTTGCAGTCCGCCTTGACCGCCCTGGGCTACACGTTCGGTCACGCGGAGGAGAATCTGACCGCCAGGCCGCCGACACCGTTCGAGCGGGAGACGCTGGAGCTTGAGCCCAGCGAGTGGATCGTCCAGGTGCTCCGGGCGAGCTACTCCACCGAGGGCACGCCCATCCACGTCCTGGAGACGATCTGCGCCGCCAACCGGCACATCTTCCCGGTCGGCCAGGTCTCCGGATACGACGAATTCTGAGCAGCCCTATGGTCTTCGAGCACACGTACACAGAAGGCGCCGTGGTGGTGCGCGGAGCAATTGTCAAATCCTGTGTATCGATGAGTGCGGTCGGATTTCCCAGGTCGGCCGTTGGAGCTGATCGTTGTACACGATGATGTCGGCGTGGTCGGTTGGGCGGGCTGTGGCGAAGTAGAGCTGTTGGGAGGGGATATAGCGGTTACGCCAGGACCGTTCGATTTCGGCGGTGTCGGCGGTGGAACCGGCCAGCGCTGTGATTCGGTCCCGAGCGCGATCTACCGTCTGCTCGAATGGGATGGAAACGAAGATGCGCAGGTCCCACCGGTCGATGAGTTCTGGGCGCAGGAGGAAGACGCCGTCGAAGAGCAGTACGGCGTCTGCGGGGGCGGTCGTGGCCGGCGGGGACGATGGGGTGTCGGTGTCTCTGTCGTAGACCGTGTGTTGGAACCTTCGGTCTCCGCCTGGGCCCAGCGGATCGAGCAGGACCCGGCACAGCGCGGCGTGGTCGTGGGCGTCGAAGTAGCAGCCTTCGGCCGAGTACTGGCCGCGTCGGTAGCGCTGTGCACGGGGGAAGAGGAAGTCGTCGATGGTCGCGCGGATGACGTCGCGGTCCTGCGCGCGCAGGTCGACGGCGAGCTCGTCGGCCAGCGTGGTCTTGCCGGCGGCGGGCGGCCCGTCGATGGCGACCCGCAGCGGGTGCGCGGTCGTGACGGACCTGATCGCCTCGGCCAGCCGGCTGATGAGCTCGCCGCGGGTGCCTTGGTCCATTACTGCCTCTCTCACGGTGTCTCTGTTTAGCACCGCACGTCAGGCGAATTCTCTCTCGGATCGCCTTGGGGCCGCCTGGGCTTGCCGAATGCGTGGACATCCTTGATCGACGGCGCAGCATGAAGGACGCGTATAGGCGGCCACGTCGATGACTACGATCTGTCGCCGGAGCCGTCAGTCGTAGCCGAGGCACCTGATGGTGTGACCCTTGGCACTCTCTCGCCGGGTCTACTCGCTGGATCCAGTGCGCCCGCGTTCAACGACGGCGCAGACCAGCGCCCCGAGCATCATGCCGATACCGGCCTTGAGTGCTGTATCGATCTTTCCGGGCTCAAGGCCGAAATAGAAGTAGCGGCCAATCGACCAGCGAGTCAATCCAACAAGCGCGTGGTCGCGTCCTCGGAGCGGTGTAAAAGGCTCAACGAGGTAGGTGCCGTGGGTTGATCTTAGGCGGCTGCTGTTTTAGGTGTCGAGTCGGACGGTGTGGCGGTGGCCGAGCGGAGTTGGGTGGGCGGTTGGAGCAGGGCCCGGCGCAGATCCTGCAGGGTGCGCAGGCCTTTGGAGGTCATGGTGAAGCCGCGCCAGCCGCGGGCGGCGCGGTCCAGGACCGCCCAGACCAGAGAGACGCAGGAGGTCTCGCCAGGGAAGCGGCCGATGACCTTGACGCGGCGGCGGGTCTCGCCGAAGGTGCGCTCGATGAAGTTGGAGTGGCGGATGCGCTTGTGGTG
>NZ_JBHZBH010000046.1:0-59563 GCF_042754765.1 Nonomuraea sp. NPDC059194 | reverse complement strand
AGGGCCAGCCATCCTTCATCTTCCGTGCAGCAGCACGACAGCAGTCGTCTCCTACCGCATGACGACTCCTCTCCGCGCGTGGCGCAACAATGCCGTTTAGATAGTGATCTTGCTGGTAGCGTTGCTTAGTGATCTTGTCGGGTGACGCAGGCGGTTCGGGGCGGTTGACGGATCTGGTAGCGGTCGGCGCGCTGACATCGCTGATCCCTCGCCAGGTCCTGGACGCGGCCATCGCCACACACGGATGCCGGGAGCGTCGCGTTCGCAAGCTCCCCGCGCACGTGGTCGTCTACCTGCTGATCGCACTGTGCCTCTACCCCGACGACGACTACGAGGAGGTCGCCGAAAAACTGACGGGCATGCTGGCCCTGGTGCCGGGGGCGCGCTGGGAGGCGCCGACACGCGGGGCGATCACCCAAGCCCGACAGCGCCTGGGAACCCAGGCGGTCAGAGGTGTTCCAGCAGATCGCCCGGCCCGCGGCAACCGAATCGACGCCGGGCGCCTGGCTGAACCGCCGGCGGGTCATGGCGATCGACGGGTTCGTCCTGGACTTGCCCGACACCGAGGCCAACGTCGCCGAGTTCGGCCGTGACAGCGCGGGCGGGTACGAGACCGCCTTCCCCCAGGCCCGGGTGGTCGCCATCAGCGAGTGCGCCAGCCACGCCATCGTGGCCGCCGACGTGGCGGGCTGCTGGGCCGGCGAGCAGACCCTCGCGTTCTCGCTGTACGAGCAGTTGAACGAGGAGATGCTGCTCACCGCCGACCGCGGCTTCTACAGCTTCCCCGCCTGGAACCAGGCACGTCGCAGCGGTGCTCACCTGCTATGGCGTGTCCAGGCCGGGCTCCGCCCGTACTGGCTGCGTGACCTGCCCGACGGGTCCTGGCTCGCCGTCATCACCAAACCCACCGGCCTGCGCCGATCGCAGAAAGACCGGCTGCGCGAGGCCGCCCGCCAGGGCCACCCCCTCGATCCCGACGACGCGGTGATCGTACGGGTCGTCGACTACACGGTGCCCGACCGCAAGGGCGAGCACATCCGGCTGATCACCAGCATCCTCGATCCGGCCGCGGCCACCGCCGAGGAGCTGGCCCGTTGCTACCACGACCGCTGGGAGGCCGAAACCGGCATCGATCAGCTGAAGACTCACCTGCGCGGGCCGGGCCGTATCCTGCGCTCGCACACCCCCGAGCTGGCCTATCAGGAGATCTGGGCCTACCTGCTCACGCACTGGGCGTTATGCACGCTGATCTGCACCGCCGCCACCGCGGCCGGGATAGACCCCGACCGGATCAAGTTCCTGGGCACCGTCCGCATCGTGCGCCGCTCGGTCACCGACCGCGCGGCCTTTTCCCCCTGAGCCACCCGACGCCTCCTGGACCCGGGCCCTGCACCAGGTCGCGCACCGACGGAACCTGAACCCGCGCCGCCGCCACCGCTCCTACCCGCGAGCCGTCAAACTCCCTCGCAGGAGCAGCTACCGTGAACGACGCCCCTCCGACAAGGGCATCCGGTACGCGGGTCCACCAACTGTCGCACTCTTGCCCACGCCATCGGCCGCGCAGCCAAGATCATGATCATTTTTTATCTAAACGGCATTGGCCCTGAGTTCCGCCAGCACCTTCGCGACATAGGCAAGCTCTTCCTACGTGCCGGCACCGCTTAGCCGGATCACGGACCTCAGATATCTCCGGTGAGCCTGACCTGGGCCAGGGCCTTCCCGTGTACCTAGTGACAGCTTCGTTAACGACAGGCCGTCTACCACGCCACCGACACCACCATCACCATCGGCATCCGCGGACCCGACGCGGCCGACCGCATCAACCAACTCCGCCACGCCCTGGCCAAGCTCATCACCAAACATGGCTGGACCACCCGAGACGAACCCCGCTGACCTGCGGCTCAGCGCTTATCGAGAAGTCTCGTCGGAATATGACCACGACCCCAGAAGGGCCGCTATCGGATCTCTTTGAATCACGTGCAGCAAGCTGCACGTGATGTGCATGAAGTTAATCTCCGGACGGTGCCCATTGCTCCTAATCTCGATTCGCAGAGAAAGGGAGCAATTATGAACGTCACCACTTTCATCGAACTCTTCTGGGCGTGGACCACGCTCATCGTGTCCGCCATGCTCTTCATCAGGCCTGCTGTGCTGCGTGAGCTGAAGGCGCTCGTGGTAGAGGACAGAGGGTTCGGAATCAGCTACGGATTCTTCTCGATCTTCCTCGGGCTGAGTTCCGTACTCGTGCACAACGTCTGGGAGCTCGGCTGGCGCACGATCGTCACCCTTATCGCGTGGGGCGCCCTGCTGAAGGGAATCTACGTGATCGCCTATCCGGAACCCTCGAAGAAGACGAATTTCGAACTCCGCGTGCTGACGACGAGAATCGCTCTGGCGGTGGTCTGTGTCGGCTGCGTCGTGGTGCTGATGGCCGTCTATTCGAGGTAGGTCAGATCCAGCCGCGCTCCCTGGCCAGGAGCGCGGCCTGGAAGCGGCTGGAGGCGCCCAGCCTGGCCATCAGGTCGGCCACGTGCGTGCGGTATTTGCGAACGGACACATGAACGGCCCGCGCGGCTAGTTCGTCCTTGCTGAAAGTGGCCAGCGCACTCAGTACCTGCCGCTCCAGCGCAGTGAGCACCTGCTCGTCCAGATCGCGGCCGGACGCCCAGAGATGCTCGAACAGGTCGACGAAGGTGGCCACCACGCCGGGCTGGCGGATCACCAGAGCGCCCGGCGCGCCGTCAGAGGGGTCGATCCTGACAAAGGCCGTGGCGCGGTCGAGGATGAAGAACGGGCGAACGTGGCCGGTGACGACACGGTGCAGGTCGCCGAGGCCGGTCATCCGCCTCGCGTACTCCAACTGGTCGGGATCGGCCAGCGAGTCCGCCGGCACGATCGTCCGTGAGGTCATGCCGCTGGCCAGCTTCTCGGTGAAGCTCGCGCTCGTATCGTCGTTGTAGGACGACTTGGAGCCGATCGGTGCCTTCTTGACGTTCAGGCTCTCCTTGCGCCGAGTGGCGCTGAGGCGGGCCTGGACGGCGGCCATGCCTTCGATGCGCTCGACCATCTCAAACCTGCGGTCCCCCGAACCCAGGTCTCTGACGGTCTCCCAGAGCGCCCCGATCTGCTGCAGGTCCCTGGCGGCTTCCTCCATCCGCCGGCGCACGAGTCGATCCAGCACGGCGTCCGGGCGGGCTGGCAGCAGCGCATCGTCGATCAGCCCCAGCGCCTTGAGCTCGGCGATCGCCACCGGCTCGCCGCCAGGGGGAACCACGCCCGGCGTGTCCAGCAGCAGCCGATAGACCCGCTCTTGCTCCACGGTCATACCAATAGCCACATGAACCCCTAAAACACCCATCAATGCAGAAGATGCACAATAGTGTGCATGATCCTGCAGACCTCTGCTCCAGAGTGCGGACAGGACGTCGGCTGCCTCGCCCTGCTCGACCAGGTCCCGGCCCTCGGGACGGAACGATCAGTGGCGCTAGCGTGTGCAGTTTCCTGCACACCACATGGCGGCCGGCGACATGATCCTTAGCGTGGATCGAGACGAGCTACGGGCGAAGGTACAGCGGGAGCGACGGCTGCGGCGCCGGGTGCGCCGGGCAGCGTGGCGGTTGCGCCAGGCTGAGATCGAGCACGCGTGGGCCATCGCGTCGGCCCGTGCCGAGGGCCTGCCGGTGCGGGCGGTGGCGGCCGAGGCCGGGCGCTCGCCCTCACGCATCCAGCAGATCGCCACGGCGGCCGCGCCGCTGCCGGAGCTGGAGGCGGCGCTGGCGCACCTACGTCAGGCGGGGTGGCCGGCTCCGGAGGATCCCGCTGGTAGCGATGATGAGGAGCTGGACGGCCGCGACAGCATCGCCGAGCGCCTGGTCGACGAGGTGCGTTGGGTACTGAAGTGCGCCGACTGGGTCGACCAGCTCGCCGGCGACGAGTTCCCCCCGGTGGTGAACCTGCGCCCGTCCGATGATGAGGACGCCTACCACGTCGGGGTGGATCTGACCCGAGTGGCCGCGGTGCTACGCCGGATCGCCTACGACATCGACGAGCTGGCCCGCGCTCGCGCGGTGGCCGACCTGGACCAGGCCGCCATCATCGGCGACCGGCGCGCTGAGCGACGCCGCCGCCTAGCCGAGGCGGACCTGTCGTATGCCGCCTTCAACCGCAGGTACCGCGAGCGGGCCCGGTCCGGAGCGCTGCGCTACCGCGCCCCGGCGCCGCTGACGGAGGCCGACATCTGGCGGGCCTACCAGATGGAGCTGCGCGAGCGTGGCGAGCCGCACCACGATCCACGAGCCGTCAAACGCCCTCGCAGGAGCAGCTACCGTGAACGACGCCCCTCCGACAAGGGCATCCGGTACGCAGGCCCGCCGACCGTCGCACTCTTGCCCACGCCATCGGCCGCACAGCCGAGACCATGATCATTCTTTATCTAAACGGCATTGGGGCGGCCCGCGCGGGCGACTCCATCGATTGGACGACGAAGAGCAGGGCGTACAGCGCGAACAGCGGCATTCCGGGAATCGCGATGAGGACGACCAGAATCGCCCGGGCGAGATCCGCGGAAATCATCACATTCCTGCGCGGATAACGGTCGGCGAGAACCGCGAGCAGGGAGCCACCCATAATCGCCGGCAGATAGGTGAGGGCATAGGAGAGCGCGGTCAGCCACGCGGAGGACGTCCGCTGGTAGACCAGGATGACGACGGCCACTCTGGCCAGCTGGTCACCCAGTTCGGAGACGACGGTCGCGCTCCAGAGACGGCGGTATTCCGCGTCGGAGAAGACCTCTCTGAAGCCCACGGACTGCTTTCCCATGGATCATCGCCACCCGTACCCATAGATCGCAAACGGATGCAACCTAACAAGATCGAGTAGCAAGATCAAGGACTTGAAATGCCCCAGACAATTTCAGATCATTACGAACGCAGCGTTGATCGTTTTATCACCATAATGGGCGATAAATCGCGATTGAGTGCTGCGTCCCGAGGGGAAGGGAGGTGGCAACCGTGCAGCGCGGAGTCTCCTGGACCTAAGACCGGTGGCCCTCCGCCAACCGGCGACCACCTCGTACGGCTGGCCCCCCGCCAGCCGTACACCCCTTCTCTCCGTCGCCGTCCGTGACGGGTGGCACCGAAGTCCCGCTGGAGGAGCGCACGGAGACGGGCGCCCGCCCAGAGACCACGTCGGCGCCCGGCCCCGCCTGCCGTACCGGAGGAATCACGGGACGCGGCGCACCGTGAGCCAGCCGAGCAGCCCCGCCCCCGCCAGCAGGATCGCCGCGTCGGTGAGCTGGAAGCGCCAGAACATCTCGGGCCCGTGCACGTAGAACACGTACCGGTACCCCTTCCCGACCAGGCAGCGCTCGTGGGCGAGCTGTGCCCGCTCCCCCCACACCAGGGGACGCGGGCACACCCCCGCGGGCGGCGCGGCGATCTCGACGCCCGCGGGGTCCACCCAGGCCCGCGACACCAACCGCGCGTCCTGCTCGAAGCTCGCCTCAGCCGTCACCACCCTGGTCGGCGTCGCGTAGTGGTCGCTCGCGCTGAACAGCGCGAACGTCATGACCGCGAGCACGCCGACGACCACCGCCATCGCGGGGAGCGTGCGCCGCAGCACGGCCCCGGCCGCCGTCCCGAGCATGAGCGCGAACACCCACCAGGCGACCGGCTCCACCCCGAGCATGTTGAAGATGCCGATGTTGCCGAACGTGTCGGTGCGGAACAGCGGCCGCCACGCCGACACCATCGCGGACATGGCGAGCCCGCCCAGCGCGACCAGCCCGCCCAGCACCGACAGCTTGACCGCCAGCCACCGCCGCGGTGTCACCCCCTGCGTCCAGACGAGCTGGTGCGTCCCCCGCTCGAGCTCCCGTCCCAGCAGCGGCGCACCCCAGAACACCCCGATCAGCGCGGGCGCCACGATCGGCAGCCACCCGAAGAGGGTGTAGACGGTCTGGTAGCGCTCGCTCAGCGCCGCGTCGAGGTCGCCGCCGCCCATGCCCGCGTGCGAGGCGACGAACGCCGACGCCTCCAGCCACGACACCAGGAACATCACCCCGAGCGCCGCCAGCAGCCCGGACATCACCAGCACCTGTCCCCTGTGCTGCCGGTAGGTCAGCCAGATCACGCCCGCACCCCCGCGAGTCTCGGCAGCGCCGCCGCCTCGGGGCTGCGCAGGTAGGCCATCACCAGATCCTCGAGGCCGACCGCCCTTGTCCGCCACCGCGGGTCCGCGACCGGCGTGCCGCGCACGAGCCAGCTCTGCTCCCTCTCGGTACGGCTGCCGCCCACGACCGTCGCGTTCAGCGTGAGCTCCGGCGGCCCCGTCATCATCCGGTGTTCGGCCAGCAGTTCCTCGATGTCGCCACTGACCTGCACCCGCCCTCCGTTCAGCACAACGAGCCAGTCGCAGGTGTCGACCAGGTCGGACACCACGTGCGAGGAGATCACCACGCCCATCCCCGCCTCGGCGACCGCGGTCATGAGCGAGCGCATCACCTCGTGCCTGGCCAGCGGGTCGAGGTTGGCCAGCGGCTCGTCGAGCACGAGCTGGTCGGGCCGCCTGGCCAGGGCCAGCGTGAGCGCCACCTGCGCCTGCTGGCCTCCCGACAGCCTGCCGACCCTGCGGTCGAGCGGGATGCCGAGCTCGTCCATGCGCGCGACGGCCAGCGCCTGGTCCCATCGCCGGTTGAGCCTGCGCCCGAGCGTCAGCGTCTCGGCGACGGTGAAGGAGTCGTAGAGCGGTTTGTCCTGCGCCACGAACGCGACCTCGCCCGCCGTCCTGACCGTGCCCCTGTCGGGAGTGAGCAGGCCGACCACGGTGTGGAGGAGCGTCGTCTTGCCCGCGCCGTTCGGCCCGACGAGCGCGGCGACCCTGCCTCCCGGCACGTGGAGCGAGCAGTCGCGCAGCCGGTCACCGACGCTCAGCCCGGTCACCTCGATCACGCCGCCACCTCCCTGACGACCGCGCCGAAGAGCGCGTGCAGGTCTTCGTCGGCCAGCCCGGCCTCGCGCGCCTGCCGTACCCACGCGGCGAGGGAGGCGCGCAGCCGCGTGTGGTCGGCCAGTGTCGCGCCGCCGATCGAGCGCTCCACGAACGTGCCCATGCCGGGGCGGCCGATGACCAGGCCCTCGCGTTCGAGCTCGCGGTAGGCCTTGAGCACGGTGTTGGGGTTGATCGCCAGCCGGTCGACGACCTCCTTGGCGGTGGGGAGCTTGTCGCCGGGCCGCAGGGTGCCGAGCCGCAGGGCCTGCTTGACCTGGTGGACGAGCTGGAGGTACGTGGAAACCCCCGAGCCCCTGTCGAGATAGAAGTCGATCACGACGGCAACACCCTTTCACTATTGCAATAGTGAAAGGGTGTTGGATTACCGGTCAGGCTGTCAAGGCGCCGGTGGCCTGATCCGCTCGTTTCCTGGGTCGTACGGCGGGCGCGGCTCGATCACGGCCTCCACCCACGTCCCGTCCACGCCGACCGTCACCTCCTCCGGCTCGCCCCGCAGATAGGCGTAGGCGATCGAGGCGTCCACGCGGTGCCCGTAGCCGCCGCTCGTCACCCGGCTCGCGGGCACGCCGTCCACCCGCACCGGCTCCCCGCCCAGGCACACCCGCCGCGGATCGCGCAGGACCAGGCACCGCAGCGTCCGCTCGGGCGCGGGATCCAGCGCGTCCTTGCCGAGGAAGTCCTTGTCAGCCCGTACGGCGAAGCCGAGCCCCGCCTCGTACGGCGTGGTCTCGGGGGTGATGTCCAGCCCCCAGACGCGATAGCCCTTCTCCAGCCGCATCGAGTCGATCGCCCGGTACCCGCCGGGCCGCATCCCGTACGGCAGGCCCGCCGCCATGAGCGCGTCCCACAGCGTCAGGCCGTACTCGGCCGGGCAGTACAGCTCCCAGCCGTACTCGCCGACGAACGTCACGCGCTGCGCCAGCACCGGCACGTTGGCGACGCTGATCCGCCTGGCCCGCAGGTAGGGGAAGCCGAGGTCGTCGTCGCAGATCCGCTCCAGGATCTCGCCCGCCTGCGGCCCCCACAGGCAGTAGCAGGCGTAGGCGGAGGTGACGTCCGTGACGTCCAGGCCGTTACGGCGCAGCCACGCGGCGTCGTGCGTGCCGTACGCGGTGCCGGTGACCAGCCGGAAGCTGTCCTCGCCGAGCCGGGTGACGGTCAGGTCGGCCTCGATGCCGCCCCGGCGGTTGAGCAACTGGGTGTAGACGACCGTGCCGACCTTCGTGTCGATCTGGTTGGCGCACAGCCGCTGGAGCCGGTCGAGCGCGCCGGGCCCCGATACCTCCAGTTTCGCGAACGAGGTCTGGTCGAACAGTCCCGCCGCGTCTCTGGTGGCCAGGCACTCCTCCCGTACGGCGGGCGACCACACCCGGCCCGCCCACCCGAGCGGTCGCGGTCCGTCACCCGACGCGTTGGAGCCGGAGGTGTTGGAGCCGAACCAGTTGACCCGCTCCCATCCGGCCTTCTCACCGAACGCCGCGTCGAGGTCGGCGTGCCTGGGCCAGGCGGGTGAACGGCGCAGCGGTCTGGCCGCGGTGCGCTCCTCACCCGGGTAGACGATGTCGTAGTACTTCGCGTAGGAGTCGAGCGCCTTCGTCCTGGCCCAGCGCGACGATCCCGCGTAGCCGCCGAACCGCCTGACGTCCATCCCGAACAGGTCGTACTCGGGCACGCCGTCCACGATCCACTCGGCCATCACCTTGCCGACGCCCCCGGCGGCGGCCAGCCCGTGGACGCAGAAGCCCGCCGCGACCCAGAACCCGCGCACCGCCGTCTCCCCCAGCAGGAACTCGCCGTCGGGGGTGAACGCCTCGGGCCCGTGCACGATCCGGGCCACCTGGGTTTCGTCGAAGTCGTCGGTGGTGCGTTTGGCGATGACGGGCAGCCGGTGCCTGGCCGCCGCCCACGACTCCCTGAACTTGGGCAGGTTCGGCGCGAAGAGCTCGCGCGAGCGCGCCAGCGGGTCGGCCGCCTCCCAGATCTCGGGCGTGCGGATGTAGCCGCCGACCAGGATGCCGCCCTCGTGCTCGCGGAAGTAGACGATGTTGTCGGGGTCGCGGACCGTCGGCGTGGACGAGGGGATGTCCGCGGGGTGGGTCACGACGTACTGGTGCTTGATCGGCACGATCGGCACGTCCACTCCGGCGAGGGCGCCCACCTGGCCCGCCGCCGCTCCCGCGCAGTTCACGACGGTGTCAGTGGTGATCACCCAGTCCTCGCCGCCACCCCTGAGACGGATCGCGCGGACCGCCCCTTCGGCCACGTCGACGCCGGTGACCCGCACGCCCGTGACGATCCGGACGCCGAGTTTGGCCGCCCCCTCGGCCAGGGCGCGGGCCAGCGACGCGGGGTCCAGCCAGCCGTCGCCCGGCAGCCACAGCGAGGCGAGAACGTCCTCGTCGTGGAGCATGGGCATCAGGTCGTTGGTCTGCCTGCCCGACAGCAGCGACATGTCCAGGCCGTAGGTCTCGGCGGCGCCCGCCTGCCGTACCAGCTCCTCCACCCGTTCGTGGGTGGTCGCCAGCCGCAGCCCGCCGACGCCGTGCCAGCCGGGGTCGAGGCCGGTCAGCTCGGCCAGCTCGGGGTAGAGCCCGGCCGAATACATGATCATGCGTGTCTGGGTGACCGTGGAGCGGAGCTGGCCGACGAACCCGGCCGAGTGCCACGTGGTGCCCTCGGTGAGCTCGTGCTGCTCGACGAGCACGACGTCGCGCCAGCCGAGACGGGCCAGGTGGTAGGCCACGCTGCAGCCCGCCACCCCGCCGCCGATCACGATCGCTTGTGCCGAATCGGGTATTCCCATGATCGAAGCTGTCATGTAACACCTTGCCCGCGGGATCGGAATGGTCTAAATGTAGGCCAAAGGGAGTCGCGCATGCCAGACGTGATCGAATTGGTCTCCGACTGGGCCGGGCGGCCGGTCAGGCAGACCCCCATCAAGGGCGGGCTCAGTCACCTGATCGCCAAGGTCGAGACCGGGGACGGCGAGCGGTGGCTGCTGCGCGTGCTCGATCCGGCCGTGTGCGCGGCCGGGCTGGGCATCCCCGTGGACCAGGAGATCGAGAACACGATCAGGGCCGCCGAGACCGGCGTCGGACCGAAGGTGATCCACCACTTTCCCGAGGCCCAGGCCCTCTTGATCGAATACCTGGACGGGGTCACGCTTAACGCCGGACAAGTCAGCAAAAATCTGGAAAAGGTGGCTGTCGCTTGTCGGCGGCTCCACGCAGGACCCCGCTTCGTCAACGACTTCTCCATCTTCGACAAGCTGCGCGAGTTCCGCGCCCGCTGCCACACCCACGACCTGGGAGTGCCTCCCGGGTACGACGACATCCTCCCCACGGTGGCCGACATCGAGCGGGCCATCCCCGCGGTCCCGACCGTGCCGTGCCACAACGACCTGCTGGCCGAGAACTTCATCGCCCTGGGCGACGAGATCCGGATCGTCGACTACCAGCTCTCGGGCAACAACGACCCCGCCTTCGAGCTCGGCGACATCGCCGCCGAAGCCGACCTCGACCCCGACCAGACCGCCCGTCTGGCCAGGGCCTACTTCAACAGCGGCGACCACGACTCCCGCGTCCGCCTCTTCCAGATCATGTCGAACGTGACGTGGACCCTGTGGTTCTCCGTCCACCACGGCCTGCTCGTACGGCAGGCCGACTTCGACTACGAGGCCGAGGCGATGGGCAAGTTCGGGCGAGCCGTACGAGACCTGGACGGTGTCGGCCGGCTGATCGACGACGTCCGGAGGCAGTAGCACACCCCCCAAGGAGATTCCATGACATTAGACGAGGACTCCAGGCGGCTCGCCGAGCTCGGCTACAAGCAGGAGCTGTCGAGGACCTGGAGCGGCTTCTCCAACTTCGCGATCTCTTTCTCGATCATCTCGATCCTGGCCGGGTGCTTCACCACGTTCGGCCAGGCATGGAACAACGGCGGTCCCATCGCCATCTCCTGGGGCTGGCCGCTGATCTCGATGTTCATCCTGATCATCGGCTTCTGCATGTCGGAGCTGGTGTCGGCGTATCCGACGGCGGGCGGCATCTACTGGTGGGCCGCCACGATGGGCAAGCCCATCCACGGCTGGTTCACCGGCTGGCTGAACCTCATCGGACTGATCGCCGTCACCGCGTCGGTCGACTACGGCTGCGCGACCTTCCTCAACATCACCCTCAACCGCCTCACGGGCGGCGCGTGGGAGTCGACGCTCACGAACGCGTTCCTGCTGTTCGTGATCATCCTGGTGTTACACGCGCTGATCAACATCTTCAGCCACCGGCTCATCTCGATGCTGCAGAACGTCTCGGTCTGGTGGCACGTGGCAGGCGCCGCGATCGTGGTCGCCATCCTGGTCTTCGCGCCCAGCGAGCACCAGACGATCGGGTTCGTGTTCACCGAGACGATCAACAACTCGGGCTTCTCCGACTCGTCGTTCTGGTTCTACGTGCTGCCGCTGGGCTTCCTGCTCACGCAGTACACGATCACCGGGTTCGACGCGTGCGCGCACGTCTCGGAGGAGACCCAGGGCGCGGCGACGACGGCGGCCAGAGGGCTGTGGCAGTCGATCTTCTACTCGGCGATCGGCGGCTGGATCCTGCTGCTGGCGTTCCTGTTCGCCGCCACGAACGTCGACGAGATCAACAAGCAGTTCGGCTTCGTCGGCGCGATCTTCGACACGGCACTGCCCGCGAGCCTGGCCACAGCGATCTTCGCGATCTCCACGATCGGCCAGTTCTTCTGCGGGATGAGCTGTGTGACCTCGATGTCGCGCATGACCTACGCCTTCTCCCGCGACGGCGCCGTCCCCGGCTGGCGGATGTGGTCGAAGGTCGACCGCAACCGCACGCCGGTCAACGCCATCATCGCCGGGTGCGTGGCCGCCGGGCTGATCACCCTGCCCGCCCTCTACGCGCCGGCCGGGGTCGGCACGCCGATCGCCTTCTACGCCGTCGTCTCGATCGCGGTGATCGGCCTCTACCTGGCCTTCCTCATCCCGATCTACCTGCGGCTGCGCATGGGCGACAACTTCCGCCCCGGCCCGTGGACGCTGGGCGCCAAGTACAAGGTGCTCGGGTGGATCGCGGTCATCGAGATCGCGATCATCTCGGTCTACTTCATCATGCCGCTGTCGCCCGCGGGCGTGCCCGGCAACCCCGACTTCACCTGGACCGCGGTGAACTACGCGCCCCTGGCCGTGGGCGGCGTCCTGATCGGCATCGCCCTGTGGTGGACGCTGTCGGCCAGGAAGTGGTTCACCGGCCCGCGTCGTAACGTCGAAGACGAGACGACCTTGGTCTGACGTGCTTCGGGGGGTACGGCCTGCCGTACCCCCCGAAGGTCGCTAGCGTGGTGACCATGGACACCACCCCAGTGCCCGCCAACGTCGAGATCGTCGCGCGCCTGAAGTCCAGAGATCGCGAGGACGGGCCGTCGACGGCCGACATCCTCGAAGCGGTCGCGGAGGGCCGCGTCTTTGCGCGCTAGGACGCCTGGAAGGCCGCGGCGACGGTGGCGCGGACCTTCGTCATGTCGGCCGCGCCGCGCTCGCGCAGGAGCGAGGTCATGTCGGCCTCGGGCATCCCGCACGGGATCGCCCAGTGCCACGGCTCCAGGTCGCCGTCGACGTTGAGGGCGAAGCCGTGGCTGGTGACGCCGCGCGACTGGCGCATGCCGATGGAGACGACCTTGCGACTGGTCTCGGTGGTCCAGACGCCGGTGAGCAGTTCGGAGCCGGGCGGGGTGTCGCGGCGTTCGGCGGACAGCCCGAGCTCGGCCAGCGCCGCGACCAGGCGCAGCTCGACCTCGCGCACGTAGTCGACGATCCCCTCGTCCTCGCCGAGCTTGACGATGAGGTAGCCGACGAGCTGGCCGGGACCGTGGTAGGTCAGCTGGCCGCCCCTGCCCGTCTCCACCACGGGGATGCCGCGGGCGGGGTCGGGCAGGTGGTCAAGCGGCGTGCGCCTGCCGACGGTGAAGACCGAGGGGTGGCTCAGCAGCCACAGCGTGTCGGGACGCTCATCGCGTTGGCGCTCGGCGACCAGGTCTGCCATGCGTTCCATGGCCTTCTCGTAGTCGACGAGTTCGTCCTGGATGAGCAGCAGCGGCCGTTCCCTCATGGTTCAGAGCATAAGCGCGGTCAGCGGCGCTCGGGTCCGTTGGGCATGAGGATCCAAAGGATCACGTAGAGGACCCACAGCGGTCCGGGGATCAGCGAGAGCAGCAGCCACACGATCCTGACGAGGGTGGGCGGCAGGCCCAGCCGGTCGGCGATCCCGCCGCAGACGCCTGCGATGATTCGGTGTTCTCTCGAGCGGTGCATCGAGCTCCTCCGTGTGGTCGATTCACCTGGTTCAACGGATCTGCCCTCGATCGGCGTTCCTACCCGCGACCCTGATTGAACCCTGACAGGGTCAGCCACCGCTCGGCCATGGCCAGGTGCCGCAGGGTCAGGCCGTGGCGCGGGTCGATCGGCACGAGCAGGAAGTCGTCGACCGCGGCATGCTTCCTGAGGTACTCCTCGTCGGCGGCCCAGAGGTGGTCGTCGAACCAGACGAACGGCCTGCGGCCCACGTAGTCGGCGACGCAGGGCGTCTTGAACGACTCGCCGCGCTCGCTCGGCCGCCTGGGCTCCATCGGCACCACCGGCAACCGGGGCAGGCCGAGCCTGGGCCCGATCCACTCGTTGGCGCTGTGCTCCCACGTCGTGGCCCACACCAGCTCCGCCCGGGTCTTGATGGCAAGCTCCATGAGCCTGGCGCCGTGGCGGGAGTTGAGGTGCACGGTGTAGGAGTCGGCGCCGATCGTGCACGTGTAGCGCCTGAAGTCGCCGCTGGGTCGGCCGAACGGATTGAGCACGCCGTCTACGTCCACGAGCAGCAGGGGCTTCACCCGTTTTACCCTAGGGTGCCGTGCATGGATCCGCACTCCCTCCAAGCACAAACCCAGCTCCTGGTACGCCAGAAGGTCACCATGATGGTGAACCGGTACGTCATTCACGCCGCCAACCCCGACGGCTCCGAGGGCCCGATGATCGCCTTCGCCGAGCAGAAGCGCATGAAGCTGAAGGAAGAGGTGACCCTCTTCACCGACGAGTCGAGGACGCGGGCGCTGGCGAGCTTCAGGGCGCGCAACGTCATCGACCTCGGCAGCGGCTACGACGTCTTCGACGAGGCCGGGCGGCCGATCGGGCTGTTCCGCAAGGACTTCGCCCAGTCGCTGCTCCGCTCGACCTGGCACCTCGACCAGCCCGGCCTGCCCACGGTGACCGGGCAGGAGCGCAACATGTGGGTCGCCGTGCTGCGCCGGTTCGTCGACTCGCTGTCGTGGCTGCCGTACCACTTCGACTTCGGCGACGTGTTCTCCGTGGTCAAGAAGTGGGGGCTGCGCGACCGCTACGTCGTCGACATCCGTGACCCGCGCGCGGATCGGCGGCTGGTGATCGCCATGGCGGTCGCGCTGGACGCCCTTCAGTCCCGCTGAGTCTCGTAGAGGCCGTAGGCCCAGGCACCCTGTCTGGGCCCCACCTTCTCGAAAAGCCTCTTCGCGCGCTCGCCCGCGTAGACGCCCACCGCGAACTCCGGCGCGCGTCCGGCGCCGAGCTCCGCGACCACCTTCTGGATCACGCCCGGCTTGAGCAACTCGGTGGCGAGGTACTTGCCGTCGCACTTCAGCTCGCACCCCTTCTTCCTCGCCTCGCTCGGCGGCATGGCGGTGACCGGGGTGTCACGGGGCAGCACCCAGACGTCGGCCGTCCCCTGCCCTGTCGGCTCCTTGACCACGGGTTCGCAGGAGCCGACGGTGCCGCCCTTCCCCTCGATCCAGACCACCCAGGCCCGGCGGTCGGCGCAGGCCACGAGCACCGCAGCCCCCGATGGCGCCCCACAGCGCGTCGCGCTCGCCCACCTCCCGCGCGAAGTCGGGGGCGGGGTCGACCAGGTCGGGCACCTCGGGGCTGGGCAGTTCGCCGCGCCAGCGCCGCCGCCACCAGGAGACGTGCGTGTTGGTGAGGATCCGGTAGACGTACGGGTCGGGGTCGCCCTCGATCCGCCGCCATGCCAGCCATGCCCTGGCCAGCGCCGTCTGCACGAGGTCCTCGGCCGTGGCCCAGTTGCCGGTCAGCAGATACGCCGTACGGCGCAGCCGCCCGTGCCGCTGGGTCACGTAGTCGGCGAAACCTTCTTCCATGCCGACTATGACGCCGCGGGCATGCCGTTCCGGATGACAGCTACGTGGGCCGGATCCCATCCCGGCTTCGGCACCGAGGCGAGCAGCAGCCGGGTGTAGGGGTGTTCGGGCTCGGCGAGCACCTTGGCGACGGGGCCGCTCTCGACCACGCTGCCCCGGTGGAGCACCAGCGTGTCGTCGCACAGATGCCTGATGACGGCCAGGTCGTGGCTGACGAACAGCAGCGCCACCCCCGACTCCCTGCGCACCTCGGCGAGCAGGTCGAGGATCTGCGCCTGGATCGAGACGTCGAGCGCGGCCACCGCCTCGTCGAGCACCAGCACGGAGGGCTCGACGGCCAGCGCCCTGGCGATGGCAAGCCGCTGCCGCTGCCCGCCGCTGAGCTGGTGGGGCCGCGCACCGGCCTCACGGCTGCCGAGCCCCACCCGGTCGAGCAGGTCGGCGGCGCGCGAACGGTCCTTGCCGTGCAGCCCGAGCACCGCGTGCAGGCACTCGGCGGCGGTCAGCCGCGGGTCGAGGGAGACGTAGGGATCCTGGAAGACCATCTGGATCTCACGGGCCCTGCGCAGCCTGGCCGCGCGCCCCCGTTCGCGCGGACCCCGCACGTGCCCGTCGACGGTGATCGTGCCGGAGTCGGGCGTGACCAGGCCGACGAGCATGCGGGCCACGGTCGTCTTGCCCGAACCCGACTCCCCCACCAGCCCGAGCGAGCCGCCGCTGGGCAGCGTGAAGCTGACGTCGTCGGCGGCGACCGTACCCGGATAGGTCTTGCGCAGGTGTTCCACGGTCAGCATGCCGCGGCCCCCTCCTCGATCAGATGGCAGGCGGCCTCCCCGCCCGCGACGGCCACGGGCACGGGCCGCCGCTCCTCGCACGAGGCCGTGGCCAGGGCGCAACGCGGCGCGAAGGGGCAGCCGTCGAAGGCGTCGTCGAGCGAGGGCGGACGGCCCGGAATCGGCCTGATCGGCCGGGGGTCGTCCAGCTCGGGCGTACAGGCCAGCAGCCCGGCCGTGTAGGGATGGCGCGGGTCGGCGAACAGCGCCGCGGCGGGCCGCGACTCCACGACGGTGCCCGCGTAGAGCACGTAGATCCGGTCGCAGTAGGCGGCGGCCAGGTGCAGGTCGTGGGTGATGAACAGCATGCCGAGCTCGCGCTCGGCCTGGACGGCGCGCAGCAGCGCCAGCGTGTCGGCCTGGGTGGTGACGTCGAGCGCGCTGGTCGCCTCGTCGGCCAGCAGCAGCGCGGGCTCGGCGGCCAGCGCGGCGGCGATGACCACCCGCTGCAGCATGCCGCCCGACAGCTCGTGCGGGTACTGCCGCATGCGCAGCTCGGGCTCGCGCATGCCCACCGCCGCCAGCAGCTCCAGCGCTCGCTGCCGCGCCTCCTTCTTGGTACGGCCCAGCGTGTGGACCATCCGTTCGGTGAGGAAGTCGCCGATCCTGCGCACCGGGTTGAGTGACGAACGCGGATCCTGGTAGATCATCGCGACGGTGGAGGCCCGCAGCGACCGCAGCGCCTGGTCGTCCATGGTCAGCACGTCGGCGCCCTCGACCAGCACCTGCCCGCCGGCTGAGGCGTTCGGCGGGAGCAGCCTGAGGACCGCGCGGGCGATCGTGGACTTGCCCGAGCCGGACTCGCCCACCAGCCCGACGACCTCGCCGCGCGCCACGCTCAACGCCACGTCACGCAGGATCGGCCGGTTGCCGCCCGCCTCGATCGTCAGACCTTTCACATCCAGCAGCATCAGGGCCTCCTCGCGGCCAGCCGGTCAGCGAGCCTGACCCCGATCACGTTGAACGACACCACGACGAGCGCGATCGCCGCGCCGGGCACCAGCACCGGCAGGAACGCGCCCTGCACCATCGCCGCCTGCCCCTCCTTGACCATCAGGCCCCAGTCGGAGGACGGCGGCTGCGCCCCGAACCCGAGGAAGCTCAGCGTGGCCAGGCTCATCAGCCCCTCGCCGAACAGCACCACCAGGTAGCCGACGATCGACCTGGCCATGTTGGGCACCAGGTAGCGCACGCAGATACGCAGGCCGCTCATGCCCTGCACCCGGTAGGCGTCGATGTACGGCTTGGCGGACTCGGTGATCGCGATCGACCTGGTGTACTTGGCGATCGTCGGCGTGTATGCCAGGCCGAGCGCGATGACCGCCGTGGTGATGCCGTTGCCGAACACCGCCACGACCAGCACCACGAACAGCAGCCCCGGGAAGGCGTACATCACGTCGGTGACCCGCGAGACGAACGCGTCGACCCAGCCGCGCCACCAGGCGGCGAGCGTGCCGAGCGCGACGCCGAGCACGGAGGCGATCGCCAGCAGCGCCAGCGGCCCGATCAGCGAGGTCCGCGCGCCGTACAGGATCCTGGACAGCAGGTCGCGGCCCGACTGGTCGGCGCCGAGCAGGTGCTCGGGCGACATCGGGGAGAGGGTAGCGGCGAAGTCGACGGCGTCGGGCGCGTACGGTGCGACGACGGGCGCGAGCACCGCCCCCGCGACCACCAGCACGAGCAGCGCGCCGGCGAGCTGGAAGCCCAGCGGACGCCGCGCGGAGGGCAGGGTGGCGACCAGGGTCATGCCCGGCTCCTCGCCCGCGGGTCGATCAGCGGCTGGGCGAGCTCGACCAGCGTGGTGACCGCGATGTAGGCCGTGACCATGAGCAGCAGGACCGCCTGTGTCACGGGGAAGTCGTGGGTGTTGATCGCGCCGACCAGCAGGGTGCCGACGCCACTGAGCTGGAAGGCGGTCTCGACGGTGACCGTGCCGGCCAGCAGGCCCGCCGTGACCAGCCCGCACATCGTGACGATCGGGCCGAGCGCGCCGCGGAAGACGTGCCGGACCACGATCAGCCGCTCGGGCAGGCCGGAGGCGCGGGCGACGGTCACATGGTCGAGCTCGCGCTGCTCGACCATCGCCTGCCTGGTCACCCTGCTGATGATGGCCAGCGCGCCGAGCGCCAGCGTGACCGCGGGCAGCGTCAGGTCCCGCAGCGACCCGCCCCCGCCGACGGGGAACCAGCCGAGCTGCACCCCGAACAGCGAGATCAGCGCCGTGGCCGTCACGAACGGCGGCACCGACGTGGCGAACGTGGTGCCCGCCACGACCGCGGCGTCGGTGCGGCCGCCGCGGATGGCGGCCAGCACGCCGAGGGCGACGCCGAACACCACGAACAGCACCGCCGCGTAGGCGACCAGGCCGAGCGTGGTCGGGATCCTGGCCGCCAGCAGGTCGCCCACCTGGTCGTTGTACTTCAGTGAGCGGCCGAGGTCGCCGGTGACGGCGTCGCCGAGCCACCTGAGGTACTGCACCAGGAACGGGTCGTCCAGGTGGTACTGCGCCCTGATCGCCGCCAGGTATTCGGCGGTCAGGTTCTCCTTGCCGCCCGCCAGGAACGTCACGGGATCGCCCGGCGCCGCGTAGGCGGCGCCGAAGATCACGAACGACGTGGCCAGCAAGGTCGCCACCAGGCCCGCCACCTTGCGAGCCACGCGCATCACCATGTCAGCCCTTCGCCCCAAGATCAGTGGCCCACGGGTAGCCGAAGTACGTCATGGAGGCCGGAGGGCCGGTCACCTTGCCGCCGAGCACCACCGTGGACGGCACCTCGACCAGCGAGATCCACACCATGTCGGCGGTGAAAAGCCGCTGCAGCTCGATCACGTGCCCGGCCCTGGCGGCGGGGTCGGTCGTCTCCAGCGCCTTGGCCACCAGCGCGTCGTACTCGGGCGAGTCGAACCCGACCCAGTTGTTGGACGACCCGCTCAGCCCGTTGTCGTAGAAGCCGATGGGGTCGCTCTTGGTGATGTACCAGTCGTCGGGCACCAGGTCGACCTCGGCCCGCTTGGCCTTGTCGGTGTAGAAGGTGCCGTATTCGGAGCTCGGGATCGTCTTGATCTCCGCCTTCAGCCCGATCTTGGTGGCCGCGTCGACGACCGCGTTGGCGATCACCGACCTGGCCTGGTCGCCGTCGGAGGCGATCACGATCGGGGTCTGCGGCGCGCCCGCCTCCTGCACGAGCTTCTTGGCCGCCTCGAGATCGGGCTGCTCGGGCGCGCCCTGGAGTTGGTCGTAGGCGCTCTGGAAGGCCTGCTTCTCGTAGGACCACGCGCCCGCGCCGACGGGCACCTTCCACGGCCTGGCCAGCCCCGCGAAGCCCGACCTGGCGATGCCCGCCCTGTCGACGGCCAACGAGAGCGCCCTGCGGATCTTCGCGTCCTTCAGCACGCCCCTGTCGGTGGGCAGCAGCACGAACACCCTGGTCGTCGGCCCGTAGGCGACGCTGACGGCCGGGTTCTTCGCCAGCGCGACCGCGGGGCCGGTCTCGGCCAGGTAGGCGCCGTCGGCCGCGCCCGTGGTCAGGCTGTTGACCATGGCGCTGTCGTCGGCCCACCGGAAGGTGACGGCCTTGGTCAGCGGCTTGACGCCGGTGTTCCAGTAGCCGTCGTGGCGGTCGACGGTGATCTCGGTGCCCGACTTCCACTCGCCCAGCTTGTAGGGGCCCGAGCAGGCGTCGGGGTGGCCGGGCGTGCCGTAGTCCTTGCCGAGTTCGTCGACGACCTTCTTGTTGAGCACGATGCCCGCATCACCCGCCATCGCCTGGATGAACAGCGCGTTGGCCTTCTTGAAGGTGACCTTGACCTGGTCGTCGCCCTCCTTGGTGACCGCTTCGACGTCCTCGAACTCGTCGGACTCGTTCATGCCCTCGCCCGCGTGACGCCGCAGGCTCCACACGACGTCGTCGGCGGTCAGCGGGCTGCCGTCGTGGAAGGTGACGCCCTTCCTGATCGTGAACACCAGCGTCGTGGGGTCGACCTGGTCGGCCTTCTCGGCCAGCCACGGCTTGATCGTCATGTCGGGCTGGGTCTGCATGAGCCGCTCGCAGACGTTCGACATGATCGTGCGGTTGGCGGTGCCGCCGTCGCTGTCGAGGTCGAGCGTGCCGGGCTCCTCGCCGAGCAGCCAGGTCGCCTTCTCCAGCGTGCCCGTCGCCTTGGCCGTCTGGTCGACCAGCGCCAGCTTGGCCACATCGGGCGCCTTCGTCGTCGCGGCGGGGCCGCCGCACGCGACGCTCACCCCGATCAGGCCCACCAGGGCCAGGGTCTTTCTCATGGCGTGTCTTCTCCGTCGTAGAGGTTCCACGGCACGCGTTCGTATTCGTGGTCGCAGGGCGTGCCGGCAGCGATCAGGTAGTCGCCCGTGGTGAGGTCGACACAGCTCGACAGGAGCGTGGCCCACCGTTTGACGGGGGGCTGGTCCTGGTCGGGGTGGGTGCACAGCGACTCGGGGTGGCCGAGATGGTCGGACATGGCGGTGCGGATCAGCTTGCGGGTCTCGTCGCCACCGGAGGCGTGCCGTACGGCACGCAGCCCCGCCTCGGCGCGCGGCACCCTGAACAGGGAGTCGGCCGAGCCGGGCCGGTAGGTGGCGGCCAGCTGCGGCGGCACGAACGCCTGGTAGTGGTTGCCGTGGACGAGCAGCCCGTCGGTCGGGTACATCCAGCCCACCGCGCCCGGCGTGGTCTCCAGGTCGATGGCGAACCCGTCGCGGTGGGTGACGAGCGCGTTGCTGGCGATGTGGGCGCGCGACTTGGTCAGCGCCTCCAGCGCGGCGTTGAGGTTGGGGCTGTCGAGGACCCGCCGCCTGATGAGCGTCTGCGGGACGCCGACCGCGTCGTCGAACCTGCCGCCGAGCCCGTTGGCGTTGAGCGCGATGCCCGCCGAGTTGGCCCCCTGCCGCCCGACCTGCCCCGCCTCGACGTGCATGATGACCGTCGGCCTGCCAGGCTGGACCACCCTGAGCACCATGACGGTGTCGGCGACGCCGTGGCGCCAGTCCCAGTTCTGGCCCGCGTAGACGTGGCCGTCGCCGGACGCCTCCGGCAGCAGCGCGAAGGAGGTGCAGCCGTCGGGCTCCATCGAGCCGAACGTGCTGTCGTAGATGATCTCGCCGCGCGCGTTGAGCGCCAGGATGTCGAGGAAGCCGACGCCCGCGCCTTCGGCGATGCCTTCCATCTCCTCGACCAGCTCGGGCGCGAAGGCCGTGGACGGCGCGACCCAGCGGGCCGCGCGCTGGGTGACCTGCTCCCAGCTGAGGCCGCTGGAGTGGGCGAACGCCTCCCGGTAGTAGGTCAGTGCGCGCTCGATCAGCTCGCGGGCCTGCTCGCCGTACTGGCGGCCGCGTTCTCGCGGTGGGCCCGAGATCTCGACGAGAGGCAGGGAGATGAGGCTCAATGGTGCTCCTTGGAACCTAGCCCTGTAATCTACGTTTCAGAGCTCGGTGAACTCTGTAACGCAGATTTCCAAACCCGTTCCGTGGGAGTCAAGACCCGTAATGGAAAATTCACAAAGTCCGATCGAGCAGCTCAGAGCGGTCGTCAAGCAGGTGTGGGAGGAGCTATCGCCCGCCGAGCGCGCCGTGTGCCAGTTCCTGATCTCCGCCGCGCCCGAGCAGATCCTGTTCGCCAGCGCCCAGGAGCTGGGCGCGGCGGCGGGCACCAGCAACGCCACCGTGATCAGGACCATGCGGCGGCTCGGCTTCGCCGGCCTGCCGGGGCTCAAGCGCGCGCTGGCCACCGAGTTCACCTCCTCCGTCGCCCCTGACGTACGGCTGCGCCAGCGCATCAGCCATGTCGGCCACGACCTGTCCGAGATCTGGGAGAGGGTCTTCGACGAGGCCTTCGAGCGGATCGAGCACTGCAAGCGGCTGTTCGACCAGGAGGCGTTCACCCGCGCCGTCTCCGTCGTCGCCGCGGGCGGCTCCGTGCTCGTCTACGGCGCCGGCGCCTCCGAGCCCGCCGCCCGCCACCTCGCGCTCAAGCTCGGCCGCAGGGGCCACCGCGCCCGCGCCATCGCCGCCACCGGCTTCGTCCTGGCCGACGAGCTGCTCTGGCTGAGCCACGGCGACGCCGTGGTGATCTTCCAGCCCGGCAGGCGGCTGAAGGAGATAGATGTGCTGATCGACCGGGCCCGCGCGGTCGGCGCGGGGGTGGTCCTGGTCTCCGACGAGCTGGGCGCCGCCTTCGAGGGCAAGGTGGAGGCGGTCCTGTCCGCGCCGCACACCCCGACGGGCATCACCGCCGAGCCGCTGACCGGCATCATCGTCGCCGACGCCCTGCTGCTGGCCATCGACTCCCTCGACGAGAGCCGCTCGGTCGACTACTCCCACCAGCTGACCGGCCTGCGCGAGCAACTGCTCGGCCCGAGGAAGGCGGCCCCCACCGACTGATCGCCCGCAAGGCGGCACGCCGTCCCGTGACCCGACCACGCCGATTCCCGTGCCAAACTCAGGACGTTTGGCCAACACCCCGGCAGTCAACGGAAGGTGCATGTCGTGATCGGCTGGTTCGAAGCGGTGGTCCTTGGGCTGCTCCAAGGGCTCACGGAGTTCCTGCCGATCTCCTCGAGCGCGCACATCAGGGTCGTCTCGGCGTTCTTCGGCTGGGAGGACCCGGGGGCGGCCTTCACCGCGGTCATCCAGCTCGGCACCGAGACCGCCGTGCTCATCTACTTCCGCAAGGAGCTGTGGGAGATCATCTCCACCTGGACCCGCTCCCTGTGGACGCCCGCGCTGCGCTCGGCGTTCCCCGCGCGGATGGGCTGGTACGTCATCGTCGGCACGATCCCCATCGGCATCCTCGGCGTGACGTTCAAGGACGAGATCGAGACCGTCTTCCGCGACCTGCGCATCATCGGCACGACCCTGATCGTCTTCGGCCTCATCCTGTGGTTCGCCGACCGTACGGCACGCACCAAGCTGACGCTCGAGAAGCACCTGTCGTTCACGCACGCCCTGATCTACGGCTTCGCCCAGTCGCTCGCGCTGATCCCCGGCGTGTCGAGGTCCGGCGGCACGATCACGGCGGGCCTGCTGCTCGACTACCGGCGGGAGGAGGCCGCGAAATACTCCTTCCTGCTGGCGATCCCCGCGGTGCTGGCGTCGGGCGTGCTGGAACTGTTCGAGATCGGCAACGGCCAGACGCCCGACTGGGGGCCGACCATCGTGGCCACGATCATCTCGTTCATCGTGGGCTACGCGGCGGTGGCGTGGTTCCTGAAGTACATCAGCACCCACCGCTTCACCGGGTTCGTCGTCTACCGGATCCTGCTGGGCGTCTTCGTCATCGCCGCCGTGTCACTCGGCTGGATCCCCGCCTGAGCCCGCGGGGCCGGTGCTGCGGCCCAGCGTGTCTCCCAACGCGACGCGGCTCGCCAGACAGAAGACCACCGCGAACAGCGCCCACGCGGCCACGTACGCCACGGGCTCCCACACCATCTGGCGGCCCTCGAAGTAGACGGCCGCCCCCACCAGGGCGCCAGGAACGGCGCCCCACCAGCGCCGCCACCACACCTCGTGGACGACGACCTCGAAGGCCACCAGCGCGACCGGGCCGAGCAGCAGCAGCTTGAGGTTGAGCCGATCGGCCAGGAAGTGGTGCAGCACCGCCACGGCCACCGCCGACAGCGTGGTCAGCAGCACGACGGCGGCGAACGGGGCGGGCTCGTCGCGTGGATCGCTCACGCCCCCAGTCTGGCGATCGCCACCTCGCCCCGCCATCCGCCTTTGGTCTACGCCGCCACTGTGGCTCTGGTGGGGCGGTAGGTGGCCAGGGTGAACAGCAGGGTCACCACGCCGAGGGCCGTGGCCAGCACGGTCACGCCCGCCCTGCCGTACCAGTCGAGGGCGAGGCCGCCGGCGATGCCCGCCATGAACAACCCGAGGTACTGGCTGGAGGCCAGCAGCCCGAGCCCGACCGGCACGTTGCCCGGCACCGCGGCCACCGTCCTGAACTGCTGCGACGGACCGATCAGCCAGCCGAGCGCGCCCCACGCGAACGCCCACACCAGCGCGATGCCGAGGTTGAGGTTGGCCACGGGGATCAGGCCGAGCAGCACGGTCGCGCCCGTGATGCCGAGGAAGACCATCCTGCGCGGGCCGTAGGCGTCGGTGAGCCGCCCGCCGACCGCGTTGCCCACCACCCCGCCGATCCCCCACGCCCACAGCACCGCCGCCAGCGGCAGGTCGAACAGCGAGCCGATGTAGGTGTAGGCGGTGAAGGCGGCGGCGAAGACGAGCAGTTGGGTCAGCAGCACGGCCAGCACGCCCCTGTCGGCGAGCGGGGTGAAGCGGTCCCTGATCCTGGTCGAGGCGGGCAGGTGCACGTCAGGCACCACGACCGCGATGGCCGCGAACCCGATCACCGCGAGCACCACCACCATCCACACCGCCGCGCGCCATCCCGCCGCGCCGCCCATCCAGGTGCCGAGCGGCACGCCGATCGCCGAGGCCACCGTCAGCCCGCCCATCACCACCGACAGCGCGCGGCCCCGCCGTTCGGGCTCCGACAGCGCGGTCGCCACGGCGGAGGCGACCGGCGTCACCATCGCCGCGCCCGCTGCGGCGATCACCCTGGTGCCCAGCATGAGGGTGAACGTGGGCGCCAGCGCCGTCAGCGCGTTGCCCACCGCCAGCACGCCGAGGCCGATGAGCAGCAGCCGTTTCTTGGACAGCGTCGCCGTCAGCGCCGCCAGGACGGGCGACAGGACCGCGTAGGCCAGCGCGAACACGGTCATGAGCTGGCCCGCGGCCGACGGGGAGATGGCCAGGTCGTGGGCGATCGGCAGAACGAGGCCCGCGGTGACGAACATGCCGGTGCCCACGGAGAAATTCCCCATGGCCAGCGCGTACAGCTTGTGGGTCATGGGGAACAACCTGGCCGATAGTTGGATTGTTGTCAAACCTTCCAACGAAGGTAGAGTGGTCGCATGCGCTTGCTCCCTCAACCGGCGGTCGACGACATCCAGCTCACCGAGGTCCTGCACGCGCTGTCCGACCCCGCGCGGCTCGACGTCGTCACCCAGCTGGCCGCCGAGCTCGAGCTCACGTGCAGCGGTGTCGGCGAGTCGATCGGGCTGCACAAGTCGACGATGTCCCACCACTACCGGGTGCTGCGCGAGTCGGGAGTCGTCTCCACCCGGCAGGAGGGCAGGCAGAAGTTCATGACGCTGCGCAGGGCCGACCTCGACGAGCGCTTCCCCGGCCTGCTCGACTCCGTGCTGCGCGCGGTGAGCTGATGCTGCCGATCCACGCCGCACTGCCCTGCTGTCCTTCCTGCTCGGGGCGGTGAGCTGATGCTGCCGATCCACGCCGCGCTGCCGTCCCTGCTGCGGGCGCTCGATGACGATGGCCGTGCCGTATTGACGGCCCCGCCCGGCACGGGCAAGACCACGGTCGTGCCCCTTGCGCTCGCCGACGCGGGGCTGCGCGTGCTGGTCGCCGAGCCGCGCAGGCTCGCGGTACGGGCGGCGGCGCGCCGGATGGACGTCGCCTACACCATCCGCGGCGAGCACCGCGAAGGCCGCCGTCCAGGCGTCGAGGTGGTCACCACCGGCGTGCTGCTGCAACGGCTCCAGCGCGACCAGGAACTGCCGGGCGTCGATGTCGTCATGATCGACGAGTGCCACGAACGCCACCTCGACGCCGACACCGCGCTCGCGTTCCTGCTCGACGTGCGCGAGACGCTCCGGCCCGACCTGCGCCTGGTCGCCGCCTCCGCCACCGCCGACACCGCGCCGTGGTCGCGGCTGCTCGGCGACGCGCCCGTGGTCTCCGCCTCCGGCGTCGCCCACCCCCTCGACGTCGTCTGGGCGCCGCCGCCGCGGCCCGTCGCGCCACCGCACGGGCTGCGCGTCGACCCGGCGCTGCTGGCTCACGTGGCCGATGTCGTACGGCGGGCGCTGGCCGAGCGGGACGGGGACGTGCTGTGCTTCCTGCCGGGAGTCGGCGAGATCTCCCGCGTCGCCGGGATGCTCGGCCCGGCCGCCGACGCCCACCAGGCGCAGATCCTCCAGGTACACGGCCAGGCGCCCGCCCATGTCCAGGACGCGGTGCTCAGGCCCTCGCCGTCCAGGCGGGTCGTGCTGGCCACCTCGGTCGCCGAGTCCAGCCTGACCGTGCCGGGCGTGCGGGTGGTCGTGGACTCCGGCCTGGCCAGGGAGCCGCGTACCGACCACGCGCGCGGGCTCGGCTCGCTGACCACCGTCCACGTGTCCCGCGCCTCGGCCGACCAGCGGGCCGGACGGGCCGGACGCGAAGGCCCCGGCACCGTCTACCGCTGCTGGACCGCGGCGACCCACGCGCGGCTCGCCCCGCACGCGCCGCCGGAGATCCTGCTGGCGGACCTGACGGGGTTCGCGTTGCAGGCGGCGTGCTGGGGTTCGCCCGACGCCGCCGACCTCGCCCTGCTGGACCGGCCACCGGCCGCCGCGATGTCGGCCGCGACCCGCACCCTCCACGCCCTCGGCGCCGTCGAACCCCTCGACGCCGACTCCCCCGAATGGCCCACTCTCGGACAGGACGACCGAACCCCTTCAGAAGGCTCGTCGTCCGGCCGGGCTTCCGAAAGCGGCAGCGCGGCGGATGAAATCCCGGCGGGCCGGAGGGGAACCCGGGTGCGGGTGACGGATCGGGGGCGGCGGATGGCCGCGGCAGGAGTGCATCCGCGCCTGGCCAGGGCACTGCTCGACGCCGGACCCCGCGCCGCCGAGGTGGTCGCGCTCCTGTCCGGCCAACTCCCCCGAGACGCGAGCGACGACCTCGTCGACGTCTGGCGCAAGGCCGCCCGCGACCGCGACCCGGGCTGGCTCCGCGAGGTCAAGCGCCTCACCAACGCCAGGATCCACGGCCCCGACGACGAGGCGGCGGGTCTGGCGGTCGCGATGGCCTTCCCCGAGCGCGTGGCCCGCAGGAGCGGCGGCGGCTACCTCATGGCCTCGGGCACCAGGGCGCAGTTGCCCGAAGGTTCCAGGCTCGGCACCGCCGAATGGCTGGCCATCGCCGTCGCCGACCGTCCCACCGGCGCCGCCTCCGCCAGGATCAGGCAGGCCGTCGTCATCGACGAGGACCTCGCCAGGCGGGTCGTGCCGGTGACCGTACAGGAGGAGGTGGCCTGGCGCCGCGGCGACGTCCGCGCCCGCATGGTGGAACGGCTCGGCGCCATCGAGCTGTCGGTCACCCCGCTGAAGGACGCCGACGTCCGACCGGCCCTCCTGTACGGCCTGCGCACCGAGAACGTCCTCACCTGGACCCGCGAGGCGCTCTCCGTCAGGGACCGGATGGCGTTCTGCCATCGCGCCATCGGCGAGCCGTGGCCGTCCATGGACGACCTCGTCGACCTCGCCGACCACTGGCTCGAACCCGAGCTGTCGCGCGCCCGCCGCCGTTCCGACCTCGAACGGATCGACGTGGCCGGTGCGCTCAAACGGCTCGTCCCGTGGAGCCGCCGCCTGGACGACGACGCGCCGTCGCACATCGAGGTTCCCAGCGGCTCCCGGATCCGCGTCGGCTACTCGGGCGAGCAGCCGGTGCTGGCCGTCAAGCTGCAGGAGCTGTTCGGGTGGCAGGAGGCGCCACGGGTGTCCGGGGTCCGGCTGCTGATCCATCTGCTTTCCCCCGCGGGGCGGCCCGCCGCCGTCACCTCCGACCTGGCCTCCTTCTGGCGGGACGGCTACCGCGCCGTCCGCGCCGAACTGCGCGGCCGCTACCCGAAGCACCCGTGGCCCGAGGACCCCCTCACCGCCGAGCCCACCCGCCGCGCCAAACCCCGCTGATGGCCACCCGGGGATCTGATGGCCACCTGGGGATACGGTCGCCGGGTTCGGGTTGCCGACCACCGATGCAGACCTTCCTGCCGTATCCGGACTTCACCGCCTCCGCACACGTTCTGGACGTGCGCAGGCTCGGCAAGCGAGCTTGCCTAGAGGACCTTCAGCAGTCCGCCGTCGATGACGTAGTCGCTGCCGGTGACGTATCCGGCGGCTGGGGAGGCGAGGAAAACGATCACGTTGGCGACTTCCTGCGGGGTGCCCCAGCGGCCCAAAGTGACGTTGATCTGTTCGGGTAGGTCGGTCATGAGCTGCTGGTAGTCCGCGCCGCGGGCTTGGCTGACGCGCGGGCCGTACTCATCCCATAGCGGTGTGCGGATGAGTGCGGGCGAGACGGTGTTCACCCGGATGCCGCGCGGGCCCAGCTCGTCGGCGAGGCCCTTGCTGAAGGCCGTGAGCGCGGCTTTGGAGGCGCCGTACCAGTGCGGGCCGGAGGCCGGCCAGTGGGCCACACTGGTGGAGACATTGACCACCGCCTCGCGCAGGCTGGGCAGCAGCGCCCGAGTGATGCGCACGGTGCTGAAGAAGTTGAGCTCGAAGGCCCGCTGCCAGGTCGAGTCGGAAAGGTCGGGCAGTCCACCGAGGTCCAGACCTGCCAGCCCGCCGACGCCGTTGACGAGCAGGTCGACGCCGCCGAGCTCGCTGTCGGCGACCCGCCGCAGCTCCTCAACGCCTTCTGGGGTGAGCAGGTCGGCTTCGACGGTGATGGCGCCGGTCTGCTTCAGTTGATCCGTGACCGTGCGGTCGGCGCCGAGCACCGTCACCCCTTCGGCGATCAGAGTGCGGACGGTCGCGCCTCCGATACCTCCGCTGGCGGCCGTGACAACGGCGGTCTTCCCAGCAAGCTGCAGGTCCATGATTTTCTCCTTACGTTCGTTCGTTGCCCTCACTGTGCCGGGCACCGCTGACGATCGGCTGGGGGTTGACTGCGGCCTCTCAGGCAGGCGCAATCCGGAAGTACGGCTGGCGCGCCCCGCAGCCGGGAGCGGCGGGGCGTGTACCGGCTGGAACCGTGGTCGATCAGCTAGCCGCTGAACTCCTTGCTGAAGTCGTACGTCCGCCAGCGCTCGGGCCGGACGCGGACGGTGACCATCGTCTGCACGAAGTCCTTGATGCCGTCGAAGAACCGCTCGCCCGCCTCGGGGCCGAGGTAGCGAATCGACCACTTGCGGTACTCGTCCGCGTCAGTCGGCTCATAGCCCACAACCGGGCCTTCGATGGAGACGTACTTGTACGGCATCGTCTCCTGCTGGGCGGTGAATCCGATCTGGCCGGCTTCGCGGATCAGGGCCATCTTGACGCTGTCGGGGCTCGTGGCGAACGTGATCTCACCGCCGGGCTCGTAGCCGTACCAGATGGGCACCGCCATGGGCGCCCGCTCGCCGGACCCGGCCACGCTCAGCACTCCGATGTGTGTATCGGCCAGGAAGCTTTCCCGCTCAGCCGTGGTCATCCTCGTCGACATGATCTGCTCCTCTGTTCGTTCGTTGGCTCCAGCCTGCAGGGGAGCGCTGATGGTCGGCTGGGGGTTGGCGGGAGCGGCTCTCGTCACGGGCTGACGGCGATGGCGTCGATCTCGAAGAGCATGCCGGGAAGGGCGAGCGCGGCCACGCCGGTGAGCGTCTGGGTCGGGGGCCGATCTCCCCAGATCTCGCCGATGAGCTTGGCGATGATCGCGAGCTTGTCGGTGTCATGGTCGACGATGTGGGTGCGGAGCTGGACGACGTGCCGGTAGTCCAGGCCCGCGGCGGCCAGGGCCGTACGCAGGTTGGCCAGCGAGCGCTCGACCTGTTCGGCGAAGTCGGGTGAGGTGACGTGGCCGTCGCCGTCAGAGGCGTACTGGCCGGCGATGAAGACCAGGTCCCCGCTGGCGCGGGCGACGTGGCTGTAGCCGAAGCCGATCGGGTCGTGCAGGCCCTCGGGATTGATGATGGAGTGCGACATCGCAGTGGTTCCTTTCAGAGATGCTTGGTGGTCAGGGCGGTGAGCAGGTCAGAGACGCTTGGTGGTCAGGGCGGTGAGCAGGTCAGAGACGCTTGGTGGTCAGGGCGGTGAGCAGGTCAGAGACGCTTGGTGGTCAGGGCGGTGAGCAGGGCAAGGGAGCCTGCGACCCAGAGGACGGCGGTGGTGGCGATGCCGTCGGCGGCCAGGCCGCCGATCAGGGCACCGAGCGCGATGGACAGGTTGAAGGCCGCGACGAACAACGACGAGGCGGTGTCCCCGGCGTCGGGCGCCGCCTGGAGCATCCAGGTCTGCAGGCTCACCGAGACGGCGCCGTAGGCCAGGCCCCACGCGACCAGCACGGCGGTCCCCGATACCGGCCCATGACCGGGTAGGGCGAACAGCGCCATGACGGCCGCGAGCGCGATGGAGATCAGCAGAAGGGTGCCTCGCACGTGGCGGGAGACCCTGGAGCCCGCCACGAAGTTCCCGGCGACGCCGGCCACGCCGTACGCCATCAGCAGCGCGCCGATCGCGCCGCTGTCGATTCCGGCCGTGTCGTGCAGCACAGGGCGGATGAAGGTGTAGGCGGTGAAGTGCCCGGTGACCAGCAAGAAGGTGATGAGCACCCCGATCCGTACGCCCTTGTTGCCGCGCAGCAGCGCGGGCAGGGCGCCGAAGGTGACCGAGCGGGTCGACGGCAGCGGCGGCACCAGGGTGAGCAGGGCGGCCACCGCGACCAGGCCGAGGATCCCGACAGCCGCGAAGGCGGTGCGCCATCCGCCGAAGTCGCCGATCAGGGTTCCGGCAGGGATGCCGACGACGGAGGCGGTGGAGACCCCGCCGAAGATGACCGCGGTGGCCCGGGCGACGTGCCGGTCCGGCACGAGCCGTACGGCCAGGCCGCCGGCGATCGCCCAGAAGCCGCCGACGCTCACCCCGATCGCCAGCCGTGCCACGAGCACGACGATGAAGTTCGGCGCGATGGCGCTGACCAGGTTGGCGACCGCCATGAGGCCGGTCAGTACGGCCAGCAGGACCCGCCGGTCCACCCGGGCGGCGGACACGGTGATCACTGGCGCCGAGATCCCGGCGAGCAGGCCGGGGACGGTCACCATCAGCCCGGCCGTCCCCTCGGAGACTGCCAGAGCTGAGCTGATGGGGGTGAGCAGGCCCACGGGCAGCAGTTCGGAGGTCATCAGGGAGAAGATCCCCAGGGTCACCGCGAGAACCGCGAGCCAGCCCGTCCGAGTGACGATGGCGCTCTGTTCGACGAGGGAGGCGGCCAGGCGGGTTTCAGAATTGGCGTTCATGACGTTCTCCTCAGGGCGTCGAGCAGGCCCTCGGCGTCCAGATCCGCAGGGGTTCGGTAGTGGTAGAAGGCGACGGTCTCCTCGACGATCACCGCTTCGAGCGCGGTGAAGACCGGGCGTAGCTGCTCGACGGCCCGCAGGCCGCCGCTGGCTTCGCCGTAGGAGACGAAGGCGACGGGCTTGCCCCGCCACTCCTCGCGGTACCAGTCGATGGCGTTCTTGAGTGAGGCGGGGAAGCTGTGGTTGTACTCCGGTGTCACGACCACGAACGCGTCCGCCTCGGCCAGCCAGGGCCGCAGATCCTCCACGGCGGGCGGCCCGGCGGGGCCCTCCTCCGGATAGGCGGGAACTTTCGCGGGCATGACCGCCGGCAGCCAGGCCTCGGCCAGGTCGATGACATCGACGTCGAGGTCGTCTCGGCGGCACGCCCTGGCATGGAACCAGGCCGCTGCGGTGGGGCCGAACCTGCCCTGCCGTACGCTGCCGATGATGATCGCGAGTCGCATCCCGCCTCCTCTCGTTCAGGTGACGGGCTCCACTGTGCTGATGCCACGCACGATCGGCTGGGGGTCGACCCGGGATAGCTTTGTCTGATGCGATTTGGGGTGCTTGGTCCGCTTTCGGTGTGGACGTCAGACGGAACGCCCGTGCGCGTTCCCGAGCTGAAGGTCCGCGCGCTGCTCGCCGACCTGCTGATGCACGAGGGGAGACCGGTGTCGGCCGATCGGCTCCTGGACGACCTGTGGGGCGAGGAACTGCCGGGCAACCCCGCCAACACGCTGCAGACCAAGGTCTCCCAGCTACGTCGCGCGCTGGGTGATCGGCAGCTGGTGGCCTACCAGCCGGCCGGATACTCCCTGGTCACCGACTCGGTGGACGCCATCCAGTTCACTCGTCTGCTCGCCGGCGCGCTGGCGAGCGAGGACCTGCGGGCCAAGGCCGACCTGCTGTCCGACGCGCTGGCGTTGTGGCGCGGTCCCGCCTACGTCGACTTCCGCGATTCCTTCGCGCACGCCGCGGCCTCCCGTCTCGACGAACAGCGCCTGACGGCGCTCGAAGAGCAGGCGGAGGTACGGCTGGCACTCGGCGAACACAGCCGCCTGGCCGACGAGCTGGGGGAACTGGTGGCCGAGCATCCCCTCCGGGAGCGGTTGCGGGCGGCTCATCTGCGCGCGTTGTACCGGTCAGGGCGGCCGAGCGAGGCACTGGCCGGGTACGCCGAGCTACGTGCGCAACTGGCCGACGAACTGGGTCTGGATCCGGGGCCCGAGCTGGTCGCGCTCCATCAGGCGATCCTGGTACAGGATCCGGCGCTGGCGCCCGCGCCCGTGTCGTCCTTGACGAACCTGCCCTTGCCGGTCACCTCGATCCTGGGCAGGGACGAGGCGGTGACAGAGGTACGGGCACTGATGGACTCCTCCCGGCTGGTCACGTTGACCGGTCCGGGAGGGGTGGGCAAGACCCGGCTGGCGCTGGCCGTCGCGTCTTCGGTCGAGTTCCCCGGCGGCGTGTGGCTGGTGGAGCTCGCCGGCGCCACCGGGCAGGTGGCCGAGTTGGTCGCTGCCACGTTGGGCGTGCGGGACGAGGCCTCCTCGCCTTCTCAGGTGCCCGTGCCGGCGCTGGCGAATCGGCTGGCCGACGCGCTGCGCGGGCAGCGGCTGGTGCTGGTGCTCGACAACTGCGAGCACCTGGTCGGAGAGGTTGCCGCGCTGGTGGAACTGCTGCTGCGGACGGCGCCAGGGGTGCGGGTGCTCGCCACCAGCCGGGAGTCGCTGGCCCTGCCGGGCGAGGCGCTCTTCGTGGTGCCGCCGCTGGACGAGGCGAGCGCGGTCGCGATGTTCGTGGAGCGCTCGGGCTCGACGCCGGACGCCGAGAGCGCACCGTGGGTCGAGGCGATCTGCCGGCGGCTGGACGGGTTGCCGCTGGCGTTGGAACTGGCGGCGGCCCGGGTGCGGGCGCTGGGCGTGCGGGGGGTGGCCGAACGGCTCGACGACCGGTTCCGGCTGCTGGCCGGGGCAGGGCGGGGCCGGCCGGCCCGGCAGCAGACGCTACGGGCGGTGATCGACTGGAGCTGGGAGCAGCTCACCGAGCCGCAGCGCTCGGCGATGCTGGCACTGGCGATCCATCCGGGCGGTTGCACGCTGGAGGCGGCCGAGGCGGTCGGGGTCGATCTCGACCTGCTCGACCAGTTGGTGAGCAGGTCGATGGTGACGGGCGCGCCCAAATACCGGCTGCTGGAGAGTGTGGCGGCCTACTGCCTGGAGCGACTCGACCAGGACGATCCGGTGGTTCGAGCCAGGGACGCCTACTACATCGAGCTCGCCGAGCGGGCCGCTCCTCACCTGTACGGCAGCGCCCAACGGCAGTGGCTGGGGCGGCTGGACGAGGAGGTGCTCAACCTCAGGGCGGTGTTGGACTCGGCGGGGTCCCCGCGACTGGTCGAGGCGCTGACCTGGTACTGGTATCTGCGGGGCAGACACCAGGAGGGGTATCGGCACACCAAGGGGACGGCTTGGGGTTCGGGGTTCGCGATGCTGGCGGGCGCCGGCCGTACCGACTCGACGGAGTTCCCCGACGCCAGGTCACGCTGGTTCCTGGCGCACGCCTGCCTGCACTTCGGGGACGTGAGCACGGCGGTGGGGTTGCTCGACGAGGCGTTGGCCCAGTTCAGGGCGCTGGACGATCGCTGGGGCGAGGCGGCGGCGCTGGCGAGCCGTACCAAGCAGGCGATGTTCCAAGGCGACTTCGAGCTGGCCGCGAGCAGTGGCGCCCAAAGCATGGCGATCTTCGGCGAGCTGGGAGATCGATGGGGGCAGCTCCAGGCCTCGGACATGCTCGGCTACCTGGCGGAGGTCACCGGCGACTACGCGCGCGCCGACCGGCTCCATCGGAAGGGGCTGCGGATCGCGGAAGATCTGCGGTTGTGGACGGACGTGTCGTACCGGCTGTCCAGCCTGGGGCGGATCGCCTTGCTGACCGGCGAATTGGAGCGTTCGGCCGACTTCCACGAGCAGGGGATGCGGCTGGCGGGCGAGCAGGCCAACAGGTTCGCCGAGGAGTTCGCCAGGGTGGGGCTCGGGCTGGTGGCCCGCCGGTCGGGTGACCTTGATCGGGCCGAAGAGCTGTTCCTCGAGTCGCTGGAATGGAATCGGCGGCTGGAAACGGACTTCGGGGTGCCGTTCTACGGGGTGACGTTGATCCTGGCCGAGCTGGGGTTCATCGCCTCCGGGCGGGGGGAGACGGCTGCCGCCCGGAGGCTGCACCTGGAAGGGCTGGCCGCCGCTCGCGAGGTCGGCGATCCGCGTTCGGTGGCGTTGGCGCAGGAGGGGCTGGCCGAGGTGGCGGCGTTGGAGGGCTCGTACGAGGAGGCGGCCCGGCTGCTGGCGGAGGCGGCGGCGCTCAGGGAGTCGGTCGGCGCACCGCTGCCACCTGGCGAACGCGGCGATGTGGACCGCATCCGCGACCTGATCGCGGCCGGGTCGTAAGCCGACCATCAGCGAACCGTGCGTGGCGGTCGGCACAGTGGGACACATGAAAGCACTGATCTTCAACCCTGACCTGACCTTCGGCGTTGTCCCCGACCCGGTCCCGTCGCCCGCACAGGTGCTCGTCCAGGTGTCGGCCGTTTCTCTCAACTTCGGGGAGATCGCCTTCAGATCTGCGCGGATTCGGCCCGATCACGTCTCGGGTTGGGATGCGGCCGGAGTGGTCGTGCGGGCGGCCGCCGACGGTTCGGGGCCCGCCGTGGGCACCCGTGTGGTGACGTTCGGCTGGTCGGGGGCGTGGGCCGAGTTGCGGGCCGTGGACACCACTGAGCTGGCCGTCGTACCGGACGACGTCGATCTCGCCCTGGCCGCCGCCCTGCCGGTCGCGGGTGTCACCGCGCTCCAGGCGGTGCGCCGGCTCGGCTCGGTGCGAGGGCGAAGAGTGCTGGTCACCGGGGCGTCGGGCGGCGTCGGCAGATACGCGGTCCAGTTGGCCGCCCGTGCGGGGGCGCACGTGATCGCCTCCGTCGGCAGTGCGTCGCGGGCCGAGGGACTGCAGAAGCTGGGCGCGGCCGAGGTCGTGCTCGGTCCCACCAACCTTCGCGGCCGGGTGTACGGCGTGCTGGACACCGTGGGCGGGCAGCAGCTGGCCGAGGCGTTCTACCGGTTGGAGGACGATGGCGTGATCCAGGCCGTCGGGAGGGCCGCCAAGGAGCCCACGTTGATCGACTTCGAGGAGGCCGGGAGCCGGTCCTTGCGCGGACGGATCGAGAACTTCAACGTGAGCACCCCGTTCGCCGACGACCTCGCCGAGCTCGTCGGCCTCCTGTCCAGGGGCGAGCTGGATGCTCAGGTGGGCTGGCGCGGCCCGTGGGACCAGGCCATGGCCGCGGCGGACGCCCTCCTGACCCGCCGAGTCCAGGGCAAGGCCGTCCTCACCCTCCCTTGAGACAGGTCACGAGCTGGAGCGCCGGTTGCCGCTCCGGCGTCGGGCGATGGTCTGCTCGATGCCGATCAGGGCTTCGAGTTGCTGTGCGGACAGCGACTCGGTGAAGTGGCGGTGGATCGAGGCGAGGTGGGCCGGGGCGGCCTCGGCGTGGACCTGCCGGCCGGACTCGGTGAGCACGATGTCGTCGCCGCGGCCGTCGAGCTCGCAGGCTTGGCGGGCGATCAGCCCTCGCCGTTCCATCCTGCCGAGCTGGCGGGACAGCCGGCTGTGGGCCCAGTTCATCCGGGCGGTGAGACCGTTCACCCGGATGCAGTGCTCCCCGTCGGACATCGCCGCCACAGCGTCCAGCACGTCGTAGTCGGCCATCGACAGGCCGGCGTCCCGCTCCAGGTCACGCGCAATCTCCGCGTCAACGAGCAGGTGCAGTCTGCGGTAGGCCGCCCAGGCCTGGCGCGCGGTCTCGTCTTGCATGTGCATCAGTGTAGGGAATTCTCGTGACATGTAACGAGTCTTCCCGCTACCATCTCCGTTACACGTAACGAACATAGTGAAGGGTGTCCGTGATGACGATCGAACAGCGCATGATCAAGGTCAACGGAGTCGAGCTGAGCACGGAGTCCTTCGGCCGACCGGTGGATCCGGCGATCCTGCTGGTCCATGGCGCAGGTCACTCACTGCTGGCCTGGGAAGAGGACTTCGTCCAGCGACTGGTGGCCGGGGGCCGATACGTCATCCGCTATGACAGCCGGGACGCCGGCCTGTCGACGAACTACCCGGTGGGAGCGCCGTCGTACGGGCTGCGCGACCTGGTCGCCGATGCCGCCGGCCTGATCGACGCCCTCGGCCTGATCGACGCCCACGTCGTCGGCATGTCGCAGGGCGCGGCGGTCGGCCAGCTTCTGGCGCTCGATCACCCCGGCCGGGTCGCCTCGCTCACCCTCGCCTCCTCCACGCCCGGCGGACCCGGGCACGAGCACTCGGACCTGCCGCAGATGTCGGCGGAAGTCCAGGCCCTGTTCACCGAGGAGGCGACCGGGCCCGACTGGGCCGACCGGACCGGCGTCATCGAGTACCTGGTGGAGGCCGAGCGCCCGTTCGCCGCCGCCTCCAGGCCGTTCGACGAGGCGGGCATGCGGGCCGTGGCCACCCGTGTGGTCGACCGCACCGCGAACATCGCCGCCCAGCTGACCAACCCGTACCTGCTCGACGCCGGGGAGCCGTGGCGGGGCCGGCTCGGGCAGATCACCGCGCCTACGCTGGTGCTGCACGGCGCCGAAGACCCGCTGTTCCCCATCGAGCACGGCCGCGCCCTGGCCAAGGAGATCCCCGGCGCACGCTTCGTGGCGATGGAGCAGACCGGCCACGAGGTCTTCCCCCGCGCCCAGTGGGACACCGTCATCCCCGCCATCCTCGATCACACCAAGGCCAGCTGATTCTCGCCAGGGCAGGCACTGGCCTACGCCTTGGGCTCCCTGCCTGCCTGTTTCAACGCGAGCCGCAGGGCGTACTCGATCTGCGCGTTGATGCTTCGCAGGTCGTCCGCGGCCCACTTGGCGATCGCCTCGTGGACCGCGGGGTCGAGACGGAGCAGGAGCTTCTTCCGCTCGGACGCTCGCGCGCCCCGCGTCGGCGAGCCCTGCTCGTCGTCCGTGTCAGGCATACAGGCTGCCGGTGTTCACCACCGGCTGGGTCGCCCGGTCGCCGCAGAGCACGACCAGGAGGTTGGACACCATCTGCGCCTTGCGCTCCTCGTCCAGGTCGACCACACCCTCGGCGGCCAGCTTGTCGAGCGCGAGCTGGACCATGCCGACGGCGCCCTCGACGATCCGCGTGCGTGCGGCGACGACCTGGGCGGCCTGCTGCCGTACGAGCATGGCCTGCGCGATCTCCGGCGCGTAGGCGAGGTGGGTGATACGGGCCTCCAGCACCTCGACACCGGCCAGCTCCGTGCGGTCGCGCAACTCGGTGGTCAGCTCGGTGGCGACCTCCGCGCCCTCGCGCAGGCTGGTGCGGTCGGGCTCGTGCGAGTCGTACGGGTGCGTGGTGGCCAGGTGTCGCACGGCGGCCTCCGACTGGATCGCGACGTACTCCTCGTAGTCGTCGACGGAGAATGTCGCCCTCGCCGTCTCCACGACCTTGTAGACGACGACCGCGGCGATCTCCACCGGGTTGCCGTCGGCGTCGTTGACCTTGAGCTTGGCCGTCTCGAAGTTGCGCACCCTGAGCGTGATCTTACGCTTGCTGGTGAACGGCAGCACCCACTGGAACCCGGCGTCGGCGATCGAGCCGACGTAGCGTCCGAGGAACTGGACGACCTTGGCCTCGTTGGGGTTGATCACGGTGAAGCCGGTCAGGACGACGGCGGCCACCACGGCCCACGCGATCGCGAGGACGGCCGTCATGGCCTCGCCCCTTCCCAGGCCGACGGCGGCGGCCAGACCGCCGAGCACGATCAGCACGGCGAGGACGAGGAACCCGTTCAGCCGGAAGGCTTTTCTCTCCATCCACATCCTCCTGGTATCGAAGTGATATCACTACGATAGCCCACCGGACGCGCGAGCGCGATCCTTCAGGCAGCCGCGGCTTCCAGGTGCGGCTGCCTGGTGTGCTGGTGGCGACGCGCCCAGCGGACGGCGAACGGCGCCGCCAGGCCCGTCAGCGCGAACAGCGCCCCCACGACGAACCAGCCGGGGCGGCCCCAGGTGATACAGAGCGCGATGAGCAGACCCGGCCCGAGTGCCTCGGCCAGCCCGGCGCCCAGGCCGAACACGCCCAGGTACTGCCCGGTGGCGTGCTCAGGAGCGAGCGCGAAGGACACCTCGAAGCCCGCGGCGGAGTGCCACAGCTCACCGAGCGTGTGAATCACCACCGCGGTCATGAGCAGCGTCGCGGCAGCCCGCGCCGGCATCCCCGCCGACATCGAGATGAGCGCGCAGGAGATGAGGAAGGCCACGCCCGACCGGCGGTAGGCGCCTCCACCGGCCGCGGGGGAATCGATGTGGCGGCTGGCACGCACCTGGAACGCGATGACGATGACGGTGTTGACGAGCATGGTGCCCGAAACGAGCCAGTGCGGGGCGGTGGTGGCCATGACCAGCCAGAGCGGGATGGCCACGGTGAGCACCTTGAACTGGATGGCCATGATGCCGTCGAGGACGGTGAGCAGGAGGTAGGGCCGGTCCCGCAGGGCGATCCATCGTGGGCCGTGGACGGCGGGCTCGGGCGTGACCGGCGGCAGGAGGAGCAGGATCGCCGCGGAAGCCGCGAAGGCGATCGCGTTGCCGACGACGAGGAGCTGGTAGGCGGTGAGCGTGCCGATCTGGACGGCCCAGCCCGCCAGCAGGGCGCCGAGGGAGATGCCGACGTTGGTCACACCGCCTGGACGACGAGCGTGGTCGCGTAGACGCCGCGCGCCCCACGCCGGTCCGCGAGATGTCCGACGGCGATGCCCACGGCCAGCGAGACGAAACCGGCGATGGCGAGCCCGAGCCCTACCTGGGCCGCCGGAAGATGAACCGCCTGGGTGAAGTACAGCACCCCGGCGGTCAGGTAGAGGCCGCTACCGACCGTGTAGACGAAGTTCGAGACGGTGATGACGCGCTGCGGGTGGGGCATGGGAGGCGACTCCACTTGTTGCAAATTATACGCAATAGCGAGCTTATGGCATCTCGAATGGACGGCATAGATCGGCGGGGCACCTGCGTCCTTGGTTGGTGACATCGCGAGGAGGACAGGTGGATCCAGGATTCGAGGCGGACTTCCGCGCGTTCGTCGTCGATCGGTCAGGGGCGCTGTTCCGCACCGCGTACCTGCTGACCGGTGACCGGCACGCCGCCGAGGACCTGGTCCAGTCGGCGCTGACGAAGACGGCCGCCAGGTGGCGCGGCCTTCGCGACCCCGCGGCGATCGAAGGCTACGTCCGTCGCGTCATGTACAACGAGCAGGTGAGCTGGTGGCGGCGCCGCTCGGTGGTGGCGGAGGTGCCCGCCGAACGGCTGCCCGACCAGATCGGGGACGGCCACGCCGAGACCGCCGACCTGCGCCTGCTGATGCGCGCGGCGCTCGCCCGGCTGACGCGCAGGCAGCGGACCGTGCTCGTGCTGCGCTACTTCGAGGACCTGTCCGAAACCGAGATCGCGGGACTGCTCGGCATCGGCGTGGGGTCCGTGCGCAGCCAGATCTACCGCTCGCTGGAGCGGCTGAAGAAGACCGCACCTGAGCTCGACGCCGTGAGGGAGTTCGGATGAACATCGAGGATCTGCTGCGCGAGACGCTGACGGACATGGCCGCGGAGGAGCAACCGCCCCCGCCGAGCCGGTTCCTCCAGGCCACGGGTCGTCGGCGCCGCCGAGGGCTCGTCCTGGCCACGGCGGCAGCGGCGGCCGTGGCCGTACTGGCGGCCGGGTCCACACTCGCGGTCCGGAACCTGTCCCCGCAGGGGCCCGCCCTCGACAACCTCGTCGCGCAGAGCCCGCTGCCGGTCACCGTGACCGTGCGGGAGGGGCAGTGGCTCTGGCAGACGTTCAGGCAGCTGACGGGCGCCACCGGCAGGCCCGTGCGGGACTTCGAGCGAGCCGCGCGCGACGGCGCCGCGCTCGGTCTTCCCGGGTACGCCAAGGGCGGGCTGGAGGGGTTCGCCTTCCCCGGAACCTACGAGGTGTCGCCCTCGTCGAACCCCGGCGAGCTGCTCGCGGCGATGGTGTCCCGCTTCAAGCGCGCCGCCGACTCCGCCGGGCTCGCGGAGGGGGCCAAGCGGCTTCGCCGTACCCCGCTGGAGGTCCTGACCGTCGCGAGCATCGTCGAGGCGGAGACACGCGACAAGCGTGACATGCCGAAGGTCGCGCGGGTCATCTACAACCGGCTGAACCGGACGCCCGAGATGAGGCTTCAGCTCGACAGCCCCCTCCGGTACGGCACGGGCAAGGCCGGGGGCGAAGTCACGCTCCAGGACCTCAAGAGGGCGTCGCCGTACAACACCTACCAGAACGCCGGCCTGCCGCCCGGCCCGATCGGCAACCCGGGAGCCGACGCCATCGAGGCCGCGCTGAGGCCGGCCACAGGGCCTTGGCTGTACTTCGTGGAGACCGATCCGAAGAAGGGCACCATGAAGTTCACCGCCTCCGAGACCGAGTTCTTCGAGCTGACCAAGGAGCGCAGGAAGAACCTCAAAAAGGGCTGAGAATCGTCGGGCAGCTTCGCGATCTCCCGTTCCGCCTCCATGCCCGGGCAACGCCGCGCAGTGGGAAGCGCCATCGCGCGCCCTGGCACAGCCGCTCACCATCGTCGAGATCGCCGAGCCTGACGAACACCAGGGCACTCTTCGAGGGCTGCGGCGGTCTTGCCAGGCCCTAGCATCCCCTCCATGACCGAGACGGACCTCCTCACCGCCACCCGTGCCGCCTACGACGCCGTCGCCGCCCAATACGCCGAGGCCATCCCCGAGCGTTACCATGCCGACCCGCTCAATCACGGCATGATCTCCGTCTTCGCCGCCATGGTCCGAGCCTCCGGCGACGGGCTGGTGGCGGACGTCGGGTGCGGTCCCGGCCACGTCACCGCGCACCTGCGTTCCCTCGGCGTGACCGTCTTCGGCGTGGACCTGTCGCCTGAGATGATCGCCATAGCCCGCGACGCCTATCCGGAGCTGCGCTTCGAGGTGGGGCCGATGAATGCTCTCGAGGTCGAGGACGCCTCCCTGGCGGGAGTCCTCGCCAACTACTCGATCATCCACACCCCGCCCGAGCGGCTCCCCGGCGTGCTCGCCGAGTTCCACCGCGTGCTGGCGCCCGGCGGCCTTCTCCTGCTCGGCTTCCAGGCCTACGACGGCCCCGATGACCTGGCCGAGGCCTTCGACCACATGGTGTCCCTCGCCTACCGGTACTCGCCCGATCGGGTGGCCGAACTGCTGCTGAAGGCCGGGCTCGCCGAGGTGGCCCGGCTGGTCATCGCCCCGGGAGAGGACCCCAAACGGGGCTTCCCCCAGGCCTACCTCCTCGCCCGCCGCCCAGCACCCGGTCCGCAATAGCCTCGCTACGAGTGTGGCCACTCGATGACTGCGGATGGCGGCCGCGATACCAGCTCGTCGGACGCCAGCTCTACCGGGCTGGGCGGCGTCTCCCGTCCTCGACCGATCGCGTGCGGACCGTGGAAGATCCAGGCGCCAAAGAAGCTTCGGGAGCCCTGAGCTGCTCATGTCGAGGTCGGAGTCGATGTCGGAGTCGGAGTCGACGCGGGGTGGACCACGATGGGCACGCTGGCACGCAGCTGTCCGGGGCCCTTGATCGATTGCCCGTCGTGCTCCTTCCAGGTCTCAAGGTGGTAGGTCCCCGGGGGGACATCAGTCCACTTGTGGTACTGCCAGGAATTGCAGGCAAATTGTGCGGTTTCCCGGTTCGGGCGCAGGGAAACCCAGTACGTCGTGGTGCCCTGCGGGCAGAGCTTGAGCGACCAGAACTCGATGTCGCCTGTGGCCGTCTGAGTCCACCGGCGCGAGAAGATTCGGAAAGCCATGCGGTCGATCCGTGAAGGGAAACATCCACTTCAGGCGGGCCAGACGTCGGTGAGGCGAGCGGGGCGGCCTCCGGGAACGTCCTCTCGCCCAAAGAAGGGGAAGCGCGAAGCAGCAGATAAACGGTGACCGGTACGGCAAGTGCCATGGCGGCGGCAGGCACCAGAAGAAGGGGTCGCTGCCACCAGGGGACAGTTCGCAGGTCGCCCGCGCCAGTCGGTGCGATCTCCTGCGGATCTAAGGCGTTCCGGTCGAGTTCCCGGTCGCTCGCGCCAATCGGTTCGATCACCTGCGGATCCGCGGCGTTCTGGTGGAGTTCCAGCCAGCGCTCGTTCCAGGGCTCGGGGTCGGCACCGCATGCCCTTACGTAGGATTCCACGAAGTCCCGCGGTGGCAGTTCGTTCGGGCTGAGTCGCCGCGAAAGAGTGCTGGGGTGGTACTTCATGCGGCGCCCTATCTCCTCCAGAGTCAGGGCTCCTCGTAATTGGCGCAGGTCATCCGCGAACTCCGCTACCGGTCCTTGCTCCCGGTCGATCGGACGATCCTTACGTCCACCTCGCGCCATGCGATCCTCCGCTGTCGCTGTCGCTGTGCAGTTCGGTGCGGTTGTTGCCACCTTTGTTCGCAGCTCAAGGGACGATGCAGGGGGCAACATCGGCCGTGGGACGACCGCAGCCGCATGATCATTATCCACCCCCTATCGACCCAAAAGGGCACCCTTGTCCGGGATGCCATAAGCACCAGGCGAGATCGTCGTCTTGCGAGGGCTTGAAGCCCGCTGCGGGGTCTTTTCGCAAGACTTGACCTGGCCGGCGGAAACGCGTCACCGAGACGCATCGGGCGAAGGGCCGCAAGCAGCATGACGGCCTCCTCCACATACCGCCAGGCGGTCGTCGCCAACCCCCGAAGCCCGCACTGATCTCGGCGAACGTCTCATCCTTGCGCAGGTAGACCAATACCAGCAGGGCCCACTGGCCGGGGTTCAGCAGCCGCCACGTCGACCCGATCCGCTTGCGATGGCGGCAGATCAGTTCGGCCACATAATCAGCGTTGAACGCGACAAATCGACGGCAGCACGGTAGAACAGCGCACACAAACCCCTGTTCGGACGTGGTAGTTATGGTGATCAACCCGTCCACCAGGGGTTTCTCCACGTCACGAGCCGAACCCACAACTCGTTGGTCACGCTGTGACCAACGAGCCTCGCATTCGAGGGCGAAGTGGGTCACTGTTGATGATGGAGCATTTGCGATTTGGCACTATATAAGCAACATTCGTGCTGAATGTCTAGTTTTTGGTGCGCATCTACAGAATCGCGATGGATCTGATATCTGGTCATGCAACTGACCGGCTTCTGGCTTCGCAGGTCGCTTGCAGGCTTTCTAATGTCGCGGTCAGGCGCAGCGTCTTCTAGCGCGTCGTTTCCCCTCCTGGACGTGTGATATAACTGCGCGCCGACCAGTGGACCTGTATGCATGCAGTGTTCTGGCGTCATGGAACGCGTGCACCCCTCCTGATGGTTTCTCGGTGCCGAGATGCCTGCAGTAGTTGGAGCATGAGTGTCCCCCTTACCGGTGAGCGTAGAGACGGTTCACATCCACATGTTGGCTCTGAGGAATGCGCCGGCGCACGAGCTCGCTCGGGGGCGCCGTTGGTCGACGTGGATCTGCATCCGTGGCACCGACACCCCCACTTTGCATGCGGGGTGAACACCATGGTCAGAGCAGGTCACCTTGTCGGCGATCAACCGGTGACATGATGCCCACGGACCCGCATGATGGCATGTGGTTGCACATGAGGTCGTCCGCTATTGACCTTAGGGGTGACGACAAAAGGGATGCATGTAAGTGTTTTGAACCTTACGTGACAGCTGAGGTTTGTTTATATAAGCTCGGTAGCCATGTCGGTACCTGATTCGTCCTATGTGCGAAGCCGTGTTTGTCGTGCGGACGAAAAGCCATGGCTGTGCATAGCGGACGAAAAGGTGCTCACCCAGTTCTCGCGGAACGCGAACAAGTATTTGAGTGAGCCGCGGTACGATCGGGAGCGCGAAATATCCCTATTGACCGGCAAGCTCACGATCGAGCAAGCGGCCCACTACGTGCTTCGTTCAGTTTTCACTAGAGATATCGAGAGGGCCAGCGTAAGGTACACGACTGCGGGGGACCTAAGGAAGGCGGGATTTGCGGTCCTGCATACCCCAGGTCGCATCTCCGCAGGTTGCGACGGGGATCTGAGTCACGTCTCGGCGATCTGGCCTGCAGACGATCCTGTTCAAAGGCAGGACATCCCCTGGGACCCCGACGTGACGGAGAGCTTCACCCGATGCTTCAATGGGTATGGAGACGAGCGGAGGTAGGGCGGTGAATCTAGACTCTCTGATCAAGCGAGGACTTCCTCCTTGGCGCCCGCGACCCGAAGCGTCCGATCTAGATGTATGGCATGAGTACGAGATCCCGCTAACGGGCACCTTCCACCTCAACGGAGATCTCATCCTCTTTACGCAAGTAGCTGCTGCGACCGAAGATCGAAGCGCATGGGCATACGTGTGTATCGACCCGGACGATGCCGACTCCGTTTTCCCCTCGCTGGATGAGATGGATGCGTTCGTTGAGGACAGGTTCGCTGGCCACGAGGTGGTGATCGCCCTCGCGGACGGTGACAGGCTCCTCGGCACCTGGACGCGAGAGATCATCGATTCCGGAGGCCTGCCACAGGCCCTTGAGCGCGCACTCAACAAGGTGATCCAGAGCGTCGACCGCGTGGATGAGCAAGAGCGTCGCATCCGGGCGAAGTTGGCAGGGGTTGAGGCGGCGACGGCAGAACTCGACCTGCTGTCAGCTTGAAGTAGAAGACCCGTGTAGAGACGCTCTGGCGGCTCGGGTTGGATGGCCTTGTGGACCTGGTAGACGCCCGGTCGCGAAAGAGGGCAGGTCGGTGACACTCGTACGTCACCGACCCGCCCAACAGCTATGCGTCTCCTCCGGCCGGACCTGCGTGGTCAACGGGGGCGGGAAGGGGGCGGGAGCCCCTGGGAAGAGGGGCCCCGAGCCGCCAGGCGAGGGACGATGCCTTTAGATGCCCTCAGGTGCCGTTAGATGCCCGCCGGATGCCAGACCGTCTTGGTCTCCAGGAACGTCGTCATCCGTCCGATTCCCGGGTCCGCGCCCCAGTCTTCCTCACCAGGCCGCAGCACCCGCTTGAGGTTCTCCGCCGCCTCCTGCTCGCAGCGTAGCGCCAGGTCCGCGTCCATCACCCCGGTCAGGTCGAGCCCGTTGACGTCCATGTGGGCCGCCAGCCACGGCGCGATCTCCGCCTGGTGTCCGGTGAGGATGTTGACCACCCCGCCGGGCAGGTCGGACGTCGCCAGCACCTCGGCCAGCGTGATCGACGCCAGTGGCGACGGTTCCGAGGCCACCACCACGGCCGTGTTGCCCGTGACGATGACGGGAGCCACGACCGAGATCAGCCCGAGCAGCGGGTCGGCGGGCGCGATCACCGCGACCACGCCGGTCGGCTCGGGCGAGGACAGGTTGAAGTACGGCCCGGCGACGGGGTTCGCCGACCCGCGCACCGCAGTGATCTTGTCGGACCAGCCCGCGTACCAGACCAGCCGGTCGATGGCCGCATCCACGTGGTCGAGAGCCCCCCGCTTGGCCCCACCGATCTCCTCGGCGAACTGGGCGCGACGGCCCTCCAGCATCTCGGCGACGCGGTAGAGGATCTGCCCCCTGTTGTACGGCGTGGCCGCCGACCACCCGGGGAACGCCTTGCGCGCGGCCGACACGGCGTCACGCGCGTCCTTGCGCGAGGCCCGGGAGGCGTTGGCCAGGAAGTCGCCCTTGGGGGACGTCACGACGTACGACCTTCCGCTCTCGGATCGCGGGAACGCCCCGCCGATGAACAGCTTGTAGGTCTTGCGAACGGTCAGCCTGCTCATCGCTTCTCCTCCGCCGGCCGTACGGGAACGAAGATCTGGCCGCAGCGGCTGACTCCGCAGCGGTGGGCGTACCAGCCGGTCCGCACGGGGCGGCCCGCGCGGGCGTAGGCGTGGCCGCGCGTGGCGTGGGCGCGCCTGGCCCGCCTGCGCCGCAGGCGATGGTCACACATCAAGGTAGGCCTCCAGACCCGCGAGACCGCCTTCACGGCCGTAGCCCGACTCCTTGTAGCCGCCGAAGGGCGAGGTCGGGTCGAACTTGTTGAAGGTGTTGGCCCACACGACGCCGGCCCGCAGCCGGTCGGCCATCCACAGGATGCGCGACCCCTTCTCGGTCCAGACGCCCGCGGACAGGCCGTAGGGCGTGTTGTTGGCCTTCTCGACCGCCTCGGCGGGCGTGCGGAAGGTCAGCACCGACAGCACGGGGCCGAAGATCTCCTCGCGCGCGATGCGGTGCGACTGCGCCACGCCCGTGAAGATCGTCGGCGGGAACCAGAAGCCCTTGTCGGGCAGCGGGCAGGCGGGCGACCAGCGTTCGGCGCCCTCCGACTCCCCTGCCGTCGACAGCTCCTTGATCTTGGCGAGCTGCTCGGCGGAGTTGATCGCGCCGATGTCGGTGTTCTTGTCGAGCGGGTCGCCGAGGCGGAGCGTGGAAAGGCGCCGCTTGAGCGAGTCGAGCAGTTCGTCCTGCACCGACTCCTGCACCAGCAGCCGCGATCCGGCGCAGCACACGTGTCCCTGGTTGAAGAAGATGCCGTTGACGATGCCCTCGACCGCCTGGTCGATGGCGGCGTCGTCGAAGACGATGTTGGCTGCCTTGCCGCCGAGCTCCAGCGTGAGCTTCTTGGACGTGCCGGCCACCGTACGGGCGATGATCTTGCCGACCTCGGTGGAGCCGGTGAAGGCGACCTTGTTGACGTCGGGGTGGGCGACGACTGCGGCGCCGGTCGCGCCCGCGCCGGTGACGATGTTGACGACGCCCGGCGGCAGCTCGGCCTGCTGGCAGATCTCGGCGAACAGCAGCGCGGTCAGCGGCGTGGTCTCGGCGGGCTTGAGCACGACGGTGTTGCCGCACGCCAGCGCGGGGGCGATCTTCCAGGCCAGCATCAGCAGCGGGAAGTTCCACGGGATGACCTGGCCGGCCACGCCCAGCGGCCTGTCGCCGAAGCCCGCGTAGGCGAGCTTGTCGGCCCAGCCCGCGTAGTAGAAGAAGTGCGCGGCGACCAGCGGCACGTCGACGTCGCGCGACTCGCGGATCGGCTTGCCGTTGTCGAGCGACTCCAGGACAGCCAGCTCGCGGGCCCGCTCCTGGATGATCCTGGCGATCCTGAACAGGTACTTGGCGCGCTCGGATCCCGGCATCGACGACCAGACGCCGAACGCCTTCCTTGCGGCCTGCACCGCCCTGTCGACGTCGTCGGAGGAGGCCGAGGCGATCTCGGCCAGCGTCTCCTCGGTGGCCGGGTTGACCGTCTTGAACGCGGGCCCGGTGCCGTCCACGAACTCGCCGTTGATGAACAGCCCGTACGACGCCTTGATGTCGACGACGTCACGCGACTCGGGTGCGGGGGCGTACTCGAACACCATCGTGATCAGTCCAGGGTGAAGTAGTCGGGACCGGCGTACCGGCCGGTGGCGAGCTTCTGCCGCTGCATGAGCAGGTCGTTCAGCAGCGAGGAGGCGCCCAGCCTGAACCAGTCGGGGTTCAGCCAGTCCTCGCCGACGGTCTCGTTGACCAGCACGAGGTTCTTGATCGCGTCCTTGGTGGTGCGGATCCCGCCCGCGGGCTTCACGCCGACCTGGCGGCCGGTGCGGGCGCGGAAGTCGCGCACGGCCTCCAGCATGACCAGCGTCACCGGGAGCGTGGCCGCGGGGGCGACCTTGCCGGTGGAGGTCTTGATGAAGTCGGCCCCGGCGATCATCGCCAGCCACGAGGCCCGCCGTACGTTGTCGTAGGTCGCCAGCTCGCCCGTCTCGAGGATCACCTTCAGGTGGGCCTCGCCGCAGGCGGCCTTCACCGCGACGATCTCCTCGAACACCTTCACGTAGTCGCCGGACAGGAACGCGCCCCTGTCGATCACCATGTCGATCTCGTCGGCTCCGGCGGCGACGGCCAGCTCGGTGTCGCTCACCTTCACCGCCAGCGAGGAGCGGCCGCTGGGGAACGCGGTGGCCACCGAGGCGACCTTCACCCCCGAGCCGCGCAGCGCCTCGACCGCCACCGGCACCAGGTCGGGGTAGACGCAGACCGCGGCCACTTTCGGCGCTCCCGCGGCGGTGTACATCGCCTTGGCGCACATCGCCCTGACCTTGCCGGCGGTGTCGGCGCCCTCCAGGGTGGTCAGGTCGACCATGGAGATGGCCAGGTCGATGGCCTCCGCCTTGGCGGTCGTCTTGATGGAGCGGGTGGACAGCATCGCCGCCCGCTGGTCCGCGCCCACCCGGTCGACACCGGGCAGGCCGTGCAGGAAGGCTCGCAGCGTGGCATCGGAGGAGGCCACGTCCACGAGCGAGGTAGTCACAGTTGACACCATCACAGCATCGCCGACCAGGACGGGTAGTTCCAAACCGGACCTGCCTGAATGTTCATTGATAGGTCAGCACCAATTGCCGTACCCCCGCGGGAGCGCTCGCCTCCACCGTCGCCCACATCCGCGTGGTGCCCGGCACGTTGGCCAGGCCTCTGATCTCCGCGCGGGTCGTGCCCGCCGGGCTCAGGGGCGTCTCCGACCAGGCGCCGTCCTGGAAGCGGACGAGCGTCCCAGGCCGCCGCGGGTGGGCCGCGCCCAGCCACAGGCCGCTGCCTCCGTCCGTGGCCACGTGGGTGTAGGCGGTCGCGGGGGTGCGGTGGTCGAGCCGCTGCCACGAGGCGCCGTCCCAGCGCAGGACGACCGCCTCGCGCGGCAGCCCGCCCACCGTGATCGCCCCGACCGCATAGCCCAGATCCGGGTACGGCATGGCGATGTCGTTGAGCTCCAGGTAGCCGCCCTCGGGCAGCTCGATGGGAGGCAGCACTGTGCGCTCCCATGCCCTGCCGGTCCACCGCATGATCGAGGCGGCGCGCTCGCCTTCGTAGCCGAGCTTGTCCTCGCCGGGGCTGCTCAGCGCCCACACCTGCCGCGCGGAGACGGCGGCGAAGTCGCTGATCGGGTACGGCGCGGCCACCGTCTGCCATGCCGTACCCGACCAGTGCCAGAGGACGTCGGTCATGCCGTTCGGGCCGAACCGCAGCCCCGCCGCCCAGCAGTCGTCGGCGCCCGTGGCCGCGGCCGCCGTCACGTGCGCGGACCCGACGGCGATCGGCAGGCTGGCCCACCTGCCCGCCGCGAAGCGGTGGACCTCGATCCGGTCGGGGTTGTCGGCGAACCGCCAGCTCGTCCCCGGTCCAGGGGAGGACACCAGGTACGGCTCGGCCAGACCGGTCTCGTCCTGCCAGTCCACGCCGTTCCATCGCATGAGCGGCAGCCCCGAACGGACGACCCACGCCTCATCCGGCCCCGCGGCGCCCACCTCGCCGAATCCACCCCACACGCTCGCCTCAGCCGCGGCCGAGACGCGCCATTCATGGCCCTGAGCTGCGACGGGAGCTCCCGCGACGAGCAGCGCGCCGGCCGCCGCCACGATCATCCATAGCTTCACGCCGCACCATCGTGGCCTGTCTAAGGCGGCGCGCGGGCGTGTCCTAGGTAGTCCTAAGCCGAAGGTTCGGCAGAGATAAGGCATCCGACCGATGTCACGGGGTGGGCCTTAGCCCGAATCTTAAACATGTCAGCAAGAACAGGAGAAAGCAGCGATGAACCCCGAAATTGAGTACCAGCTCATCCAGGCCCAGGCGCGAGAGCTTCGCCGGGCGGCCGCGGCCCACCGTCAAGTACGGGAGGCCCAGCGGGCCGGCGAGAGCGAGCGGCGTCACCGCTCGGTCTTCGGCAAGTTCCGCAAGTCATGACCACCGCACGAGAGCCCGGCCGCATCCTCCCTCGCGGCCGGGCCTCTCAACCCCCCTGAATCACCAAAGGTCATATGTCATGCTTGAGGACGTGTTGGGGCGTTCCGTAAGTCCTGTCTTCGTAGGACGGGAAGCAGAGCTGTCGGTCCTGACCGAGTCCTTCGACGAGGCCCGCAAGGGCGCGGCCACCGCCGTGCTCCTGGGCGGAGAAGCGGGAGTCGGCAAGACCAGGCTGGTGCAGAGTTTCGCCGAGCGCGCCGCGAACGACGGCGCGCAGGTGCTGTTCGGTGGCTGCGTCGAGCTGTCCACCGACGGTTTGGCGTACGCCCCTTTCACCGCCGCGCTGCGCCAGCTCGTCAGGGAGATGGGCACGGCCAGGATCGGCGCGCTGCTGCCCGACGGCGCGGAGCGCGACCTGGCCAGGCTGCTGCCCGAGTTCGGCGAGCCGAGCGCCGACGGCGAGACCGACACCGGCAGGGCCAGGCTCTTCGAGCAGTTCCTCACCCTCCTCGAACGGCTCGCCGAGCCGCGCCCGGTGGTGCTGCTCATCGAGGACATCCACTGGGCCGACAGGTCCAGCCGCGACCTGATCGCCTTCCTCAGCCGCAACCTGCGCGAGTCGCAGCTGCTCATGGTCCTGACCTACCGCTCGGACGACCTGCACCGCCAGCATCCGCTGCGGCCCGTGCTGGCCGAACTGGGCAGGGTCGCCGGCGTGATGCGCCTCGACCTGCCGCGCCTGTCGCGCGACGAGGTCGCCCAGCAGATGGCCGGCATCCTCGGCGCCACCCCGCAGTACTCCCGCATCGAGACCGTCTACCAGCGCAGCCAGGGCATCCCGCTGTTCGTAGAAGCCCTGGTGGAGTGCGACGACGGCACGTGCGAGATGCCCGACTCCCTCACCGACCTCATCCTCGGCTCGGTCGAACGCCTGCCCGAGGACACCCAGCGCGTCCTGCGCATCGCCGCCGCCGGCGGCATCCGCGTCGGCCACGACCTGCTCTCGGCGGTCAGCGGGCTGTCGGACCTCGACCTGGAGACGGCGCTGCGCCCCGCCATCGCGGGCAACGTGCTGCAGATCGCCGACAACAGGGCCTACGTCTTCAGGCACGCGCTGATCCGCGAAGCCGTACACGAGGAACTGCTGCCCGGCGAGCACCAGCGCCTGCACGCGCGCTACGCCGAGGAGATCTCCCGCGACCGCACGCTGGTGCCGCCCGGAAGGGCGGCCGTCGAGATCGCCCACCACTGGTACGGCGCGCGCGACGACCACTGGGCGCTCATCTCGGCGTGGGAGGCGGCGCAGAAGTCGTACCGCGCGTTCGCCTACACCGAGGCCATCCCCCTGCTCGAACGCGTCCTCATGCTGTGGGACAAGGTGCCGGGCGCCTGCGGCGACATCGGCGTCGACCACACCGCCGTGCTCGAACGCGCCTCCGAGGCCAGCCACGCCTGCGCCGACATCGACAGGGGCGTCAAGTTCGTCAGGGCGGCGCTCGACGAGCTCGACGAGCGCGTCGAACCCGAGCGGGTGGCCGCCCTGCTGGTCCGCTGGGGCAACTTCCAGAAGGCCAAGGCCAAGCCGGGCGCGCTGGAGAAGTTCAGGCAGGCGCTGGCCCTGGTGCCCGAGCCCGGGCCCGCCCGCGCCGACGTGCTGGTGAAGCTCAGCAGCCACCTCATGCTGAGCGGCGAGGTCGCCGAGGGCAACGCGCTGGCCGAGGAGGGGCTGGCGCTGGCCAGGACGCTCGGGCTCCGGGTGGCCGAAGGCAACCTGATCATGAACCTGGCCCTCGGCTACTCCCTCGACGGAGAGATCGAGCGCACCCTCGAGGCGAACCTGCGCGCCATGCGCATCGGCGAGGAGGTCGGCTCGGGCCTGCTCATCCTGCGCGCGCTGGCCAACAACGTCGACGCGCTGAACGACCTCGGCCGCTCGGCCGAGGCCATCGAACTGGCTCGCGAAGGCGAGCTGCTGGCCAAGAAGTACGGCAGGGTCAGCTCGTCGGGCACCTTCATCCTCAACAACCTGGCCGAATGCCTGGAGTCGCTGGGCAGGTGGGACGAGGCCGTCCAGGTCATCGAGCACGCCCTCAGCCTCGGGCCCACCATCAGCACCCGCTACCACCTCATGCGCGGCCGCGCCGACATCGCGCTCGGCAGAGGCGAGCTCGACCTGCTGGAGGGCATCCTGTCCGAGCTCGGCGTGCTCAGCGAGCGGCCCGAGACCTTCGTGCAGGACATCACCAACAGCACCCGCCTGCACATCGGCTGGCACCTGCTCAGAGGCGAACCCCACCACGCGCTCGCCGTCGCCGAACGCGTGCTCAACCGGCCCACCCAGGCGAGCAAGGCGGGGCTGGCCTGGCGGCTGCTGTCCCTCATCCGCACGGTGTGCGACCTCGCGGCCCCCGCGCTCCCCGAACGGGCGGCCGCCGTACACGCTCTGGCCACCGAGGTCGCCGGCTCGCTCGCGGTCATCGGCCCGGCCTCCGAGGCGTACCGGCTCACGTTCGTCGGCGACTTCGACGCGGCCTCGGCCGCGTGGGAGCGGCTCGGCAGGACCCACTCGCAGGCCAAGTCGCTGCTGCGGGCCGCGTCCGCGCTCGCCCACGCCGGCGACAAGGAGGGCGCCGCCGTACGGCTGCGCGCCGCCTACCCCCTGTCCACCACGCTGGCCGCCGCGCCGCTGGTCACCGAGATCGAGGGCCTGGCCCGCCGCCTCGGCATCGCCCTGGCGGAGGAGAGCGCGCCCGCGCCCGAGCTGCTCACGCCGCGCGAGCTGGAGGTGCTGCGGCTGGTCGCCCTCGGCCGGACCAACAGGGACATCGCGGCCGAGCTGTTCATCTCGGCCAAGACGGTGAGCGTCCACGTGTCGAACATCCTCGGCAAGCTCCGCGTCTCCACCAGGGGCGAGGCCACGGCGGCGGCCCACCGCCTGGCACTGCTGTCGGTCTGACAGAATGCGGTCATGATCGAGCGTCCGCTGTTGCGTCGTCCCGAGGAGGGCGAGCTGATCGACGTCGCCGGGGTGGCGCACTTCTTCCGGCTGACCGGCGAGCACACCGGGGGCGCTTCGCGTTCGAGGAGTTCACCCTCGGCGCGGGAATCGTCGGAGCGCGTCCGCACGTGCACGCGGGGCATGACGAGTACTTCTACGTCCTGGACGGCGAGCTGACCCTGCACAACGGGGACGGCGAGGTCACGGTGGGCCCGGGGCACCTGCTGTCCGCGGTGCGCGGCACGCCGCACGGCTTCCGCAACGCGGGCACGGGAACCGTACGGGCGCTGTGTCTCTACACCCCCGCCGGATACGAGGGGTACTTCCGCGAGGTGCACGCCGCCGTGGCCGCGGGCGCCGAGGTGACCGACGAGCTCCTCGCGGAGTTCCGCTCCCGCTACCGAACCGCGTCTCACTAGGTCAGGAGGGGCTCCGCCAGGAGCAGGACACCGAACAGCGCGAAGGCTGCGGCCGCGCCGTACCGGATGGCCTTTTCCGGCAGGTGCTTGCCGAGCAGGCGCCCGACCACGATAGCCAGGGCGTCGGCGGCGACCATGCCCACGGTCGACCCGATCCACGTGCCGAGCCAGCCGTGCTGTGTGGCCAGCGTGATCGTGGCCAGCATCGTCTTGTCGCCCAGCTCGCTCAGGAAGAACGCCACCGTCACCGCGATCAACGCGTTGCGGGTGGTCCGCTTGGCCTTCTGCGACTCTTCCTCGGTCAGTTCGTCACCGCGCAGCGTCCACAGCGCGAACCCGAGGAAGGCGATGCCCGCGACGATCGAGATGGCGGTGGTCGGCAGCGCGTCGCCGATCAGGCCGCCGACCGCGACGCTCACCAGGTGGACCACCGTGGTGGCGATCGTGATGCCGGCCAGCACGGGCCAGGTCTTGAAACGGGTGGCGAACGTCATCGCCATCAACTGACTCTTGTCGCCGAGCTCGGCGACGAAGATCACACCCAGGCTGATCCAGAAAGCTTCCAACGGTCGTCCTCTACACAGGGCCGGACCGGAAGCGACTCAACGTGGGCAGCACGACTTCGGCCCGGCATGGTTGCCAGGCCGAAGGTCTCGTCCGCCTGTTACAGGCTCGCGTGACCGGGCAGATGCCAGCATGTCGACCACGCGAATTGAGGACTACTCCCCTTCGGGTATTCGGAGAGAGCTTACCTTATGGACAAGCTTTACCGTCGCTGGCTGCTGGAGATGTGGAACGGCGACTTCGACCTGGCCGACGAGCTGGTCTCGGCCGACTTCGTGGGCCACTGGCCGGGCATGGACGTGCACGGTCCCGAGGGCCTGAAAGGCGCGCTGGCGCAGGGCTTCGAGCCGTTCGCGAACGTGGCGGTCACGCTGGATGTGGGCCCGATCGTCGACGGCGACATGGTGGCGGCCAGATGGACGTTCTCCGGCGACCACACGGGCGCCATCCCCGGCGTGGAGGTGACCAGAATCACCTTCAGCGGGCACGACATCCTGCGGGCCGAGGGCGGGAGGTTCGTGGAGTACTGGGTGATCTCCGACACCCGCTGGATGCGCTAGAGCGTGCAGCCGACGAGCGTGGGCTCGTTGACGAGCGTGACGCCGAACTTCTCGCGCACCCCTTCGCGCACCTCGCGGGCCAGCGCGAGCAGGTCGGCCGTGGTGCCGTCGCCGTTGGGGTTGGTGAGGGCGAGCGTGTGCTTGGTGGAGATGCGCACGGGGCCGCGCGCGTAGCCCTTCGGGAACCCGGCCTGCTCGATGAGCCAGGCCGCGGGGAGTTTGACCGTACCGTCGGGCAGGTCCCACCGCGGTGTGCCTTCTCCGAGCGCGGCGGCCTCCTCCGCAGTCACGATCGGGTTGGTGAAGAACGAGCCCGCGCTGCGGGTGTCGGGGTCGGCGGGGTCGAGCACCATGCCCTTCCCCTTGCGCAGTTGGAGTACGGCTGCGCGCACGTCGGCCAGCGGCGCCCGCTCGCCGACCTTGCCGACCAGCTCTTTATAGGTGAGCACACCCGACATTTCCGAAGTATCCAGCAGGAACGTCACGCCCAGCACCACGTACCTGCCGAGCTCCCGCTTGAACGCGCTCGTCCGATAGGCGAAGCCGCACCGCCGCGCCTCGACGTCGCGCACCTCACGCGTGCGCCGGTCGTAGACCCGCACGCACCGCACGATTTGCGACACTTCCTGCCCGTACGCGCCGACGTTCTGGATCGGCGTCGACCCGACCTGCCCGGGGATGCCCGACATGCACTCCAACCCGGCCCAGCCCTCCGCCACCGCGCGCGCCACCAGCGGATCCCAGTCTTCGCCCGCCTCGGACTCGACCACCACCTGCCCGCCGTCACGCGAAACCGTCACCCCGCGCGTGGCCACCTTGATCACCAGGCCGTCGAAGCCGTCGTCCGACACCACGAGGTTGCTGCCGCCGCCCAGAACCAGCGTCGGCACCTCACGCCGGTCCGCGTCGGCCACCAGGGACACCAGCTCCTCCGCCGTCGTCGCCTCCTCGTAGGCGCGCGCGGGCCCGCCCAGGCCAAGTGTGGTGTACGGCGCAAGCAGCCTCTGAACTCCCATAAGCGCCAAGCCTACGAGGAGCGCAGCATGCGCAGCACCCTCTCATAGGTCCTGCGCGACTCCCTCTCCCGGTAGTCGGCGGGAACGTCGAGGTAGCCGTGGTGGCGCTCCTGCCGTACCGGAAGCCGCTTGTCGGGGACGACCAGCGGGCCCTCCAGCGCGAGCGACAGCTCCAGATCGGCGTTGCGGTAGTAGCGCGCCTTCTCCGGGAACGCGCCGAGCGCGGCGCTCCGCCGTACCGCCATCAGATAGCCCAGCAACGCCCGAACCTGTCCGGGCCCCGCCGGACGCCACTCCATGCCGCCCTCGGCCGGTTCGACGCCCTTCCACCCCGCCGCCACCGCACCGTCCTTGATCGCCGCGACCAACGGCGTCAGCGCGTCACCCTCCAGGACGGTGGAGGTCTCCATCAGCACGTGCACGTCCGAACGGTCCAGCCGCAGCAGCGCCATACGGCACGCGCCCCACTCGGCCGTCCCCTCTCGCCAGTGCGGCGCCTCCGCGACGTGCCACACGGTCAGCCGCTCGTGATGGTCCTCCGCGAGATCGTGCAGCACCTGGCCCGCGCCCTCATGGTTGCCGAGGTCGATCGCGAGGATCTTGGCGTGGGTGTGTTCGAGCAGCGCCGACACGCAGCGGCGCACGTCCTCGCCCCAGCCGTCGACCACCAGGCCCACGCCGACCGTCACGTCGGCGGTCTCGATCCGCTGCCGCTCCACGTCGATGCCCGCCTCGTCGAGCCGGTTGACGGCGAGCGAGGCGTCCCAGATCTGCTGGGCGTGCACCATGTCATCGGCCACCTCGTGCGGATGCCACACGACCGGCGCCGGCCTCTGGGTTTCCGCAGGCCATCGGATCCCTGCAGGCCTTTGGATCTCAGGCCTTCGGGTTTCTGCAGGCCTTTGGGTCTCCGAGGACTCCGGCTCGGACGCGGCACCGACGGGCGCCAGCCGCGTGCTGGTCGCCTCACGATCGTCCGTCACCGCGCTGATGGGGATCGACCGCACCGACGGCCACACCTCGAACGGCGGCTTCACCCGCAGCTCGAACCCCTGCGCCGAGTCGCGAACCAGCCAGCCTGCGTGCTCGATCTCGCGCCTGAGCGCATCGGCGGCCGCGTAGTCACGATCCGCCCTGGCCCTGGCCCGTCGCTCGGCGAGCTCGACGACGTGTCGCGGCGCATCACTCATGCTTCACGCCTACCCACTCGCCCTACCGAAAGTCGAGCTTCTGGCCTCTTCTTGACCCAATCCGCAGCGGCACCACCGCCGGAGACCGCTACCGGATCTCGCCGAGATCGAAGGCGACGTCGGCGAGATGAACCGTCCGCACCTCCGGGTCGTCGAGAAGCTTGCGCAGGTCGGCGAGTTTCCAGCGGTCGACGACGAGCCCGTGCACGACGCCCTCCTCTGCCGCCCACGTGAGCCAGTCGTAGTACAGCTCGAACGCGCCGAAGTCGTCCCCTTCGTCGAGCAGCCCGACCCACCGGCGGAACTCCGCCAGCGCCGCCTCGGGCTCGGTCACGCACTGATAGGTGAGATCCGGCCAGATGTCGTCCTTGGTCATGTCGCGGTTCCAGACGACCGCGTTCAACGAGGACGGCTCACTGGAATCGTCGGAGTAGGACGGGGAGTAGATGTAGGAGACGTCCGCCCCTCCGCAGATGTTGTGCCTCCGGTTGAAGGCGACGAGCCGCTCGGTGGTCAACGAGCCCGCGAACTCCACGACCGCGACGGCCTCGAGCGTCTGAGGAAGCCCGTCGATGGACTTCCTGGCCTTTTCCGCCAACTCCCTGTCGATGCCAGAACCGGAACTTCCGGCGGCTGCTCGCCGCCGACGCGATCAGCCATGCGGGCACCCAGGTCACGCTGGTGGCGCTGCCGCTGACCGCTGTCGTCGCTCTTCAGGCGGGCGCTCTGGACACCGGCCTGCTCAACGCCGCGCAGCAAGCCGCTTTCCTCCTGCTCGGCCTGCCCGCAGGGGTGTGGGTGGACCGGCTGCGCCGCCGTCCCATCCTGGTCATCACCGACCTGGCCAGGGCCGCACTCCTGCTGACGCTCCCCGTCGCCTGGTGGCTGGGCCTGCTCACGCTGCCGCACCTGTATGTGGTGGCGTTCGGGCTGAGCGCCGCCACGGTGTTCTTCGACGTGGCCTACCGCAGCTTCCTGCCGACCCTGCTCGACAAGGACCAGCTCGTCCAAGGCAATGGCGCGATCGAGTCCGTGGCGGGGCTGTCGAGGGTCGCGGGGCCCGGCGTCGGCGGCTGGGCCGTCCAACTGGTGGGCGGGCCCGTCGCGCTGCTGGCCGACGCGTTCAGCTACCTCGCCTCGGCGCTCTGCCTGCGCGGAATCGACGCGCGCGAGGCGGTGGAAGATCGGGCGGCCGAACGCCGGGGGCTCTGGAGTGAGACCCGGGAGGGCTTGGCCTTCGTCCTGCGAGATCCCGCCCTGCGGGCCATCGCCACCAGCGCGGCCGTCTCCAACCTCTGTGGCGCGGCGATCACCGTGCTGCAGGTGCTGTTCCTGATCCGCACGGTCGGGATCAGCCCTGGCCTGTACGGCATGCTGCTCATGGCGGGCGCTGCGGGCGGTCTGCTGGCGGCGGTGACCTCGGGCCGTCTGGCCGGATGGATCGGTCAGGCCAGACTCGTCTGGCTGGCCCCGACCGTCTGCACGCCCTTCGCGCTGCTGATCCCGCTCACCAGTGCGGGCTGGGGGCTGTCCTGGTTCGTCGCCGCCCTGATGACCGCGACGGGCGGGGTGCTCTTCAACGTGGCCCAGGCGAGCTACCGGCAGGCGATCACCCCAGACCACCTGCTCGGCAGGGTGACGGCCTCGATCAGGTTCATCGCCTGGGGCGTGCTGCCCTTCGGCGCCACCGCGGGCGGCCTGCTCGGCGAGCTGTACGGCACGCGCGGCGGCCTCTGGATGGTGGTTCTGGCGCAGCTGCTCAGCCTGGCGCCCCTGCTGCTCTCGCCGCTGCGCCGGATGCGGAACTTCTAAGACTGCGACCCGCCTGGTCTGTACGGCAATCGCCAGGCACCTGAAGCGCTTCCCGCCGGCCGATATCCGAGCCGCTCCGCCGTACCGCCAAGCTCTTGATCAACAACCAGCTTCAACCGGACCGCTGGGCTGCCTCTGTCTCGGGCACCTCGGTCAAGACCGCGCAACTCGCCCCTCGGCCACCCGGTACGTACGTAGGGGAGTGGCCCGAGGCACACGAGAAAACCCGCGCCCGTGTCGACGGTGCTCTCGGCCGTGTGCCCCGGATGTGCCCTCCAGACCCGGCCAACCAGCCCAGGCCCAGCTGATTCAGCGGTAGTTCGTGAACTGCAGGGCGATGTCGAGATCCTTGCCCTTGAGCAGCGCAATGATGTCCTGCAGCTCGTCCTTCTTCTTGGAACTGACCCTGAGCTCCTCGCCCTGGATCTGGGCCTTGACCCCCTTGGGACCCTCGTCCCTGATGATCTTCGAGATCTTCTTGGCGTGCTCCTGGTCGATGCCCTCCTTGAGGGCGACCAGCATCCGGTACTCCTTGCCGGACAGCTTCGGCTCGTCGGCGTCGAGGATCTTCAGGGAGAGGCCACGCTTGACCACCTTCTCCTTGAAGACGTCGAGTGCGGCGTTGACCCGCTCCTCGCTGTTGGCCTTGAGCTCGATGTTGTTCTGCCCGGACCAGCTGATGGCTGCCCCAGTGCCCTTGAAGTCGAAGCGGTGTCCGATCTCCTTGACCGTCTGGTTCAGCGCGTTGTCGACCTCCTGGCGGTCGATCTTGCTGACGATGTCAAAGCTGCTGTCGGCCATCGGTGTGGGTGTCCTCTCTTCGTCCCCTCCGACCTTAGCGACCACGAGGTGCTGGAGTGGGGATCGGGCATGGGACAAACCGATGTCACGCACACCTCGAAAGTCCGCTATTCTTCTGTCTGTCGCCGCGAGCGGATGACACGGCAGGTTGCCCGAGTGGCCAATGGGAGCGGACTGTAAATCCGTCGGCTTAGCCTACCCAGGTTCGAACCCTGGACCTGCCACACTAGCGAGAAGAGGGGCGGCACCCACGCGCAACCCGTGGGG
>NZ_JBHZBH010000045.1:0-63970 GCF_042754765.1 Nonomuraea sp. NPDC059194 | reverse complement strand
GGAGTGGCCGCCCTCATGTCACATCGATCTTCCCTATCGGGCATCAAGGTGATGATTGGGTTCAAACCCGTACACCACCCTCGTGGACGCTAACCCGGCGATAGGCGCAAGCGAGGCCGACATCGCCGAGCAGGAGGAACGTCTCGGGATACGCCTCCCGCCGAGTTATCGCGCCTTCCTCCGCATCGCGAACGGGTGGGGGCAGGGCATCTTCCGGCCCGTCCACGAGATTGGGCGGGTGCGAGCCCTCGCCCCATGGCTGGCCGAACTGGCGGACCCCAATCCCCTCTACCCGATCGACAGCGCATCGGATGAGGACTACTTCGTCTACGGCGATGACCAGGATTCCGTGTTCTACCGCCCCGAATACCTCCCCGATTCCATCCTGATCGGACAGTTCGACGACGGCGACTTCTTCCTCAACCCGCACGTCATCAGCCCGGCGGGAGAATGGGAAGCGTGCTTCGCGGCCGCGTGGCTGCCGGGAGTCGAGCGCTATCGCAGCTTCTTCGACCTCGTGGCTAGTGACATGGACAGATTTAAGGACTTCCAACCCGATGCGAGCTGATCATCGCGGACTCCACCGCCTTGACGGCGGCCAGGATGCACGGCGTTGACGCGGTGATCGAGGGGGAGACGAGATGCTCGGGGCCGTAGCGTGAGTGGATCTCGGCGAGGCGCTCGGAGACGTCGAGGTGGGTATCGTCGGGGCCGGTGGTCATATCGCAGTACGTCAGCGCGTTGACCCGCTCCGGGCGTTCCTCGTCGAACTCGGCGGTGAAGGCGTCGAAGAGGTTGCGGTTGAGCGCCTCATTGACCGCGCAGGAGTGGTGCGTGACCAGGCGGCACAGGGTGTCATCGGCCTTGGCCACGTCGCGCAGGTAGCGCGCACTGTCGCATCGAGCAGACACTCGATGAAGCTGGTATCGCGATCAGCGCCATCGACGAACGGTCTTTCCCAGGAGAGTAGCGCCGGCCTTCGACCACGATCCTCCGCATTCCCGCGCCTGCCCGAGAAGAAGGTGACGCCCGCGACCACGGCCTCTGGGCGGTCGCTTCTCCCCGGCGAGTCGTACGTCACCCGCACCGACCGGCGCCTGACGCTGACGCGTGATCAGCCTCGCTCCGTGGGAGATACAGCAGTCGGCGGCGCCTTCAGGCTGACGTTACGGTGTCCGGATGGGGTTCGTAAGCGTTCATCGATCCGGGAGAGACGAGCCGTATCCGTGTCCTTGTTGCGGTTTCCTCACCCTTGCGACACGAGGCGGGTACGAGATCTGTCCGGTCTGCTTCTGGGAGGACGATGGACAGGACGACCACGATGCCAACGAAGTTCGCGGGGGACCGAACTACGAGCTGAGCCTTACGCAAGGACGGCGAAACTTCGCGGAGTTCGGCGCGAGTCGCAGACAGGACCTACCCCACGTCCGTCCTCCTCGCCCTGACGAGCATCCCAACAGGTGATCTTGCTAACACCGTTGCTAACGACAGGCCTGGACGACCATAGATAGGCGTGCAGCACCCGATGCCGAACACCCCCTCTGAACAGGTGCTCATGTCACCAATGGACGCCTGTGGACATCTCCGATTTTGCTTGTAAACAGAAGTTCAGGGGCAGGCGTGGCGGCACCGTCCCTCCAGATCCCACGCCGCCACGCCCGTCTATCGGACCCGGCCAGCCAGCAGAGCCGTCCAGACATGCCGAGCCTCGGCGATCAACCAGCGGTAGGTCTCGGAGATCTCCGGCTTGTCGTCGAGTTGGACGGTGCGGCGGATGAACGCCTGTCCCCCGCCCTCGCACAGCTCGTAGAAAGTCGCCCGGCACGTACAGGTCCAAGCCACTGGCCGCACGCGTGCGGGCGTCTCGTACGGCGGTTGCCAGTCCAGGCGCACATGATCCCGTTGGGCCATGGCCACATGCGGACTGATGCACTGGTCGAGCAGGTTGTCTGCGCTGCGCTCGGCCATGGCCTCACCATAGGCCATCCAAGCTATAGCGCGCTATAGCGTACCTAGCGCGCTATCCATCGCCATGGCGCGCGACAGCTCCCTAACGTGATCACCGTGGTGGAGCTGAAGGCGAACCAGCCCAGGTGGCGACAGGTGCACGCGATTCTCGCCGAGCGCATCCGTACGGGTGAGTACAAGGCGGGTGAGCGTATCCCTTCCCTTGTCGATCTCATCGAGGAGTTCGGCATCGCCAACGCCACCGGACAGAAGGTGATGCGCGCGCTCCGGACAGACGGGTTGATCCGCACGGAGCCTGGCATGGGCAGCTTCGTGACCACCCCTGAAGAGCGTCGAGAGATCGAGGCGGACCACGCCAAGAGCGCGGATTCTGCGTGACCAACTGCGTGACAACGGCCCCGGACTCTGCCGGACGCTGGTGAATCTCGGAGGACGGAAAGCGCAGGTAAGACCGGGTATAAGTGGTGATCCCGCACCCTCCCGGCTCTCCTGATAGGAAGAGATCCGAGAGGTTCATGTCCTTGTAGCCCTCGAAGTCATACTGAGAAGCACTCGTGGAGATGTGCTGAAACGGTGCAAATAGCGTGAAGGTATCACTTCACGTGTGGTGCGACCGCCCGTCAGCCAGGACACTTCATCTCGTGTCGCACCCTTTCAAAGAGAAGGCTTCCCGTTGGTCGAGGGTGCCCCTCCTGATGGCCCTCAGCGGCTGGATCGTGTTGGGCGCCATCTACTACCTGTTCATACCGATCTTCCACACGATCTGGTTGTTCACCTGGCTCGCTATCGCAGTTGGCTGGTTGTGGGCCGGTCTGTGGTCGTTCGCGGCCGTGATGTCGTATCTCTCGATCAAGTCCTACGGCAGAGCCGCCGCCGGGCTGGTGATCGCGGTAACCATCGGGGGCATCCTGTGGACAACTGATTGGCCGCTTGCCCACGTGAAGAGCGTGCTGTGGATACGCCAAGGGTGTTTTGCCGAGCTTGCCGCCAACTACAAGAGCGGCAAGCCGCTCGTGGTCCCGTCGTGGATGCAGTATCTCGCCGTAGACGGGAAGGTGGAAGCGCAGCCGAACGGCCTCTACTTTCCCGTGTTCGTCGATTTGTGGCGCAGCGAAAGCGGCGAGGGATTCGCCTATCTGCCAAGTGAGGCGAATCCTCGAACGTTGATTCAGACCGCATTGGGTGACATCGGCGGTCCGACGCATGATCTCGGCAACGGCTGGTGGTGGATCGAGTAGAGCGCTGTGGCGTCGTCGACGATGTCGCCTCGTGGCCAGCGTTGGTCGCCTGGGTCGGGGTGCTCGGCCTTACGGACTTGCGGATGAGTTCGTCGGGGCCATGCTTGTTGGCGAAGACGAGGTCGTTCTCCTGCCAGGGGTTGCCGCGAGCGGGGGCGCCAGAACGTACAGCTATGGATCGACAGCCCCCTTGCCACCCTCAAGGCGCCCGCCGCCAAGCGCATCGCCGACGAGGTCCTGACCACAGGTTCTCTGGAGTGGATGACCCAAGTCCTCAACGGCGACGGCAACGACCGAAGGCGCTCAGCCGAGTGACGAACTGAGTGACAATCGCCTCGGACTTGGCTAGACGACCATGGATCTCTGTGGACTGTGCGCCCAGGTGGGAGCGGGCATACGCCATGATCCCGCCCTCCTGGGTTGCCTGGGATGCAACCCCATCAGTTGAGGTCTTCCCTTTCGCGTTCGCGAGTGAGCCGTCGAGTCGCAGCGATGTCCTGCCTGGCGAGTTCAGCCCAGAACGATTCTCCGTTCCGATGGCCGCTGCCGCCGTATGTCCACTCGGACACCGTGAGCGTGCTGCCCTGGCCAGGGTCAGGCAGACCCAGCAACATCCGGGCCTGAGCGGCACGGTAGTCGGCACGCGTCTGGCGCAGCGCTCCCAGGGTTGTCGAGTAGTGACGGCTCTTGGTCGAGAAGTGGCCGCGGTAGCCCAGCATGTGAGCCCACTGCCGGAGAGGAAGGTCCCGGTACTCCGGAAGGTCATTGAGGAGAAGGCACGTGTAGATCATGCGCCGGGCGTGTTCGGTGACGTCCAGGTTCCGGACTTCCCACATGTGGCGGACAGGGCGGTCGACGGTTCCTGCCGACTCCGCGCCCTTGGTGGCGTACTTGGCGACGTAGGAGGCCACGCGTCGATCACTCATGCCGTCGAGATCGGTGGACACGTAGACCGGTCGCACGTCGATCTGTTCGCCCCATCGCAGCAAGATCGGGCGCTCCCCTTGCATGGGAATGGCGACCTGGCGAGCCGTCTGGCGGATTGCCTTGTCCAGCAGCGGAACGGTTGCCCAGGCCGGCGGGCGGTCAGCCGGTCCGTCCGGGCCGTCGAGGCGGATCACTGCGTGGAAGTGGACCAGACCCCGTGCCTGATACTCGGCGACCTTGGCATAGGACACCCGCAGCACGCTGCGCAGGTCAGTACGGCTGACGCCCAGCAGCCGCGCGAAGACGGACGGGACGGTCTTGGTGAACTCCCGCCAGAGCCGACCGGCATGAGCGTTCCACAGCACTGCGCCCTCGTAGTCATAGCAACTCACGCAGAGCGGTTGCCCGACCTGAAGATCATCACGCTCATGGCGAGCGCCGCAGCCTTCGGGCCGTCCGTGCTCGCAGATGGGGAAGTCGCGCCGGGGGCGGCATGGCAGGGTCTTTCCGTCCTTCTCCCGGTGAGCGTGGACCGGACCGAACGACGGTGCGGTGAAGGTGGCGAACACGCGAGGATGAGTGCTGACGTCCTCGGGGACGCCCTTGCCGCCACGCAAGCCCGAGATGATCAGGTGATAAGTATCGTCCTTGTAGGTGGCCGAGCAGGCAGGGCAGCGTGACGCGCGCCGGTTGCCGCACGCGGTCAGCAGGAAGCCGGTCGGTTCGTCGGCGGTCCGGTAGACGTCCAGGACCTCACCCGTTCCGGCGTCCACGGTGATCCGTTCACCGTGGAGCCGGACGGGCTGAGCGCAACCGCCAGTGGCGTACACCATGCGTCGCCACCGTCCGAAGTCCGGCATGGCCGCACGCTCCATAGCGGCGAGCACGTCTGCGGAAAAGGACGGAACCTCTCTCACGCGGCTTCCTCCCTCTTGTCGTTCTCCCTGCGTCGTGTTGCGGTGGCAGGAGCCGCCTCCTCGACGAGCTCGATGCCGTGGATGGCGGCGATGCGTCGCCATCGATCAGCGGACCACCGGGGCGAGTTGGCGATCATGCGCTCGCACCACTCCTCGGCGAGCGCGACATATGGCCCCATTCCTTCGGGAACCAAACAACTCCTTTCCTCGTAGGGAGCCGCCGCCATGTCCAGAAAGAAGGCGTGCATCATCACCAGGCATGCGAATCGCATGTCTGTCGAGAACGGTGGCCTTTCAGCGAGAGTTTGGAGTGTTAAGGGTTGCGCGACTCTTCACCAGTGAGCGATGCCGGTACTGCTGGCCTACCGCTGGCCGGGTCCCTCCAGCGGAACGGCTTTCGTTGGTTGTGCCCGGTGGCTTTCTACGCTCGTTTCTGTCGCGGCTGGTTTCTCGCTGCCTTCCCGGAATGACGGGAGCTTTGGTATCTCCATTTGTACCACCGCGCACGCGAATCTATGCGAGCGTGAATTAGGCGGATCCCGTCCCCTTAGTCGTCCCAGGACGTCCAATGACATACCGCTGCGTCCCATGGCGTCCCGCTGCATATCGCTGCATCTGATCACCAGACTCAAGAAGTAAGAGAGCTGTCGCCCCTGGGTTAGGCGAACAGCTCCCTTGATCATCGAGGACGTCCTGAGACGTCACTCACGCCAGATCGGTTCGAGAAGGTCCGGGTTGAAGGGAGCGCGCCCGCCGCCTCTCGGATGGACGATGACGGCGTGCAGGGCGTCCGTGATGTGAGCGCGCTTGCTGGACAGCGGTAGCCCGCCGTCCTCCTCCGGGAGGTACCAGCGTCGCCGGATCTCGCTCATGCTCAGGGCCGCTCGCGCCTGCCGTACCTCCACCGAGGCGGTCCGCTTGGCCTTCTCCGCCCGCAGGCGCGCCATGGTCGCCTCCAGCTCCGGGGCCACCCGGAAGTACAGCTCTCCGCTGATCTCCTTGGTCCTCCATCGGCGGGTCAGCTCGTTGAGCTGTTGTACGGCGGTCGCAAGCTCCTCCTCCCCCGTCCATTCGGAGTTCCCCTCCGACGCGGCAAAGGTGGCTTCCTCCATCTTGGTCATCACCAGTTCGGAGATGAAGAAGTCGACCACGTCACCGCGTCGCGAGATGCCGCCACAACCGCCCGCTGCCTTCGACGGACAGGAATAACTGTGGTGCTCGATTCCCTGGCGACGATTGACGCGGAGGGGCTTATTGCAGATTCCCCCGTCCGCGGTAGGGCGTCCGCAGCGGAGAATGCCGGACAGGAGATACTGACGTTCTCTTTCCTGCGGAGAGATGGCCCTCGCCACGGTTCCGTCGTTGTGAATGAGCCCGCCCCTCCGACGGTCGATGATGGCTTGAACGGCAAGCCATTCCTCAGGAGTGAGGATCGTTTCCCACTTGCCGACGATCGGGTTACCTTCGGCGTCCCGGACGATCTCGCCGTCCAGGCGACGCCACCCGCACAGTCGGGGAGAGGACAGCAGCGCTCGGAGGGTGACGCTCTGCCAGCCCTTCCCCCGTGCCGTCTTCACACCGTCCGCCTGCCAGGCCCTGACGATCGAGTGCAGCGAGCGCCCTGCGATGAAGTCACGGGCGGCTTGGCGAACCAACGGCGCTTCCACCGGGTCGAGGGTCAACCGGTCGTCCTGCCAACCGAACGGACGATGCCCGCCAACCGGCGTACCGCTCTCGGCCCGCGCCCGGTGGGAGCGGCGCATCCGGCGCTGCATCTTGCGGACCTCCATCTTGGAGATCACCACACCGAACAGGCCCATGCTCTCGGTGTCCTCGCTGTAGAGGTTCTTCACCTGCCTGGAGTCGGCGAAGACCAGGCCGTCGCGCTTGGTGAACGCCTCCACGAACCGCTCGTAGTCACCAGGCCGCCGGGCAAGACGGTCATCGGCCACGACCACCACGCCCTGAACCGGCGTGCCGTCGTCGAGCTTTCCAGCGCGCAGGGCCTTCACCATCGCCTCGAAGCCGTCTCGGACGACGTGCGCCTTCGCCGCCGACTTGTCGTTGTCGGTGAACTCGTGCACGACGATCCAGCCGTGCCGGGCGGCGGTCTGCTGATTGACGGCATGCTGGTCCTGGACTCCGTGCTCGTCTTTCTTGCCGTCCATCGAGATGCGGGCGTACGACATGACCGGGATCATGAGCCCTCCGGAGGGAATGACAGCGTCAATTCATGTTCTACCCCGAGAACATCGCCATCGGCTTGGAGCAGCCCGAGGTGAGCGGGATGGTGACCGGCAAGTTCGTGATGGAGGTGGTCGAGGACGCCGAGCGCGACCGGCGGCTGACCGTGACGGTCGAGCTGGCGCCGGGGGTGCATCCGTCCGGCGCGGCGGCGCGGGCCGTCGGGGAGTCGATCCTCGCCCAGCTCCTCCGTCTCAACAGCGAGTTCGCCGCCTATGTCCCGCCCGAGAGGCAGCCGCCGGTCGTCCGCCTGCGCGAGACGGGCGACCCCGCCTACTTCCCGCCAGGCGCCAAGCACCGCTACACGCGAGCCTGATCACGCGCCGTCGGGCTCGAAGTCTGTGAAATCCACCTCTCGAGGAAGGTCCCGGTTCCGCGGGAACTCGATGTCCTCCTCCCAGTCCGGGTCAGCGAGAAGGAACCGCCCGAAGTCCGGGGCGTCGCCTTTGAGACGGCGATACTCGGCGATGTCGATCACCTGCCATCCGCCCACGGGAACCTCCTGTCTGGTCCGTCCAGCTTAAGAGCTACAAGATCACATGCAGAGTAGATAGCCCCTCAGAGGGACCCGTGAAGATCACGCCGAGGGGCGACGCCCGTTAGCGGCCGCGATTCCTACCTTCGGCCGCATGGTCAGGAAACTTCTCGCCGGTGGGGCGCTGCTGCTCGGCGTCGCCGCCTTCGCCGTGCCCGTCTCCCCCGGCGACCGGCTCGTCAAGGTGTACGGCGACCTCGCCACCGCCGACCGGATCGCGATCATCGTGCCGGGCACCGACACGACCGCCGCCACCTTCGACAACGGCACCCACCGGCCCGGAGGGGCGGCAAGGGCGCTGCTGGCCGAGGCGCGCAGGATCGAGCCTGGCACGCGGCTGGCGGTCGTCGCGTGGCTCGGCTACGACAGTCCTCCCACGTGGAGCCCGTCGGCCCTCACCGACGGGGCGGCGGCGGACGGGGCGCGGGAGTTGCGCGCGCGGGTGCTGAGCCTGCCGGGGGTGCCGGTGGCGCTGCTGTGCCACAGCTACGGCTCGGTCGTGTGCGCCCGTGCCGCACCGGGACTGCCCGTCGCCGACCTCGCCGTCTTCGGCAGCCCCGGCCTGGGCGGCGCCCGTACGGCAGCCGCCGTGGGGACGCGCGTGTGGGCCGGACGAGGTGCGGGCGACTGGATCTCGAACGTGCCCCACCTGAAGATCGGCCCCGTCGGGTTCGGCACGGATCCCATGGACCCGGCGTTCGGCGCCCGGATCTTCGCGACCGGGCCGGGCGGGCACAGCGACTACTTCGACGCGGGCACCGCCTCCCTGCGCAACCTCGCCCTCATCGCGCTCGGCCGCGGCGAGGAGGTGCGCGGTGCTTGACGTGCAAAGGATCGAAGCCGCCACTCCCGCGGGCCGCGACAGGGGCGTCGACGCGCTGCGGGCGGTGGCGATCGCGGGGGTGGTGCTGGGCCACTGGCTGGTCAGCGCGTGGGAGCGGAACCCGCACCTGGTCATCTCCTCGCCGCTGGCGTACCTGCCGCAGCTGGCGCCCGTCTCGTGGGTGCTCCAGCTGCTGGCGGTGTTCTTCCTCGTCGGCGGGTACGCGGCCGCGCGCGGGGTGCGGGAGCCGTACCGCTCGTGGGTCGCCGAACGGCTGGTGCGCCTGGCGATGCCGGTGGTGCCGCTGCTGCTGGCGTGGGTGGCAGTCGGCACGCTGGTCTCGGTGCTGAACGGCCAGCCGATCACGTCGGTGTACGCGCTGGCCAAGTCCGCGCTCGGCCCGTTGTGGTTCCTCGGCGTGTTCGCGGCGCTGACCGCGCTCACCCCATGGCTGGTCAAGGCGGGGTTCACAACCGTGGTGGTCGCGGTCGGGGTCGTGGCGGTCGTGGACCTACTGCGGTTCGGGCTCGGCGCTCCCGGCGTGCTCGGCTGGGTGAACCTCGTGGCGGCGTGGCTGGTGCCGTACCTGCTGGGCATCCTGTGGGCGCGCGGCGACCTGCGCCCGCGCAGGCACGGACCCTGGCTGCTGGCAGGCGGTGGCGCGGCGGCCCTCGCGCTGGTGGTGTGGGGCGGCTACCCGGCGCCCATGGTCGGCGTCACGGGCCAGTCCGTCTCCAACCTCAGCCCGCCGTCGCTGGCCGCGGTGTGCTTCGGCCTCGCGCAGGCGGGCCTCGCGCTGCTCCTCCACGAACCGCTCAGCAGGCTGATGCGCAGGCCGCGGCTGTGGGCCCCGGTGGTGCTGGCCAACCTGAGCGCCATGTCGATCTTCCTGTGGCACCAGACGGCGCTGGCGCTGACCGTGCTCGCCTTCGACCTGTACGGCCGGCCTGACACACCCGCGTGGGTGCTCGAACGGCTGGCGTGGCTGCCTGTCGTAGGCTTGGTTCTGGCTTTAATGACATGGTGTCGTCATCGGCTTGACGTGGGCCGCCGATTTTGGTGACACTGTGTCATGACCTTCTCCGAGACGCTGCGCAACGCCACCTGGGGCGACCACGAGTCGGCCGAGGACGAGAGCTACCTCAAGGAACTCATGGCTGGGCGGCTCAGCGCCGAAGAGTACGGCGAGATGGTCGCCCAGCACTACTTCGCCTACCTGGCCCTCGACGGGGCGGCCAGGCGCCTGGCCGACCACCCGGTGGCGGGGCGGTTCGTCTTCCCGTCCCTCTACCGGGAAGCGGCCCTCGAACGCGACCTGGCCACCGTCTACGGCCCCGCCTGGCGCGAGCGGATCGAGCCCTCCAAGGCGACCAGGACCCTGGTGGCCCGCATCGAGCAGGTCGCCGACTGGCCGGGCGGCTACATCGCCCACCATTACACGCGTTACATGGGCGACCTGTCCGGCGGCCAGTTCATCAGGATGGAGCTGCAGAAGATCTACGGCTACGGCAAGGGCGGCGGCGTCGACTTCTACATCTTCGACGAGGTCGGCTCGCTGCCCCGCTTCAAGAACGACTACCGCGCCAGGCTCGACGCCCTGACCGTCGACGAGGCCGAGCAGCAGCGGATCATCCGTGAGGTGCGCCTGGCCTACCAGCTGAACACCGAGGTCCTGGCCGAGCTGCTGCACGCGGTCAGGCCCGCGGCCTAACATGGGCTCATGCCCAGGATCTCCGCCGCCACGATCGGCGAGCACCGTGCCCAGACGCAGGATCGGATCCTGCAGGCGGTCTCGCGGCTGTCGCGGGTCCAGGGCATCGACGCGATCTCGATGACGGACGTGGCGCACGAGGCGGGCATCACCCGCACCGTGCTCTACAACTACTACCCGGACAAGGCCGCGCTGCTGCTGGCCTTCACCGAGCGGGTGACCCACTACTTCATCGAGGCGTACGCCAGGGAGCTGCCGCCCTCCGCCACCCCTGCCGAGCGGTTGCGGGCGTTCGTGCGGCTGCAACTGGCCGGGCTGCTCGCCCACCCGCACCCTGGGGCGGCCGGGTTGAGCGCCACCCTCGGCCCGGACGCCTACCAGCAGCTGGCCGAGCATGTGGCGCCGATGCAGCGGATCCTGGTGGAGATCCTCGACAGCGGGGCGGCCTCCGGCGACTTCCAGGTGCAGGACGTGCCGGCGACGGCCCGCATGATCCTCGCGGTGATCGGCGCCGAGCGGGAGCCGCTGATCAGCGGCCGGGTGAGCGTGGAGGCGGCCGAGCAGATCGTGTCCGGTTTCGTCCTGCGTGCGCTGAACAGCACCCCCTGATCACAGCTCCCCCTGGGGGCCTGCGCCAAGATTGTCGTCATGGACGTCCAGCTCACCTCCGCACGGGGCAAGTGGATCCTGGCAGCGACCGTGCTCGGCTCGGGCCTGGCCATGCTCGACAGCACGATCGTCAACGTCGCCATGCCGGCGCTGCGGGCCGAGCTGAAGGCGGACATGGCCGGCCTGCAGTGGACGATCAACGCCTACACCCTCACCCTGGCGGGCCTGATCCTGCTCGGCGGCTCGCTCGGCGACCGCTACGGCCGCCGCAAGATCTTCCTCATCGGCACCGTGTGGTTCGCGCTGGCCTCCGCGCTGTGCGGGCTCGCACCCAACATCGAACTGCTGATCCTGGCCCGCGCCCTGCAGGGCATCGGCGGCGCGCTGCTCACGCCCGGCTCGCTGGCGATCATCCAGGCCAGCTTCGCCCGCGAGGACCGGCCGAGGGCGGTGGGCGCGTGGTCGGGAGTGAGCGGCGTGGCCGCCGCCATCGGCCCGCTGCTGGGCGGCTGGCTGGTGGAGAACGCGGGCTGGCGCTGGGCGTTCCTGGTCAACCTGCCGTTCGCCGCGCTCGTCGTCCTCATCACGCTCAGGCACGTCCCCGAGTCGAGGGACGAGCGCGCCGCGGGCCGGTTCGACGTGGCCGGCTCGGTCCTGGCGGCGCTGGCGCTGGCCGGCATCACCTACGGGCTGACCGAGAGCGGGCAGCCGCTGCCCCTGGTGGGCGGCCTGGTGCTGGGCGTCGCGTTCGTGGCGCTGGAGATCCGCAGGTCACCTGACGCGCTGGTGCCGATGGGACTGTTCAGGAACACCGTGTTCAGCGCGGTGAACGTGGTCACGCTGATCATGTACGCCGCGATGGGCGTGGTCTTCTTCCTGCTCACGCTGCAGCTGATGACGGTCGCGGGCTTCGGCGCCGTCGCCGCGGGCTCGGCGCTGCTGCCGGTGACGATCCTGATGCTGCTGCTGTCGGCGCGCGCGGGCGAGGTGGCCAGGAGGTACGGTCCGCGGCTGCCGATGACGATCGGCATCCTCGTGGCGGGAGCCGGGTTCCTGCTGATGGCGACGATCGGCGCGGGCTCCAGCTACTGGCTGCACGTGCTGCCCGCCGTCTCGGTCTTCGGCCTGGGGCTGTCGGCGGCCGTCGCGCCGCTGACGGCGACCGTGCTGGCCACGGCCGACGACCGCTACGCGGGTACGGCCAGCGGCATCAACAACGCCGTCGCCAGGACCGGCAGCCTGCTGGCGGTGGCGGCGGTCCCGCCGTTCGTCGGCCTGGCGGGCGACGCGCTCAGCGACCCCGAGCGCTACGCCGCCGGATTCACCAGAGCGATGCTGATCAGCGCGGGCATGATGGCGGTCGCCGCGCTGATCACCTTCGTCACGATCAGGACGAACGTGCTGGCCCCGCAGAGCCCTCAGAACGTGAAGGACTGACTCCTGACGCTGTTGTCGAAGTTGGATACCAGCAGCTCGGGCTCGCCCACCGACCTGATGCCGGGCAGCCTGGTCAGCAGCTCGCGGAACATCGTCCGCATCTCCTGCCTGGCCAGGTTGGCCCCGAGGCAGAAGTGCGGGCCAGGGCCGCCGAAGCCGACGTGCGGCTTGGTGTCGCGGGTGATGTCGAAGGCGTCGGCGTCGGGGAAGACCTCCTCGTCGCGGTTGGCCGAGCCGTAGAACAGCACGACCCTGTCGCCCTTCTTCAGCTCCAGACCGCGCAGTGCGTAGTCTTCCGTCACGGTCCTGCGGAACTGGATGATCGGCGAGACGTGCCTGACCATCTCCTCGATCGCGCCGCCCACGTACCGGTCGAAGTCGCTCATCAGCAGCTCGCGCTGGCCGGGGTGGTCGGTGAGCAGCTTGATGCCGTGGGCCATCGTGTTGCGCGCCGTCTCGTTGCCCGCCACCAGCAGCAGCGCGAAGAACGAGCCCAGTTCCTTGTCGGTCAGCTTCTCCCCGTCGGGGTTGGCCGTGACCAGCGCCGAGACCAGGTCCTTGCCGGGGTCGGCGACGCGCTGGTGGCCGAGCTGGATGACCATGCGCTGCAGGGCCAGCAGCGCCACCACGTTCTTGCCGGCCAGGCGGGCGCTCTGCAGCACGCTCGGCCGTACGCCGCTGTAGGCGGTCGAGGCGTCGACGTGCTCGTGGACCTTCGCCCTGAACTCTTCGGGGATGCCCATCATGTCGCAGATGACGTGGATGGGCAGGCGGGCGGCGACCTGCGTGACGAAGTCGCCGGACCCCTTGGCGATCACGTCGTCGACGATCCGCTGGCACGCCTGGTCGATGTCGGCCTGCAGGTTCTGCAGCATCCTGGGACTGAAGGCGCGCGAGACGATGCGCCTGAGCCTGGCGTGGCGGGGGTCGTCCATGTTGACCATCGACTCGCCGAACACGTGCTTGACCCAGCCGGGCGGCTCGGGGTTGGTGACGGCGGGCTCGCTGGAGAAGACCTTGGCGTTACGGCTGGCCTCGACGACGTCGGCGTGCCTGACGAGGGCGTAGAACCCGGTGCCCGAACGCAGCAGCGGCACCTTCTTCTCCGGGAAGAAGACCGGGTGCTCCATCTGGCGGAGCCTGGCGAACGCCTCCTGCCGCTCCTTGAGCGGTTTGCGCCAGAAGTCCAGGTCCGCGAGGTCGATGTCCACCCGCCTATCCTGGCACGTTCCCGTGGTGTTCAGGCCAGGTTCGGCGGGCCTGGGGACCATCCGGGCATGACCGTCTCGCGCCCCGTCCTGCTCGCCGCCTGCCTCACTCTCCCCTTCCTTCATGGCCCCGCGGAGGCCGCCGCCTCGGTGACCTCCTGCGGCGCGCACCCGTCGGACTTCGACGGCGACGGCCTGCCCGATCTGGCCATCGCGGCGCCGTACGAGAGCGTGGAAGGACGCTCCCGCGCGGGCGCGGTCACGATCAGGTACGGCTCGGGCCGGCAGGCGAGGCTCTCCCAGGCGACGCCCGGCGTGCCAGGTGACCCGGAGCTCGGCGACTCCTTCGGCTCGGCCCTCGCGGTCGGCGACTTCGACGGCGACGGTTGCGCCGATCTCGCGGTCGGCGTCTCGGAGGAGTTCTTCGGCACGCCCGTCCCCGGCGCCGACGGCAACGGCGCCGTCCAGCTCTTCCACGGCTCGCCGCGCGGGCTCGTCCCCGGACGGCAGCTGTCGGCCACCGGGCGGGGTTCCGACCGGTACGGCGCGGCGCTGGCGGCCGGCGACCTCGACGGCGACGACTCCGACGAGCTGGTCATCGGGGCGCCCGCCATGGGCGCCGGCGGCGCGGTCGTCGTCCACGGCTTCGAGGGCCGCCAGCCGTACCGGATCACGCAGCGGAGCCTGCGCCAGCGGAGCCTGGTCACCGACCAGTTCGGCGCGGCGCTGACCACCGGCGACTTCGACGGCGACGGCAAGGACGAGATCGCGATCGGCGCTCCCGCCGACACCGTCCGCCTGGACGGCCAGGGCTCGGTGACCGTCGTGAACCCGCGCGGCCGCGGGGCCGTCCAGTACACCCAGTCCTCGCCCGGTGTGAAGGGCGGCGCGGAGAAGTGGGACGCCTTCGGCGGCTCGCTGGCCGCCGCCGACTTCGACGCCGACGGGCGCGACGACCTGGCGATCGGCGTGCCGGGCGAGGGCCTGAGCGCCAACCAGCGCGCCATGGACTACGGAGACGGCATGGTCCACGTCCGCTACGGCACCGGCCGGTGGGAGGCGTGGACGCAACGCCTGCTGAAGGGGAGCCCGCGCTACTACGACAGGTTCGGCGCGGCGCTGGCGGCGGGCGACTTCAATGGCGACGGCGACGCCGAGCTGGCGGTCGGCGTGCCGGGCGAGAACGCCGTGCAGGTGCTGGCCAGTGCCAGGAGGGGCGGCCTGACCAGGCACGGCGACCTGCTGATCAGGGGCAGGGGCCGTGACTTCGGCGCCGCCATGACCGCGCTGCCCTCGACCGGCCGCTACCGGGCGCTGTCGGCGGCCCGGCCCGTCGACGGGCTGGTCGTGGCGGCGCCCGGCGTGGGCGTGGTCACCTTCGTGCCCGGCTCCCGCCGCCCGGGGCCGTTCCCCGGGCTGCGGCCCGGCAAGGCCCGCAAGCTCGGCAGCGGGCCGGGCCTGTACGGCTACGCCTTCGGCTGACCGGCTTTGTCGGTCAGTTCACCAGGTACGCCAGGTCGGCCGCCTCGCGGAAGTGCACGCCGACGAGGCCGACCCGCTCTGCGGCCTCGACGTTCACCAGCCTGTCGTCGACGAACGTCACCTCGCCCGGCGCGGCGCCCAGCCCGTCGAGGACGGCGAGATAGATCTCGGGGTCGGGCTTGGACAGGCCCATCCTGCCGCTGTAGAAGCGGGGTTCAACCGGGGTCATCCACGGCAGCCCGTCGATCCCCTCGGCGATGCAGTCGGGCGCGTTGGACAGCAGCGCGACGCGCGGCAGCCGGTCCATGACGGCCAGCGTGGCGCGGTTGGGGTGCGTCCAGCTGGCGATGTCGAGCTCGACCAGCCTGGCGACCTCTTCGTCGCCGACGTCGCGGCCCAGCGCCAGCGACCAGTACTCGCGCGGGGTGAGCGTGCCCTTGTCGAACTCCAGGCGGTGTTTCCAGTAGCCGTGCTCGAAGGAGTCCAGGTCGGTTCCGGCGGCGGCCGCCATGGTCTCGACATCGGCCTTCGGCTGTGGGAGGGACAGAACGTTTCCGTAGTCGAACAGCACCCAGGTCATGACAACTGACGCTAACCCACGATCTTCGACCACGCGCGGCCCACGCCCGTGCCCAGTGATCAGATCATGGTTCTCCGCGCAGATCGGGGGTCGTGATCCGGTACCCCACCCCGGGCGTGGTGGTGATGGCCGGAGGCTCGCCGAGTTTGCGGCGGAGCCGGCCGATGGTGACCGTGACGGTGTTGGTCAGGGGGTTGGCATGCTCGTCCCACACCTGTTCGAGCAGGTCCTCGGCGCTGAGGAAGGCAGGGGCGGCGCGCAGGAGGGCTTCGAGCAGGGCGAACTCCTTGACCGACAGATCCAGGTGGCGGCCGTCGCGGGTGGCGATCCGGCGCAGCGGGTCGAGCTCGATGCCCGCCGCGCGCAGCGTGCGGGGCCGGGCGGAGGGCTGGCGGCGGGCCAGGGCGCGGATGCGCAGCACCAGCTCGGGGAAGTGGAAGGGCTTGGCCAGGTAGTCGTCGGCCCCCAGGGTCAGGCCGGTCACGCGGTCGACGGGCGAGTCGGCGGCGGTCAGCATCAGGACCATGACACGGTCGTCGCGTTCGGTGATCATCTGGCAGAGCGTGTCGCCGTGGATGCCCGGCAGGTCGCGGTCGAGGACGACCACGTCGTAGGCGTTGAGGTCGAGCTTGGCGGCGGCCTCCAGGCCGTCATGGGCTACGTCCACGGCCATGCCCTGATCGCTCAACCCTTCGACGAGTACGGCGGCCAGGGCGCGGGCGTCCTCGACCACGAGCACTCTCACGCCGCGGCCTCCGCCGGTACGGCCGCCAGGGGCAGCGAGATGGCGACGTGGAGGCCGCCTTCCGGTCGGGCCCGCAGGTCGAGGCGGCCGCCGTGCGCGGCGGCGACGGCCGCGACGATCGACAGGCCGAGCCCGGACCCGGTGCCGGAGTGAGTGCGGTCGGCACCAAGTCGGTGGAAGGGCTGGGCCAGCCGATCGACCTGCTCCTGATCGAGAACGTGCCCGCCGGTCTCGACGACGAGCCGAGCCGTCGTGGCGTCGGCGGTGATGGCGAGGCGGATCCAGCCGCCATGGTGGTTGTGGGTGATGGCGTTGTCGATCACGTTGTCGATCATGCGGGTGAGGAGCGCCCTGCTTCCCTGCGTCCACACGCCGTCGTCAGCGGTGCCGGAGTCGGCGTCGCCCGGGGAGTCGGCGGTGCGCCAGGAGTGGACGGTGAGGTTTTTGGCGGTGATGCCGGCGGCCCGATCGTCCAGGGCCGCGGTCGCCAGAGCGCGGAGCGAGAGCGTCGCGCGGTCGGCCAGGGCGCCGTGCTGGGTGCGGGCGAGCATGAGGAAACCTTCGAGGAGCCGGTCGACCTGGTCGAGCTCGGTGCGCAGCCGGTCGGCGAGCGCGACGGTCTGCGGTGGTACGGGCTCCGGTTTGGCCACGGCCACGTCCAGGGACGCGCGCATGGTGGTCAGCGGAGTGCGGAGCTCGTGGGAGGCGTTGGCCACGAACCGGCGTTGCGCGGCGAACGAGCTCTCCAGCCGTTCCAGCAACTCGTCGATGGTGTCGGCGAGATCTTTGACCTCGTCGGCCGGGCCCTGCACGGCCAGCCGCTCGTGCAGGTTGTCGGCGGAGATCCGGCGGGTGGCCGCGGTGATCGTCCGCAGCGGGCGCAGCACCCGGCCCGCGACGACCCGGCCCAGCACGACCGACATCACACCCATGATCGCGAGTGCCACCGCCGAGCCGATCAGCAGTTGGCGCGACTGCGCCGCGTGCGTGTCCGCCAGCTGGGCCTGAAGCCATGCGATGCGATCGGTGGCGGCGGCGAGCGTGGTCGGGTCCGCCGCCAGGGTCCCGGGGGGCGCGGACTGGCTGACCCGCGTCCCTCCGAGGCCCACGAGGTTGGTGATGACCAGCATTCCGACGCCGGACAGCAGGAACATGGCACCGTACAGGACGGTGAAGCGCAGTCGTACGGTGCGCGCCGGGCGTCGCCACTTTCGCATGGGCTCCAGGATGCCGTGCCGGACCTAACAACGATGTGACAGCCTCCGTTCGGCCCGTGTTAGGGCCGGGTCCGTACAACCGATCGCATGCGAGCAACCATCGAAGTCAACGGGCTGCGCAAGCGGTTCGGCCAGATCACGGCGCTGGACGGCATGTCGTTCACCGTGCTGCCAGGAAAGGTCACCGGGTTCGTGGGGCCCAACGGGGCGGGCAAGTCCACGACGATGCGGGTGATCCTCGGCCTGGACGCGGCCGACGAGGGCCACGCGCTGATCGGCGGGCAGCCGTACCCGAGCCTGCGCGACCCGCTCACCCACGTCGGCGCGCTGCTGGACGCCGGCGCGCTGCAACCGAGTCGTACGGCACGTAACCACCTGATGTGGTTGGCCCACTCCCAGGGCATGGACGGCAGGCGGGTGGACGAGGTGCTCCACCTGGTCGGGATGCGGTCCGTGGCCCGGCGCAGGGCGGGTGGATTCTCGCTGGGCATGCGGCAGCGGCTCGGCATCGCGGCCGCGCTGCTCGGGGACCCGCCCGTGCTCATGCTGGACGAGCCGGTCAACGGCCTGGACCCGGAGGGCATCGTGTGGATGCGCGGCCTGCTGCGGTCGCTGGCGGGCGAGGGGCGGGCCGTGCTGGTGTCCAGCCATCTGATGAGCGAACTCGAGGACACCGCCGACCATCTCGTGGTGGTGGGCAAGGGCCGGGTCATCGCCGACACCAGCGTGGCCGACCTGATCACGACCGCCTCCCGCGGCCGGGTCACCCTGCGGACGGCGGCGCGATCCGAGGCGATGTCGGTGCTGGGCTCTGCCGGCGCCACCATGGCCGTGACCGATCGCGACACGGTCGTCGTCTCAGGGCTGCCGTCCGAGCGCGTCGTGGCCGTCCTCAACGCGAACGCGGTGCCGTTCTCCGAAGTGGCGACGCACCGGGTGACGCTGGAGCAGGCCTACCTGGACCTCACCGGCGACGCGGTCGAATACCGGGGAGCCGCGCGATGAGCGGGGGTTTCGGGCGGCTGCTGCGCGCCGAGCTGACCAAGTTCAGGACGGTACGCGGCTGGGTGATCAGCATGTTGGCGGCGGCGCTGGTCACCGTGCTGCTCGGGCTGCTGTCCGCGTCCGGCAACCACGCCTCGTGCAGCGCCGGTCCGGTCGAGGTCGCCTGCCCACCGCCGCTGACCGGGCCGGACGGCGAAGCGGTGGACGACAAGTTCTTCTTCGTGCACCGGCCGCTGGCCGGGGACGGCAGCATCACCGCCCGCCTCACCTCCCTGACCGGCAGGATCCGTAAGCCCGACGTGACGCCAGGGGTGCGGAACGAGGTGCCCGGGCTCGTGCCATGGGCGAAGGCCGGAATCATGATCAAGGAGAGCACCAAGCAGGGCTCTGCCTATGCGGCGGTGATGATGACCGGCGAGCACGGGGTGCGGATGCAGCACAACTTCACCCACGACGTGGCCGGTCGGCCGGGCGGCGTCGCCAAGCAGTCGCCGCGCTGGCTGCGGCTGACCCGCTCCGGCGACACCCTCACCGGGTACGAGTCCGCCGACGGCACGAACTGGACCCAGGTCGGCACCGCAAGCCTCGCCGGACTACCGCAGACCGTCCAGATCGGGCTGTTCGCCACCTCCCCCGGCGACCTGACGGTCACCCAGGGAGATCTCGGCGGGTCCATCACGGCGGCCCGCTTCGCCGAAGCCACCGGCGAGTTCGACCAGGTCAAGCTGCATGGCAACGCGTCCGGCGCGTGGCGCGACGACGACCTCGGCGTCACTGTGGGCCCTGACGGGGCCGAGCACCACCCGGGCCGCGCCAGCCGGTCCGGCGGCACCTTCTCCGTCACCGGCGTCGGTGACATCGCGCCGACCGTGGAGGGCCCGACCGCCGAACGCCCCCTCAGCAGCGCGCTGACCGGGCTGATCCTGGTGATCGTGGTGGCGGTCATGTTCATCACCGCCGAGTACCGGCACGGCCTGATCCGCACCAGCCTGCTGGCCGGCCCGCGTCGCGGCCGGGCCCTGGCGGCCAAGGCCCTGGCGCTCGGCCTGATCACCTTCGCCGCCGCCCTGCCCGCCACCGCGATCACGTTCACGGTGGGCGGGCGGATTCTGCGCGCCAACGGCAACGCCGTCCTCCCGGTGTCCACGCTCACCGAGGTGCGCATCATGGTCGGCATGGCGGCGCTGTTCGCGCTGGCCGCCGTGCTCGCCCTCGCCCTCGGCACGCTGCTGCGGCGCAGCGTGGCAGCGGTCATCACCGCTATCGTGATGATCGTGGTCCCGCATGTCCTCGCGACCACCTCGGTCCTGCCCGACAGCGCCGGGCAGTGGCTGCTGCGCGTCACCCCTGCGGCCGGCTTCGCCATCCAGCAGAGCATCCCGGAGTACGCGCACGTGCTCGGCCACTACGCGCCCATCGCCGGCTTCTACCCGCTGCCGCCGTGGGCCGGCCTGGCCGTACTGGCCGGCTATGCCGCGCTCGCCCTCGGCTTGGCCGCCTTCCAGCTCCGCCGGAGGGACGCATGAGGAACCAGCACCCGCACGTCTGCCAGCACCGCGGGAGGACCGCATGAGACAGCATCACCCGCACGTCGCCCACCACCGTGGGAGGGCCGCATGAGAGAGCACCTGCATGCGGAGTGGACGAAACTCCGCACCCTGCCCGGCACCGGCCGGCTGCTGCTCACGATCGTGGTGCTGACCGTCGCCGTCAGCGTCGCGGCCTCCGCCGTGGTGTCCTGTGCCGCGGCAGGCTGCGGCTACGACCCCGCCAAGATCAGTTTCTTCGGGGTCCAGGTGAGCCAGGCGGTCGTCGCCATCCTGGCCGTTGTGGTGATCAGCGGCGAGTACGGCACCGGCATGATCCGCCTCACCCTGACGGCCATGCCGCGCCGGACCAGTGTCCTGGCCGCCAAGGCGATCATCCTGGTCGGCCTGACATTGATCGTCGGGAGCGTCGCCGTGCTCGCCTCGGCGCTGGCCGCGCGGCGCATCCTGCTGGGCAACGGGTTCACCGCCGACATGCTGATCCTCACCAGCGGCCCCATGCTGCGCGCCGCCGTCGGCTCGGTTCTCTACCTGGCGCTGATCGCCCTGTTCAGCCTGGGGGTCGCCACCGCCGTACGGGACTCCGCCACCGCCATCGGGGTCGTGCTCGGCCTGCTCTACCTCTTTCCCGCGCTCATCCTGATGATCTCCGACGAGGACTGGCAGCGGCTCCTGTGGCAGCTCTCCCCGATGAACGCCGGGCTCGCCGTCCAAGCCACCACCGACCTCGCCGCCCTGCCCCTCAGCCCGTGGGCCGGCCTGGGCGTCCTCGCCGCATGGGCCACCGCGGCTCTCCTGGGCGGCGGGCTGCTGTTGCGGGCACGCGACGCATAACGGCAGCGGATCCTGGCGTCGGGTGGCGGCGGTACGGCGCCGCGAGGTCTCCACCGGGCGGAGGCATCACCTGCCGGTCAGGAAGGCCAGGGCGTCGGGGGCGAAGCGCCTGTCGGTGAAGGTGCGATCATGGCTGCGGCCCGGGTAGACGAGAAGCCGGGCATCGGGGATGCCCTCGACCGTCTGCCGGGCCAGCTCCAGCGGGTAGACGACGTCCTTGTCGCCCTGGATCAGCAACGTGGCAGCCTTGATGTCGTGGAGCCGTCCACGCAGGTCGAAACCGTCCTCGGCGTTGAGCACGGTGATGGCGTCGGTGTAGTCCTGGTGGCCACCATCCGATAGCCACAGCAGGCCCTTGAGTAGTCGCCGGCCGATCGGCGATTCGGTGACGATCTCGGCCAGCGCGGGGCTCGGTCGTCTGCCTTGGCGTGCGCGTTTGATGTAGGCGCGCTGGGCTCGCCTGCCGATCGGGCCCAGCGTGCCGGCCGTACCGGCGAGAACCAGGCGATCGACCAGGTCGGGATGGTCGGCGGCGAGCTGGAGGGCGATGGCGCCGCCGGTGGAGATGGCCAGCATCTTCACCGGGCCCTCGAAGGTGGCGGCGATCGCCTGCGCGTGGACGGCGGCGAGGTCGGCCATCGTCGTGGCCGGTGGCAGGCCGGGTGGGCGGGTGACGACGTAGACGGTGAAGTGCTTGGTGAAGGGACGCACCAACCGCATCGTGGACCAGCGTGCCAGGCCGGTCGGGCTGGCCGCCTGAGGGGTGTGGAGCAGGACGATCAGAGCCGGTCCCGCACCGGCCGACAGATACGGCAGCCCGTTCAGCATGAGGTGATCCCTTCGGTGACCGCGTCGATCAGGCGGTCCATCACGGCCGGGTAGACGGCGCCCAGGTGCTCGGCGTGCAGGGGGGTCAGCAGGACCGCGCGCAGCACGCCGAGCAGGACCTCGGGGTCGCCTTCCCCGTGGGTGCCGAGAACGTGGGTGCCGAGAACGCGGGTGCTGAGGAATCGGGTCAGGTCGGCCATCGGGCCGCGCTCGGCGGCGGCCATGCGCTCGGGGGTGAGCTTGGCCGCGACCGCTGCCATCTCCTGGGGGTGGGACATCAACCGCCGGTAGAGCGGGTTGCCGTCGAGTTCGGCGACGGTGGCGCGCAGGAAGCGCCGCAGCGCGTCGCGGGTGTCGGTGCCGCGGTTGAGCCCTTCGTCGATCACTCGCCGTCGCACCTGCTCGTTCTGCCGCAGCATCGCCTCGAGGTACAGGTCCTCCTTGGAGTCGAAGAACGCATACAGCGATGACTTGGCGATGCCCGCGGGCGCGGTCAACTCTTCCAAGGACGTCTTGCGCAGGCCCTGAGCGGAGAAGAGGCGGGTGGCCGTGTCGATCAGCTGCTCGGTGATCCGTGACCGCTCCTCCTCGGAGAACGCCGGTGGCATAGGTAACTCCATATGAACAGATTGGTTTTTTGTTCACACCATAGCCCTCTACTCGGGTCGACGCGACGACCCGTGGATGGCCCACCGGCGACGCGGACCGGAGGAGGGGCGACCAGGCTCCCGACCGGTCGTGGGGCGGCCGGCGAGCGGGATCAGCGGGCGAGCGGGGCGGCGGGGATGGTGAGGGACGTGGTGGTTCTGGCCGTGGCGCCCTTGCGGGAGATGTAGTCGAGCGTGCGGAAGTCGACCGACAGCTCCGACGCGGTGAGCCTGGCGGCGATGTAACCGCGCCGCTGGTCGATGTAGGAGATGTGCGGGTTCTCCGCCAGCGCGTCGGCGATCCACGCCTTGTCGCGGTAGCCGTCGCCGTCGCTGGCGATGGACGAGGTGACCAGCTCGCGGGCGACCACCGGCGAGGAGGGGTCGTCGAAGTCGAGCCTGAGCTCGGCCGCGTGGTGCATGTGCGCGTCGCCGGTCAGCACGACGGGGTTGGACGTCTCCCGCATCCAGCCGAGCAGCCGGGCGCGTTCGGGCGCGTAGCCGTCCCAGGAGTCGAGGTTGACCTCGCGACCCGGCCCGGCCTTGTAGTCGCGCTGCGCCATGATGATCTGCTGGCCGAGCAGGTTCCACCGCGTGGTCGAGGCGCGCAGCCCCTCCGACAGCCAGCGCCGCTGCTGCTCGCCCAGGAGCGTACGGCGGGCCGACAACCGCTCGTCGCACGAGGCGCGCACCCCGTCGAGGCAGGCCTGGTCGTCCCTGAACTGGCGGGTGTCCAGCAGGTGGAAGCGGGCCAGCGTGCCCCACGAGACGCGCCGGTTGACGCGCAGCACCGCGCCCTGGACGCTGGCGCGGCGCAGCGGCATGTTCTCGTAGTAGGCGCGAAAGGCCATCGTCCTGCGCCTGGCGAAGCCGGCGGCGCCGGTGCTGGAGACGGGTCCGGCCCAGTTGTTCTCGATCTCGTGGTCGTCGAAGGCGACCAGCCACGGCGCGACGGCGTGCGCCTTCTGCAGGTCGCGGTCGCTCTTGTACTGCGCGTGCCGCAGCCGGTAGTCGGCCAGCGTCTCGCACTTGCCCGGCGTGTGGGTGCGGACCCTGCCGGCGAGCGCGGTGTAGCCGCTGGGGCCGTACTCGTACAGGTAGTCGCCCAGGTGCACGACCAGGTCGGGCTCCTGCTCGGCCAGGCGGCGGTAGGCGGTGTAGTAGCCGTGCTCGTAGTGGGCGCAGGCGGCCACGGCGAAGGTGAGCGGCTGCGCGCCGGTCGGGGTGGTCCTGGTACGGCCGGCGCGCGACACCTTGCCTTCGGTCCTGAACCGGTAGAAGTACTCCCGCCCCGGCTGCAGCCCGCGCGCCTCGACGTGGACGCTGTGCGCGTCGGCGGCCCTGGCGGTCGCCGTACCGGACTGGACGATCGTGGAGAAGCGCTCGTCGGCCGCGATCTGCCAGTCGACGTCGAGGGAGCGGGAGGGCATGCCGCCGCGCCCGTCCCCGCTGAGGGGGTCGAGCGCGAGCCGCGTCCACAGCACGAAACCGTCGGTGGTGGGGTCTCCCGAGGCGACGCCGAGCGTGAACGGGTCACCGGCGAGGGCTCGGGAGGGCGGAAGGAGGAAGGAGGCGGCTGTCGCGGCGAGGAAGGTTCTGCGTTCCACGCCCCAGGTATGTCCTGCTCCGCTGACCCGGTCGTGACCGCCGCGTCAAGCGGAGGTGAACATCACTCCTCCAGCCAGGTGAGCAACTCCTTCGCCGATGCGGCCGCCTGTTCTTCGCCGAGCTCGGTGAACAGGTCGACGGCCTCGCGGTTGCGCTGGAGCGCCTCGTCCTTCCTGCCCAGCGCGTCGAGGACGCGCGCCTCGTCGTAGGAGAGCACGGCGAGCTGGAACGGATCCCGCGTCAGCGTTCTCGCCCCGGCCAGAACCTCGGCGGCGGCGTCGCTCTGGCCCGCCCAGTGCAGCGACATGGCGTGCCGGCGGGTCACCCTGGCCTGGTCGTCGGTGCTGCCGGAGGCCGCGTAGTGGGCGGCCGCGGCGGCGAAGGTCTGCGCCGCCTCCTGGTCGCGGTCCAGCTCGTCAAGGATGTTCGCCGCGGACTCGGCCGCCCTGGCCGACTGGATCGGGCTCGCGTACATGGGGACGAGCGCGGTGAAGTCGGCGAGCGCGGCTGACGTATCGCCCATCAGGCGCAGCGCGTTGGCACGGGTCCACATGAGAGCCGTGGTGTTGGTCAGGTCGTCGGGGTCGAGGACGGCCAGCGCCTCCTCGGCGGCGATGGCCGCGTCCATGGGCCGCTCCCCCGCCAGATAGGCGGCGGCCAGGTCGACCCTGGCGAGGGCGGCCCTGTCCGCCTGGCCGAGCGCGGTGAACATCGCGACGGCCTCGATCAGGTCGTCGGTCGCCTCGATCTCGCGGTCCACCGCGACCAGCACCTCGCCCCTGGAGGCGTGCGCGACGGCGCGCAGCTCGGCCTGCGAGCGCGGTGCGACGGCCAGCACCTCGCCGAACGCGCCGAGCAGCTCGTCCAGGTTGCCGCCGTGCCGTTGGATGAGCTGGCCGTGCAGCAGCGCGGTCTTGGCCAGGACGAGCACGTCGCCGTCCGCCCGCAGCGCCTGCCGGGCCGCGCGCGCGGTCTCGACGGCGCGCTCAGGGTCGTCGTGGACGAGGAGGTTGGCCAGCAGCGAGAGGTGAGCGCCGTCCTTCGACCCGTCGAGCAGCGCGACGGCCTCGTCGACGCGGCCCGCGGCGGCGTACATCTGGGCGAGCCGCGACATCGAGGCCCCCCGCTGCCGCTCGTCGCCGTTGACCGACAGCCATCTGTGCGACTCCTCCACCAGCGGCAGGCCGTCCGGCGTGACCATCCCGAGCCTGCCGAGCGTGGCCTGCCGTCGCCCCTCGTCGCCCGCCAGCGCGTGCAGGTCGGCCGCGTGGCTCCAGAGCTCGCGCGCCTGCTCCACGTCGCCCTGGACGGCCGCGGCGAAGCCGAGCCCGTCGGCGCGCCGCCCGTCCGGCTCGCCGCCGACCTCGTCGTAGCGCTCCCACGCGGCGAAGGCGGCGTCGTGGTCGCTGCGCTGCCACGCCTCCTCAGCCAGGTCGAGCAGCTCGGCGGTGGTCGCGGTGGCGGGCGGTGCGGCCACCGGGGCGGAGGGGATCACGACCCTGCGCGCGTGCGGGGTCAGCGGCAGGTGCTCCACCAGCGGCTCGGCCGCCAGCCGCACCTCCAGCCTGCGGCTCTGCTCGCCGGTGCCGTTGCGGGCGTCGAAGCGAGCGGCCAGGGCGCGGGCGTCGGCCTCGAGTTCCTCACGCAGGCGGCCGACGGGCACGTCCGTGCCGTTCCTGCGCACGGTCAGCCCGCCATGGCCGAGGTCCTCCAGGCGGCGCAGCAGCAGCGCCGCGCACCCGGCGAAGTGCATACGGTCGCTCGGCGTGGGCGAGCGCTCCAGCAGCGGCAGCTCGCGCTGCAGGATCTCCAGGCCGCGGGTCTCGTTGCCGGTGAGGGCGCAGAACTCCATGTGGTCGCCGAAGTCGTCGACGTAGTTGGCGTCACCCTGGACCAGCCGGTAGGCGCGCAGGTGCGCGGCGGCGGCCTCGTCGAGCCGCCCCGTCCGCACGTACGGCAGCAGCAGGTTGCTGAGAATGCCCTGCGGCTGGACGTGGCAGGTCAGCTGCCCGGCGACGACGGGGGCGGCCAGCTCGATGGCCTCCTCGTCGCGGCCCATCCACGACAGGTGCCACACCTTGCCGCTGGGATCGCAGCCCTCACAGTCGGACATGTCGTCACGAGGGGTGGTCTGCCACAGGTGGAACCATTCGTCGGCCGCGGCCCCGTCGCCGATGTGCTCGGCGACGTAGGTGCGCTGGGTGTGGACGGCGTGCAGGCCGTAACCCGCCTCGACGTAGCGGCGCTCCATCTCCGCCAGCGCGTCGTAGGCCCGCTGGAGCGGGATCTCGGGGAAGCGCCGCATGTCGCTGACGATCCACTTGAACTGCCACAGCAGGCTGTAGGTCTGCCAGTCCGACCAGCGCCCGGGGTCGGCGTCGTACTCGGCGACGCTGCGGGAGAAGGTGGCGAACGACTTGGCGGGCTCGGCGCCGTACTGGTAGGCCTCGGTCAGCTCCAGCCGTACCTCGAAGGCCAGCTCGGGATCGTGGCCCGCGGCCTTGAGCGCCTGTTCGAGCAGCACGGACCTGGCCTCGCCGTACGGCATCTGCCGGGCCTGGTCCAGCATCTCCTCGATGTCGGCCATGGGGGTCACTCCTTGCCCAGGACGGCCCAGTCGAGCAGGCCGAGGAACGAACGGTTCAGCGCCGCGGTGTCGGCGGCGCGCAGGGGGTGGTGCCCGTGCAGCAGCGCCATGCCGTACAGCGCCTCCACGGCGGTGGCGGCCAGCGACAGGTCCTTGAGCAGGACGACGCGGCGCACGAGCGGGTTGCGGTGGTTGAGCACCAGGCGGGGACGGTCGGCGGCGACGCTCTTCTCCATCGCGCCGAGCACGTCGGCCCACAGGTCGTCGGCGCTCTCCTTGGCCTCGCGCAGCTCGGCCTGGTGCTCGGCGGCCCTGCTGGTCAGGTAGAGGGCGGGCAGGGAGGCGGGGTCGAAGTCGCGCAGCACCGCCTCGCAGCCGAGCGGGTCGAGCACGCGGGCGGCCGCCGCCAGGAAGGGCCTGGCGGCCAGGTCGGCGCCGGGATCGACGGGGCCGAGGTGGGTGGCCAGCTCGCCCGGGTCCAGGCGGTCGAGGCGGATGTCGGGGTCGATCCGCTGCAGCCGCGCCAGGATGTCGCCGTCGTAGACGTAGCCGCCGTTGACCAGGCCGACGCCCTGCGCGCCTGACACGGCCGACAACTGGCGGAACTCGTCGACGCTGGAGGTGAAGCGGCCCCGCGGGTGGCGCGTCCTGAACTGGGCGAGCGTCATCGGGCCGTCGCTGGTCTCGAACTCCAGCCACCTGTCGACCAGGCGCAGCATGTCGTCGTCGTGCAGGGCCAGCGCCTTGACGCCGAGGTGGTGCAGGCGCAGGAAGGCGCGCAGGCGGGCGGGGTCGGTCTCGGCCAGCCTGACGAGCCATTCGCGCAGCTGGCGGCCGAGCTGGTCGCGGGTGTGCTCCAGCAGGTCGTCCTCGTAGAGGGCCTCGCGGCTGGCGGTGGGGCGCAGCTCGCCCGCGTCGAGGACGCAGCGGGCGAAGAACGCCCATTCGGGCAGCACGCCCTCGGCGCGCTCGGTGAGCAGCATGCGCTTGAGGTAGACGCGGTGGGTGGCGCGCGCGGTCGGGTTGGCGGGGCTGGGCAGCACGAACGCGACGCCGGACAGGGCGGCCTCGGGGACGTCGAGGTCGATGACGTCGAAGGGGGTGAAGCCGAACAGCCGCCTGCCGTACTCCAGCAGGGCCGTCCTGCGCGCGTCGGGCGAGTCGTGCGGGGACAGCCAGGGCGGATCGGCCGTCGTCGCGACGCCGTTGACGGTGACCGCGATCGGCAGCAGCGAGCCGTACAGGGCGGCCAGTTCGGTGACGGTGCGCGGGTCGGTCCACTCGGCGGCGTCCCTGCGGGCCTTCAGCGTGACCGTCGTGCCGGGCTCGGGCCGCTCGGCCTCGGCCCGCGCCACCCGGTAGGTGCCGTCGGACCTGCCGGTCCAGCTCACGGTGGGGGCGCCGGTGACGGACCTGGTCTCGACGTGGATCTCGTCGGCCACCAGGAATCCCGACAGCAGGCCGATGCCGAACTGCCCGAGGAACTCGTGCCTGGCGAATCCCAGCTCGTCGCGCTTGGACGAGCGGCCGATGGTGGCCAGCAGGGTGTGCACCTCGTCCTCGGTGAGGCCGACGCCGTTGTCGTGGACGCGCACCTGTCCGTCGGCGACCTCGATCGCGACCCGGCCGTCGCCTTCCGCGCGGGCGGTGATGGCGTCGGCCGCGTTCTGCAGCAGTTCGCGCACGTAGACGCGAGGACTGGAGTACAGGTGACGGCTCAGCAGATCGACGACGCCACGCAGGTCCACTTGAAAGGCGTTTTCCACCCCGGACACTATGCCAGGTATGGCCGCAGATACTGATTTATCGCACTACAGCCCAGATACTTCTCCGCGGTGTGGAAGTCGAGCCAGTCCAGGTTGACCAGCGCCTCGACGTCGACTCCGGTGAAGCAGTCGCGCAGCGCGGGCGGGATGGCCGCGATGTCGTCCTTGTCGGCGATGTTGACCCAGCGCCGCACGCCCTTCGGCCGCTCGCCCCGGCCGTCGACCGGGGCGGGCAGCAGGTGCTCGAACACCACGTTGCGCATGCCGAGCGGGCTGCCCAGGGTGACCAGCAGGTCCACCTCGATGTCCGGATGGGCGTGCAGCGTCTCGTAGGCGACGACGCTGCCCAGCGAGTGGGCGACCACCACCCTGGGCGCGCGCCGCCTGATCACCTCGGCCACCTCCTCCTGGCACCGCTCGCGCCTGACCGTGTCGGTGAGGTAGGCGGCGACCTCGGGGCAGAACAGCGCGGCGAAGGCCGCGGCCCTGGTGTCGAGCCTGGTCAGCAGCCAGCCGGTGAACGCCTTGAGCGCCCCCGTGAACGTCTCGCCCAGGCCGAGCTGTTCGGCCCAGGCGACGAACACCTGCTGCTCGCCGGCCGCCATCGACTCGACCGGCTTGGCCGTCCCCTGGCCGTTGCGGCCCTGGTCGTTGAGGTGGTGGGCGTAGTAGGCCACCTCGGCGAAGTAGGCGCAGGGCGGGCCGCCCAGCCCGGCGCCGAGATAGCGGTCCCACTTGACCCGCATCGCCTCGGCCGCGCCTTCCGCCGACCGGCCGGCCCGCACGTAGTAGTCGTACTTGCCGATGCCGTGCACACCCACGATCCCCGCCATGATCACTCCCCACTGTTCCGGGACATGGTGCCACGCCCGGCTTGCGGAAGGGTTGCGGGGAAAATCTGGTTGCTGTGGGCATATGTCACCCAGGTACGGTTTCCGGGTGAAGGAGGTGTTCCGATGACCGGCCCATTGATCGTCAACGACTCGATCGCCATTCCCGGTGACGAGCTCGTGTGGCGCTTCTCGCGTTCGTCAGGACCGGGCGGTCAGGGGGTGAACACCACCGACAGCCGGGTCGAGCTGCTGTTCGACGTGTCCGCGAGCACGGCGATCCCGCCCGCGCTGAAGGCCCGCGCGCTGGAGCGGCTGCCGTCGCCGGTGATCACGGTGGCGGCGTCGGAGTACCGCTCCCAGCTGCGCAACCGCGAGGCCGCGGCGCACCGGCTCGCCCAGCGCGTCCGCGAGGCCATCGCGCCGCCGCCCAAGCGGCGCCGGGCGACCAAGCCGAGCAGGGGCGCGGTCGAGCGCCGCCTGTCGACCAAGAAGCACCGCTCGGACCTGAAGCAACTGCGCCGCGGCCTCTAGCGTCCCTGCTCGGACACGGGGTACCTGATGAGCGTCTTCATCTTCTCCTCCGGGGTACGGCCGGGCACCGACAGGTAGATCTCGTGGTGCCTGCCCGACACCACCAGACCCCGCTCGGCGACGAAGGCCATCAGCTTCTCCACGGTGGCCGGTTCGTCGCGATAGGGCCCGACGTGCAGGATCTGCGCGCATCGCCCCTCGGCGAGCGTGTCCAGCCGTACCCCGGTGACGCCCTTGGCCGCGCAGGCGGCGGCCACCATCTGCGCGGTGGCCTGGACCGGCTGGAGGATCATCGCCGTCCAGCGCAGGCTCGCCCGGTCGTCGGGCGAGCCGTCCCACAGGCCCTCCAACGGCGCGACCGAGTACGTCAGCGACGGCTTGAGTTCCTTGCGCACCGCGTAGGCCACGCCGTACAGCGCGGCCACCGTGTCGCGGTAGGTCTCGCCCGACGGGTCACCCACGCCGTCGGCCATCAGGTACGGCAGCGCGGGCGCCTCGATGAGGCAAGCAGCGGCCTTGGCCGCGAACAGGTCTCGATGAATCGTCTTCACACCGACAGGCTGGTCTCTCCCACGAGGGGAGAGTCAAAACCTATGACGGCGGTTTCCTGCGGAAGATCACGATGAGCACGCGCAGCACCAGCACGGAGCTGATGACCAGCAGGTTGTAGCCGATCAGCTGGAACAGCGACATCTGCCCGGTGACGACCATCGGGCCGCCCTCGATGCCGAGCAGGATCACCGCCATCAGCCCTGCCGTCGCCCCCAGCACGGTCAGCAGCGCCTGGTGCAGCAGGTGGGTGACGAACGTGCGGTCGCGTTCGTCACCGAGCAGCCGCACGTTCATCGAGAACCTGCCGTGCTCGGCCGCGCTGGCGATCCGCTCCACCCGCCTGGGCAGGCGCCGCAGCATCGGCAGCAGCGCGGTGACCTCCTGCGCCACGGCCTCCTTCACGGTCTCCGGCTTGACCTGCTCGGCCAGGTAGCGTGCGGCGAACGCCCTCGCCTCGCCGATGAGGTTGAACCCGGGCGAGAGCCGTACCAGTGTGCCTTCGAGGGTGGCCAGCGCGCGGAAGACGGCCGCGACCTCGGGCGGGATCGACAGGCCGTACTCGGAGACGATCCTGAACAGGTCGGTGAACATCGCGACGCTGTCCGTGCCGGGGCGCAGGTGCCTGGCCATGAACTGGCCGAGCGCGCGTTCGAGCGCCGCCTCGTCGATGTCCTCGGGCCTGGGCACGACCTCGAGGAGCGCGTCGGTGACGCCGAGCGGGTCCTGCCGGTCCATGGCGAGCAGGAAGCGCTGCAGGGAGGAGCGCAGCGAGGCGTCGAGCCGTCCGACGGAGCCGAAGTCGAGCAGGCCGACCGCGCCGTCGGACAGCAGCATGATGTTGCCGGGGTGCGGGTCGGCGTGGAAGACGCCGTCGAGCAGGATCTGCCGCAGCAGGCAGTCGAGCAGCGTGCGGGCCAGCGCGGGGCCCTCGGCGGCCGGGGCCGTCGCCAGCGGCTTGCCCGACAGGCGCTGCATCACCAGCACCCGGTCGGTGCACAGCGGCAGGTGAGGGGTCGGGTAGGTCACGGAGGTCGCGCCCGCGGCCGCCACGGCCGCCATGTTGCCCGCCTCGACGCGGAAGTCGAGCTCCTCGCGCAGCGCCACGGCGAAGCCCTCGGCCAGCTCCCTGAGGCCGAGCGACCTGCCCCACTTCGTCCTGCTTTCCAGTGTCACGGCCAGCCTGGCGACGATATCGAGGTCCTTGGCGACGACGGGCTCGATCCCCGGGCGCTGCACCTTGACGACGACCTCCTCGCCGCTGTGCAGACGGGCGGCGTGGACCTGGGCGATCGAGGCGGCGGCCAGCGGTGTGCGGTCGAAGGAGGCGAACGCGTCGACGTCGACGACCTGGGCGATCTCCTCCCACGGCGCGGGCTTGACGTGGTCCTGCAGCCGGCCGAGCTCCTCCACGAACTCGGCAGGCAGCAGGTCACGCCTGGTGGACAGCACCTGCCCGAGCTTGACGAAGGTGACGCCGCCGTCGTCGAGCGCCTCGCGCAGCGAGCGGGCCAGCCGTACCCTGCCGCCGCTGTCGCCAGGGCCGTCGCCCCTGCCCCGCAGGTACGGCCCCAGGCCGTGCCTGAAGGCGATCCTGGTGATCTGGGAGTAGCGGCGGGCGCGTGAGACGCGCCCGCGCAGCGACCTGACCAGCTCGATCGGCCCAGGGATGGATCCCGGCGGGACGAGCGCCTCGGCGATCACCAGGATGACCATGGGGATCAGCACGACGCACATCGACACCAGGATCAGGATCCACAGCGGGCCGACGCTTGGATCCTCGTTGAAATCGAGGGTTCTGAACGGCTGCAGGACGGGCTCGATGAACACCGGGGCCAGCGACAGAGCCAGGAACACGGCCAGCGCCGTGCGTAACGGCCCGAACCTGACGCCGAGCAGCCGCTGCGCCGCGGTCGCGAGCAGCAGCAGCATCACCGCGAGGGGAACGGCCAGGAGGAAAGCCACCGCGAAATCATCGCATGGCTTCGGCGCGCGCCCTTCGCTCCGCCCTGCGCTCGACGAACCTGGCGGCCGTCGTCTCGGTCTTCTCCAGGAAGGCGGCCAGCTCGTCGCGGGCCTTGGCGCCGTCGCCGTCCAGGTTGGTCTGGTCGAAGACCGCCCACTGGCGCAGCACGGGCATGAGCACGTCGTCGAGGTGCAGCCTGAGGTCGTAGATGCCCTCGTTGGCGATGATCATCGCCTTGCGGGTGAAGCCCTCGATGGTGGTGCCCGGCATCTGGAACGTCGTCACGACGTCGGTGATGGCGCGCATCGTCTGGTTGGGGTCGAGCTCGAAGGCCGCCTTGAGCAGGTTGCGGTAGAAGAGCATGTGGAGGTTCTCGTCGGCGGCGATCTTGGCGAGCAGCCGCTCGCAGTTGGGGTCGCCGGCGGCCCTGCCGGTGTTGCGGTGCGAGATGCGGGTGGCCAGCTCCTGGAAGGAGACGTAGGCCAGCTGCTGCAGCATGGTCGAGTACTCGCTCTGGAAGCCGCCCTCCATGTGGACCATGCGGGCACGTTCCAGCGCGACGGGGTCGACGGCGCGCGAGACGGTCAGGTAGTCGCGGATGGCGACGGCGTGCCTGCCCTCCTCGGCGGTCCAGCGGCCGACCCAGGTGCCCCACGCGCCGTCGCGGCCGAAGGTGGTGGCGATCTCGTGGTGGTAGCTGGGCAGGTTGTCCTCGGTGAGGAGGTTGACGATCAGCGAGACGCGCGCCGCCTCGGGAATCGTCGAGTCGGTCGGCTGCCAGGCATCGCCCCCGAAGATGCCGTCGAAGTTACGGCCCTCGCTCCACGGCACGTACTCGTGGGGGAACCACTCCTTGGCCACCTTGAGGTGGCGGTCGAGCTCGCCCGCCACCACCGGCTCAAGCTCGTGCAGGAGCTCCGTCTGACTCATCACCATAAAGCTCATCTCCTTCAAGCTACGCAACCGTAAGTTAGGCTACCCCAAGAATATGGAGGGTGATTATGCGACCCAGTGTCCGAGGTGTCCTGCTTGATGAGGAGGAGCGGCTGGTCGTCTTCCGGCGCACAGTCCCCGGCAGGGAGCTTTACTGGTCGGTCCCCGGCGGTCACGTCGAGCCGCAGGACGCCAGCCTGGAGCACACGCTGCGCAGAGAGCTGCTGGAGGAGCTCGGCGCGGTCGTCTCCGCGATCACCCCGCTGACCACGCTCACCTACGCTTACCAGGGCGCGGTCAAGACCCAGCACGTGTACGGCTGCCGCCTGGTCTCCATGGATCCCGCGCTGCGCCACGGCCCCGAGGCGGAGGACCCCGAAAGCGGGGTCTACGACGTCGAACGGCTGCCGCTCGACCCCGCCGAGATCACCTCGCGGCGGCTGGTCCCCGAGGCCCTCGGCGACTACCTCGCCGTGCACATCACCGCGCTGCCCCGCCTCATCCCGCTGACCTGCGGTCCTCCATCTCCCAGAGGTGATCGATGACGTGCCAGACGATACGGCGGCAGGCGTACCGGGTGGACCAGGCGCCGGAGCCGCCCGCCAGCAGGACGGCCGCCAGTTCCGCCCGCATGGCGTCGCGGTCGGCGACCGACCGGTACGGCGGGTACCGCACGCCGAGCTGACGGGCGTAGGAGCGCTCGGCCTCGGTCACGTGGGCGACCATCTTGGAGCGGTCGCGCCCGCCGCCGCGCGGCCCCTTGCGCAGTTCCTCAGGGGTGACGGCGGCCGTCTCGTCGAACAGCGCCCAGGCCGCCCGGAGCAGCGCCACGTCGCGGGCGGCCGTCGCGGGGTCGACAGGTGCGGAGTCGGCGGCGGGCTCGGCGGCGGGCGCGCCGAAGTCGGTGGTGCTGCTGCCCTTGACCCGCTCGACCACGACAGGCTCACCGGGGGCGAAGTCCAGGCCCGCGCGCTCGGCGATCACCCGGTAGCGCGGGGCGTAGTCGGTGAGCCGGTCGATGGCCAGTTCCTCGCTCTTGTCGACGCGGCACCAGCCGGGCCAGTCGAGCGAGCAGGCGAAGACCTTCTTGGGACCGAGCTCCAGGTAGATGTGGTGCATGACCGCCAGCCTGCCAGCCGTACCTGACAGGATGCGGCAGGAATCAGACCAGCTCGACGAGATCGGCCACCGACTCCACGACCAGCGAGGGACGGTAGGGGAAGCGCTCGATCTGCTCGCGCTGCACCACGCCGCTCAGCACCAGGATCGTGTAGAGGCCCGCCTCCATGCCGCAGACGATGTCGGTGTCCATGCGGTCGCCGATCATCGCGGTGGTCTCGCTGTGGCCCTCGATGGCGTTCATCGCGTGGCGCATCATCATGGGGTTGGGCTTGCCGACGAAGTACGGCTCGACACCCGTGGCCTTGGTGATCATCGCGGCCACGGCGCCGCACGCCGGGAGCGAGCCCTCGTTCGACGGCCCCACCGGGTCCGGATTTGTCGCGATAAAGCGGGCGCCGCTGTCGATCAGCCGGATCGCCTTGGTGATCTGCGTGAAGCTGTAGGTGCGCGTCTCGCCGAGCACCACGTACTCGGGTTCGTGATCGGTCAGCACGTAGCCGGTCTCGTGCAGCGCGGTCGTCAGCCCGGCCTCGCCGATCACATAGGCGGAACCGCCTGGCCGCTGGTCGTCGAGAAAACGCGCCGTCGCCATCGCCGAGGTGAAGATCGACTCCTCCGGCACCTCCAGGCCCCCCACGCGCAGCCGTACCGCGAGGTCCCTCGGGGTGTAGATGGAGTTGTTCGTGAGCACCCGGAAGCTCTTGCCCGAATCGCGCAGGCGCTTGATGAACACGTCGGCGCCGGGGACGGGATGGCCCTCGTGCACGAGGACGCCGTCCATGTCGGACAGCCAGCTCTGGATGGGCTTACGCTCAGTCACCTGCCCCATCCTACAAATGACCGCTTGTCCGGCCGATGTCAATCATGTGAAGAATGTTCTCCATGTCGCTCCTCGAATCAGCCCAGGACATGCGCGACGAGCTCATCCAGCTCCGCCACTCCCTGCACACCACCCCCGAGATCGGTCTCCACCTGCCCATCACGCAGGAAAAGGTGCTCGCCGCGCTCGACGGCCTGCCGCTGGAGATCAGCACGGGCGAGTCGCTCAGCTCGGTCACCGCGGTGCTGCGCGGCGGAAAGCCGGGCCCCGCGGTCCTGCTCAGGGGCGACATGGACGCGCTGCCCGTCGCCGAGCGCAACAGCCTGCCGTACATCTCCGCCCACGAGGGCAGGATGCACGCCTGCGGCCACGACCTGCACACCTCGATGCTGGCGGGGGCCGCGCACCTGCTGGCCGCCCGGCGCGAGGAGCTGGCAGGGGACGTGGTGTTCATGTTCCAGCCGGGCGAGGAGGGCTACGAAGGCGCCAAGTACATGATCGACGAGGGCGTCCTCGACGCGGCGGGCTCGCGGGCCGTCGCCGCGTACGGCATGCACGTGGTCTCCGCGATGCTGCCGCCTGGCGTCTTCTCCTCGCGCGGCGGGCCCATCATGGCCGCGGCCGACACGCTGAACGTCCACGTGATCGGCAGGGGCGGCCACGGCTCCACCCCGCAGCGCGCCCAGGACCCCATTCCAGCCGCCTGCGAAATGGTGACCGCCCTGCAGACGCTCGTGACCAGGGCCTTCGACGTGTTCGACCCGGTCGTGGTGACCGTCGGCAGCTTCCACGCCGGCACCGTCGACAACGTCATCCCCGACGATGCCCGCTTCTCGGCCACGATCAGAACCTTCAGCAAGGACAACAGGGCCCGCATCAAGCAGCGCGCCGTCCAGCTCGTCGAGGGCATCGGCGCGGCCCACGGGCTGCGGGTGGAGGCCTCCTTCGGCATGGGCTACCCGGTCACGGTCAACACCCACGACGAGGCGTCGTACGCGGGCGAGACGATCGACGGGCTGTTCGGGCCCGGACGTTTCTTCGTGGCCCCGCAGCCGGTCACCGGGTCTGAGGACTTCTCCTACGTGCTGGAGGACGTGCCGGGCGCGTTCGTCTTCCTCGGCGCGTGCCCGCCCGACCGCGACCCGGCCGGCGCGCCGTACAACCACTCCCCTGAGGCGCAGTTCGACGACGCCGTCCTGCCGGACGGCGCGGCTCTCTACGCGTCACTGGCGCTGGGCAAGCTCTCAGCCTGACCCTCTCTTTGGTACGGCAGGCCCCCGAGAAGCCCACCGCGGTCACGGGGCGGAGGCCCGTCCATCACGCAACTCCTGCGTGCGGGGCGGGCCGCCGTCACATCGCCCCCTCGATCGTCCACCGCTCCGCAGGGCGGTCTCGCGGTCACCGTGGTCTGCGTGTCACACCACCACTGTGGCCTGGATCACGTGGCGACGTAGTCTGGCGCGTGTGATCACCGTCATCGACGGCCGGGTCGCCGGGCCCGATGCCAACCTGCCCATGTTCGCCCGCTACGGCCACTTCACCGCCATGCAGGTACGCGACCGGCGCACACGCGGCCTCGACCTGCACCTGACCCGCCTGAGCGCGGCCACCCGCGAGCTCTACGGCACCGACCTCGACACCGGCCTCGTCGTCGGCTCGATCAGGACCGCGCTCGCCGGCCTGGCCGACGCCAGCGTCCGGGTCCACGTGCTCGACGACGGCGACCGCCCGCACGTGTTCGTCACCGCGCGCCCGCCCGTGGACGTGGCCACCGTGCCGCAGAGCGTCAAACCCGTCGTCTACCAGCGCTTCCTGCCGCACATCAAGCACATGGGCGGCTTCCCGCAGGCGTACTTCGGCCGCCTGGTCGCCGCCGAGGGCTACGACGAGGGCCTGCTCACCACCGCCGACGGGCTGATCTCCGAGGGCCTGATCACGAACCTGGGCTGCTTCGACGGCAGCGCGGTCATCTGGCCGGACGCGCCGATGCTCAGCGGCATCACCATGCAGCTGATGGAGCGGGCGCTGCGAGCGGCGGGCATCCCGCAGGAGCGCCGCCCGGTCAGGGTGGCCGATCTGGGTTCCTGCGAGGCGGTCTTCCTCACCAACTCCCGCGGCGTGGTCATGGTCGGCCGGCTGGAGCAGGACGCGCTGAAGCTCGACGACGCCTTCGCCGCCCGCCTGCTCGGCCTCTACGAGGGCCTGCCCTGGGACCCGATCTAAAACCACGCGGCCCCGGGCGCGGCGCCTGTCGGTTCGCGGCAGATGACGCGGTGTCGTCCCGCCCTGCTAACGAAACGGGCGGGAGCGGATTGAAAGTGGATCAAGGTGAGCATCAAGAGGGGGGCGCGCATCCGCGCCAACCGACTCGATGACCTGGAAGGCGATTTCCCCCCGATGGCCTTACAACCTGGTTCCTCCTACCTGCTGTTCGCGCGGTTCCTGCGCCCCATCCGCCGCAAGCTCGCCTGGGCCGCGGCCCTGCAGGTGATCGTCGCGATCACCACCGTGGCCCCGCCGGTCGCGATCGCCGAGTTCGCCCGCCACCTGCTCGCGGGCGGCTCGCCCACGGGGGCGTGGTGGGTGGCGGCGGTGACGGCGACCGCCCTGCTGGTCAGGGCGGTGTGCACGGTCGGAGTCACGGTCCTGACGAACGTGGCCGACAACGACATGCAGCGCGACCTGCGCGTGCGGATGGCCGAACACCTGACCCGGCTGCCGCTCGACTGGTTCGGCGGACGCGGTTCAGGCCGCGTGCGCAAGGCCGTCACCGACGACGTGGCCTCCCTGCACCGGGTGGTCGCCCAGAGCCTGATGGACGCGCTCGGCGCGCTGCTGGTGCCCACGCTCTCCCTGGCGTACATGCTGTGGGTGAGCCCGGCCATGACGGGGATCGTCCTGCTGCCCGTCCTGGTCGGGTCGGTGTTCTACAAGAAGGTCACCGACATCGCCAACGCGGGCATGGCCGGCTACCACGAGGCCGTCGCCCGGCTGAGCGCCGCGGCGGTGGAGTTCGTCCAGGGCATCGCGGTGGTCAAGGTGTTCGGCAGGACCGACGGCCAGCACGGGCGCTGGCGGGCCGCGACCGGCGCCTTCAGCAGCTACCTCGACGGCTGGTCGCGCTCGGTCGACCGGCCCATGGTGGCGGGCACCGTCGCCTACTCCGCTCCCGTCGCGATGGCCACGGCGCTGGCCGGTGGCGGGGTGCTGATCTGGCTGGGCGTGCTCGCGCCCGCCGATGTCGTGCCGTACCTGCTGCTGGCGCCCGGACTGGCCGCGCCGCTGCTCGCGCTCGGCTACGCCGCGCAGGACATCCAGTTCGCCCGCACCGCCCTCGACGAGATCGGCGGCGTCCTCGACGCGCCCGCCAGAACCGAGCCTCCTCCCGGGGCGGTTCCCCGTGGCAACGAGATCGTCTTCGCCGACGTCCGCTTCGGGTACGGCGAGCAGGAGGTCCTGCGCGGCATCGACCTCACCCTCACCCCCGGCACCGTGACCGCGCTCGTCGGCCCCTCGGGCGCCGGCAAGTCGACGCTGGCCGCCCTGCTGGCCCGCCTGCACGAGGGCGCGCGCGGCACGATCAGCATCGGCGGCGTCGACCTCGGCGAACTGCCCGACGCCGAGCTCTACCGGCGGATCGGCTTCGTCCTGCAGGACGTGCGCCTGCTGCGCGCCAGCGTGCGCGACAACATCGCCCTGGCCAGGCCCGGCGCCTCCGACGAGGAGGTGCAGGCCGCCGCCCGCGCCGCCCGCGTCCACGACCGCGTCATGGAGCTGCCGCGCGGCTACGACTCGGTGGTCGGCGAGGACGCCGCATTCTCTGGCGGTGAGGCCCAGCGCGTCTCGATCGCCCGCGCCCTGATCGCCGACACCCCCGTGCTCGTCCTCGACGAGGCCACCGCGTTCGCCGACCCGGAGTCCGAGCTGGCGGTGCAGGAGGCGCTGTCGCACCTCATGCGCGGCAGGACGCTGCTGGTCATCGCGCACCGGCTGCACACCGTCCAGTTCGCCGACCAGATCGTCGTGCTGGACGGCGGTCGCGTCGCCGAGCGCGGCACCCACGACGACCTGCTGGCCGCCGGCGGGCTCTACGCCCGGCTGTGGGCCGCCCAGGAGCAGGCGGTCGCCGCGTGATCCGCCGCCTGATCGCCCTGGCCGACCCAGGCCAGGCCCGCGACCTGCGCCTGGCCGTCGCGCTGATGACCGTCTCCGCCGCCCTCATGGGCGCCCTGCTCGGCCTGCTGCTGCCGACCCTGCGGGCGCTGTTCACCGGCGCGGACGCCACCGCCCCACTGCTGGCCCTCCTCGCGCTCACCGCGCTCTACGGCCTCACCCACCACGCCGCGATGATCAAGGCGCGCCGCGCCGGCTACGGCCTGTGCGGCATGCTGCTCGACCGGCTCGGCGACCACGTCGTACGGCTGCCGCTCGGCTGGTTCCGCCCGGCCCGCGTCGGCCCCTTCGGCCGCCTGGCCGGAGCGGGTGTCATGAACATCCTGCAGACCCCCGCCCATCTGCTCGAACCCCTCGCCGGAGCGACCGTCGCCCCCGCGGTGACGATCGCCGTGCTGGCGGTGACCGACTGGCGGATGGGGCTGGCCGCGCTGGCCGTCGCCCCGCTCATCTGGCTGGCCGCTCGATGGATGGGCGACAGGATCACCGCCGCCGACCACGACATCGACGCCGCCACCGCCGACCTCGGCGCGCGAACCGTCGAGTTCGCCCAGACCCAGCCCGTGCTGCGCGCCGCCGGCCGTACCGGGAAAGGCCTGGAGCTGCTCACCGCGGCGGTCGACGAGCACCGCCGCGCCACCTCGCGGCGCATCACGACCGCGCTGCCCGCGCTGACGGTGCTCGGGCTGTCCATCCAGGGCGCGTTCGCCGCCCTGCTGGTGGCCGCGGCGGCCATCGCGACCGACCTCGACGCGGCGGCCCTGGTCACCGCGATGGTGCTGGCCTCCCGCTACGTCGAGCCGATGCGGGACGCCGCCGCGATCAGCGCGGTCCTGCGGATGAGCGCCAACTCCCTGGACCGCCTCGAACAGGTCCTCGCCACACCCCCGCTCCCCCAGCCCGCGCGGTCGGCGCCGCTCGGCGAACCCTCGATCGAGCTGGAGCGCGTGTCGTTCTCCTACAACGACACACCGCTGCTCGAGGACGTCAGCCTGACCGTCTCCCCCGGCACCGTCACGGCGCTCGTCGGCCCCTCGGGCGCGGGCAAGACCACGATCCTGCACCTGGTCGCCCGCTTCTTCGACGTCTCGTCAGGCAGCGTGCGCGTGGCGGGCGCGGACGTGCGCGAGCTGACGTTCACCGACCTGATGGCGCAGGTCGCGCTCGTCTCCCAGGACGTCTACCTGTTCGAGGGCACCCTGGAGGACAACATCAGGCTCAGCCGCCCCGAGGCGAGCCAGGAGGAGGTACGGCGGGCGGCCGCGCTCGCCCGCTGCGACGAGATCGCCGAGCGGCTGCCCGGCGGCTGGTCCGGCCAGGTCGGCGAACGAGGCGCCGCGCTGTCGGGCGGCGAGCGCCAGCGCGTGTCGATCGCCAGGGCGCTGCTGAAGGACGCGCCGATCGTGCTGCTGGACGAGGCCACCTCGGCGCTCGACGCGGAGAACGAGGCCGCGGTGGTGGCCGCCGTGCGCGCGCTGGCGCAGCGCCGTACCGTGCTGATGGTCGCCCACCGGCTGAACACGGTACGGCACGCCGACCAGATCGTGGTCCTGGACGGCGGCCGGGTCGCCGAGCACGGCACCCACCAGGACCTGCTGGCCGCCGGCGGCCTCTACACGGCCCTTTGGAAGGCCCGTGACGCCGCGTCAGGCTGGCGAGTGAGCGCCTGACCCAACGGGAGGCGGGCCTGTGCGGGCCCGCCTCCCGTGCGGGAAAGGGAATGCACGCGGGCGACGTCCTCGCCTACCGTGGCGCGGATGGAGGACCGACTTCCCGCGACCGTGCTGGACGCCGTCCTGGGACGCCCCGGCGGATCGACCGTGTGGTGCCGCGCCGAGCCGATCACCGACGGCTCAGGGGCGGCGACAGGCGCCGTGACGCTCTCGCCAACGCCTCCGGCCTGCTTCCCGCGGGCCGGAGCTCGCGGCACCGCGCTGCTACGGCGTCGTCGGCCCCGGCCGGGGTGGGTCAGCGGCAGGCCACCCGGTAGGCGTCCAGCTCGTAGTTCTTGCGCAGCGAGTTGAAGTTGCGCGCGTTGGACTTGGAGCAGAACCGGGACGGGCTCAGCTCGTACTCCACGGTGAACACCGCCTTGCCCGCGCTCACGAACTGGTCGTAGCCGTAGTCGCCGTTCTGCGCCGTGGTGCACTCGCTGTACTGCCAGCACTGCTCGTTCAGCGCCCAGTCGAAGTACGGCAGCAGCTGCGGGATCTGCTCGAGGTCGTTCTTCAGGCCCACCGACAGCCCGCGCGTGTGGGCCTCGTTGGCCAGCCACGCGTTGTAGGCGAACTGGTGGGCGGCCGTCAGCGGGAAGCCCGTCTCGTTGGTGTACCCGTCGACGTTGTCGAACTCGATCGCGTCGAAGCCCTTGGACTTGCACATGTCCATGCGGGCCCGCATGATCTGCCCGAGCGGCCCGCCGTACTGCCTGATGTCCAGCCAGCGCTCGCCCGGCCACTCGTCGAGGTTGGCGCCGAGGACGGAGGCGGGGAAGTCGGCGGCGTCGGGCCGCCAGTCCTCGTACGATCCGGCGCTGACGTAGCAGACGACCTTGCGGCCCGCCTTGGTCTCGTGCAGGCGGCGGACGGTCGCGGCGCTCGCGTTGAAGCCGTCGATGTCGTACATGGTGACGTTGAGGAACGGCTCGGCGGGCACCGACGACAGCTGCCACTGCCAGCTGGTGTTCAGCGCGGGCTTCCAGCAGCCGGGGCAGGGGGTCGGCGGCGGTACGGCCGGCGCGGCGGCCTGGGCCGGCGCGGGGGCGACGATGAGGGCCGCCCAGGTGAGCAGGGTGACGGCAAGGGTCTGTAAGGCTCGCATGCTTCTCCTCGCTTGATGATCGGCAAGGGCGCCAGGCATGCTGTTCCGCACTCCGGCTCGCGGCCAGGCCCGTGGCTCGCGAGCGGTGGCGTGGCCCGGAGAGGCCGGGGTACCCACGCCAGCACGTGTCTAGAGTTGCGCAGCCGACCTGATATTTCAACAGCTTCGCGCAAGACGCGGTCGTGGAATACTGGTCGCCCAGGTTGGAGGTGCGGATGTCGCGGATCGTCTTCGTCGGGGCCGGCGACGTCGAGCTGACGCGCAGGATCCTGTCGGACCTCTTCCTGTCCGAGCCGCTGCACGGCGGCCTCGACATCGTCCTGCACGACGACGACCCGGCCAGGCTCGCCACCGCCGAGGCCCTGGCCAGGGCGCTGAACACGGAGGCGGGCGCGGGGGCGCGCGTCATAGGCCACACCGACAGGCGGCGCGCGCTCGACGGCGCCGACCACGTGGTCGCCACGATCGAGGTTGGCGGCTTCGAGGCGACGCTGCGCGACTTCCAGATCCCCCACCGCTACGGCCTGCGCCAGACGATCGGCGACACCATCGGCATCGGCGGCATCTTCAGGGGCCTGCGCACCATCCCCGCCGCGGTCGAGCTGGGCCGGGAGCTGGCCGAGCTGTGCCCCGACGCCTGGCTGCTCAGCCACACCGACCCGATGGCGATGACCGGATGGGCGATGCACGAGGCGACGGGCTTCGACAGGTTCGCCGGGGTCTGTCACGCGGTCTGCGACACCCACGCCTACCTGGCCGATCTCGTCGGCCGCGATCTCGACGAGCTGACGCTGCGCAGCGCGGGCGTCAACCACCAGTCGTTCGTGCTCGTCTTCGCCGACGCCGACGGCCGTTCCCTCTACCCTGATCTCGACGCGGCGCTGGCGGCTGATCCCGAGCTGAAGAGCCACGTCCGGGTGGAGATGTACCACCGTTTCGGCTTCTTTCCCACCGAGTCGAGCGAGCATGCCGCCGAGTACGTCCCGTGGATCATGCGCCATGCGGAGGAGACGTCCAGGCTCGGCGTGCCGGTCGAGGAGTACCTGCGCAGGGCGGGCATGTCCCTGCACGTCTACGAGGAGACCAGGCGGGCGCTGGCGGCGGGCAGGCCGCTGCTGATCAGGTGGCAGCACCAGGAGCCGGCGGCCTCGGCACTGCTGGCGATGCTGACGGGGCGAGAGAAACTCGTCCACGTCAACGTCCGCAACGACGGTCTGATCGGCAACCTGCCGGAGGAGGCGTTGGTGGAGGTGCCCGCGGTTGTCAACGCGGCGGGCATCCATCCCCAGCGGGTGGGCGAGCTGCCGATCCAGCTGGCCGCGCTCAACCGCACCTTCCTCAACGTCGTCGAGCTGACCGTGCGGGCGGTGCTCGACGGCGACCGCCGGCACGTCCTGCACGCGGCGATGCTCGACCCGAACACCGCCGCGACGCTCCCCCTGCCGGCCATCGAGGCGCTGTGCGAGGAGCTGCTGGCCGCCCACGGCGACCTGCTGCCCGAGGCGGTGCGCCGGTGAAGCAGTCCAGCTCGACAGGGGTGCGCCAGTGACGCGGGCCGCGCCGACGAAGCCGGTGACACGGGCCGGGCCGACGAAGACGGTGAAGCGGGCCGGGCCGACGAAGGAGCGCCGGTGAAGGAGTCGATGCCGACCGAGGTGCGCCGCGAGCGCATGCTCGGCCTGCTGAGGGAGCAGGACTTCGCCAGGGTCAACGAGCTGGCCGAGGCGTTCGGCGTCTCCGGCGTGACGGTCCGCGCCGACCTCGACGCGCTGGAGGAGCAGGGCAAGGTGCGCAGGGTCCGCGGCGGCGCGGTCGCCGCGGGCACCGCGCTCACCGAGGCGTCGTTCGAGATGTCGCTCGGCGCCGCCGCGGTGGAGAAGGGCCTCATCGCCAAGGCCGCCGCCCGCCTGATCAGCTCGGGCGAGAGCGTGCTGATGGGCGCCGGCACCACCACCGCCTACGTGGCCAGGGAGCTGGTGGCCAGGGCCGACCTGGCCGAGGTGACGGTCTTCACCAACGGTCTGCGCACCGCGCTGGAGCTGGAGCCGGCCATCCCCCGCTTCTCCGTCGTCGTCACCGGCGGCAGCCTGCGCCGCCAGCAGCATTCGCTCGTCGACCCGATGGGGGGCAGGCTGCTCGACGGCATCAGGGCGAGCACGGTGTTCCTCGGCTGTGGCGGCGTCCACGTCGACAGCGGCTTCACCAACGTCAACCTGCCGGACGCCGAGATGAAGCAGCGGATGCTGCGGGCGGCCGGCAGGCGGATCATGGTGGCCGACTCGACCAAGCTCGGCAGGATCGAGCTGGCCCCGATCTGCCCGCTGTCCGGTGTCGACCTGCTGATCACCGGCGAGTCGGCCGACCCTGCCGTGGTGGCCCGGCTGCGCGAGCGCGGCCTACGGGTGGAGCTGGCCGGCTAACTCCAGCCCGGCTGCGTGAGCGCGGCCTGCGGGTTGAGCTGGCCGGCTAGCTCCGGCCCGGCCACGCGAGCGCGACCTGAGTGGACCGGCCGGTCAGCTCGCCAGGGTGACGCGCAGCGACTCCGGCAGCAGGTCGCCGTGGGCGACGGTCAGGTCGTCGCACATGCGCCAGATGTCGTCCAGCGACAGGGTGGCCGAGGCGTTCGGGTCCACCATGACGGCGTGCCGTACGTGCTCGGGCCTGCCCTCCTCGGCGGCGCGGACGGTCAGCTCGTTGACGTTGACGTAGGCCCGGTTGAGCGCCGCGAGCTGCGGCGGCAGCGCGCCCACGCGGGTGGGCCGCACGCCGGTGGCGTCGACCGCGCACGGCACCTCGACCACGCAACCGCCGGGCAGGTTGGAGATCAGCCCGTCGTTGACGACGTTGCCGTAGACGACGCGCGGCGTGCCGGTGACCATGCTGTGGATGATCTGCGGCGCGTACTCGTCGGTGCCGGCGATCTCCAGCTCGGCGCCGTGCCGTACGGCGTCGCGGGTGCGCTTGTACTCGCGCACGTTCTCCTCGCTGACGCGCAGGTACTCGCCGACGGGGATGCGCAGCCTGTCGATCTCGGCGGCGTGGCGCAGTAGCCACGGCACGTACTCGGCCGAGTGCTCGCTGGTCTCCGTCGGGTAGTGGCCCAGGCGCCGGTACATCTCCACCCTGACCCTGCGCCGCAGCTCGGCGTCGGTGTCGATGCGGGCGTCGAGCCGGTCGTAGAGGTTGTCGCCGTCGCGCTCGAAGCGCAGCACCCAGGCCTGGTGGTTGACGCCCGCCGCCTGGTAGGCGACCTCCTCGTACGGCACGCCGACCAGGTCGGCCAGCCCCCGCATCGTCCAGTAGACCGAGTGGCACAGGCCCACGACGTTGCGCACCCTGCCCGCCAGGTACCACACGTTCATGGCCATCGGGTTGGTGTAGTTCATCAGCAGCGCGTCGGGGCAGGCGGCGGCCATGTCGGCGGCCAGGGCGTCGAGCACGGGGAAGGTGCGCAGCGCGCGGAAGACGCCGCCGACGCCGATGGTGTCGGCGATGGTCTGGCGCAGGCCGTAGCGGGCGGGGATCTCGAAGTCGGTGACGGTGGAGTCGTGCCCGCCGACCTGGATCATGTTGATCACGAAGTCGGCGCCGTCGAGGGCGGCACGCCGGTCGAGGGTGGCGGTGATGCGCGGCTTGGCGCCTCGGGCCGCGGCGATGCGGTGGGCGACGGCCTCGGCGACCTGGAGGCGCTCGGGGTCGATGTCGTGCAGCGACAGGTGGAGCGAGGACAGCTCCGGATAGCGCAGGAGGTCGGCGAGCAGCCCCTGCGTGAAGACGACGCTGCCCGCGCCCACGAACACGATCTTGGGGTTTCTCATGAGGTGGCTTCCTCCCAGGTCGGTTGCGCCGCTGTGCCCCCCGCGGCTCGGGTGGAAAGGGTGCCCGCCCTGACGGCCAGGCGCAGGCATGCCTCCAGCGGCAGCCCGTTGAGCCTGGCGGCCAGGAAGCCGGCGTTGAAGCTGTCGCCCGCGCCCACGGCGTCCACGAACGAGGGATTCGGGACCGCCGAAACGTGCACGGGGCCCTCGGGCGTCCAGGCGAGGGCGCCGGCCGCGCCCCTCTTGACCACCGGCAGCGTTCCGCCTGCGGCCAGCGCGCGGGCGGCCTCGGCCACGTCCTGCCCGCCGAGCCCAGCGATGGCCAGGGCCTCGGCGTCGTTGGGGAGCAGGACGTCGGTCAGGCCGATGATCTCCTCCAGCCCCTTCCACCCACCCGCCGGGTCGTCGTTGGTGTCGAGGGAGGTGCCGGCGCCGAGGTCGCGTGCCGTACCGAACAGGCCGGCGACATCGAGCCCCGGCTGCAGGAAGAAGGAGGAGACGTGCACGTGGGCGGCCCTGGCGACCAGCGAGGCCGGGACCTCCCACGGGTCCGGCAGGCAGCCAGGCGAGGTCAGGATCGCCCTGTCGGCTCCGCGCACGAGCACCACGGTCAGCGCGGTGGGCCTGGCGGGCTCGACGACGCAGGCGGAGACGTCCACTCCGCGCCTGGCGAGCGCGTCGAGGACGAATTCGCCTGCCGCGTCGGCGCCGACCCTGCCGGCGAAGGCGGTGCGCAGGCCGAGCCTGGCGGCGCCGCACGCGGTGATCGCGCCCGATCCGCCGAGCACCAGCTCCCCCGTCTCGACCAGCTGCTCGCGCTGCCCGAAGGCGAGCGTGGACGGCGTCCCCGACACGATCACATCGGGGTTGGCGTCCCCCACGACGAGCAGGTCGAAGTCTGTTGTGGCCATGGGCAGGAACGTTCTCAGCGCCTTCGCTGACTTGTCAAGTCTTTCAAAACGAAGGCTGGAGCGAAGGTATTGACAAGTTTTCGCAAGTTCCCGAGAGTTGGCCCCGTGTCCACACTCTCGCTGCCGAACCGAGTGCGCGACGACAGACGGGTAGCCCTGCTCTTCCTCGCTCCCGCGCTGGTCGGCTTCGGCGTCTTCTACGTGTATCCGGCCCTGCTCGGCGCCTGGTACTCGATGACGGACTGGAACCTGCTGTCGGAGCCCGCCTTCGTGGGCGCCGACAACTACGTGACGCTCCTTCACGACCCGCTGTTCTGGAACTCGCTCAAGGTCACCGGCTACTACGTGGTCCTGACGATCACAATCCAGATGGTCGGCGGTCTGCTGCTGGCCGCGCTCATGCACCGGCTGACCCGCTCGGTCGTACTGCGCTCGCTGCTGGTGGTGCCGTGGCTGGTGCCGAACGTGACCGTCGGCCTGCTCTGGATGTGGCTGCTGGATGCCAACCTCGGCTTCTTCAACCACGTGCTGACCGGCATGGGCCTGGACAACCAGGGCTTCCTGACCGCGCCCGACCTGGCCATGCCGAGCGTCGCCATGATCAACGCATGGACCTCGACCGGCTACACGGCGCTGCTGCTGTATGCGGGGATGTGCCTGGTGCCCAAGCAGATCTACGAGGCCGCCGCCCTCGACGGCGCCGGTGAGCTGCGCACCTTCTTCAGGGTCACGCTGCCGCTGATGCGGCCGATCCTGGCGTTCGTGCTGGTGGTGTCGCTGATCGGGTCGTTCCAGTTGTTCGACACCGTCGCCGTGACCACCAAGGGCGGCCCGGTCAACGCCACCAGGGTCGTCTACTACTACATCTACGAGCAGGCCTTCACCCACTTCAAGATGGGCTACGCCTCGGCGATGGCGCTCACGCTGGTGCTCATCCTCGGCGTGCTGACCTTCGTCCAGATGCGCATGCTCCGCGCCTCGACCTCGGACCTGGCATGAGAAGAATCCTCGCCTGGGCCTGCCTCGCCCTGGCCATCCTGATCACGCTCTTTCCCTTCTACTGGATGCTGCGCACCGCCATCACGCCCGGCAGGGAGCTGGCCACCGACAACGTCGGGCTGCTGCCCGAGCACCCGACGCTGATCAACTTCGAGCGCGTGCTCGGCCTGGCCACCCGCGAAGAGACCAGGGCCGCCGGCGGGTCGGGCGCCAACCTCGACTTCTTCCTGTACCTGCGCAACTCCCTCGTCTACACCGGCCTGATCACGCTGGTGCAGACCTTGTTCTGCGCGATGGCCGGCTACGCCTTCGCCAGGCTCCGCTTCCCCTTCAGGGACGCGCTGTTCGGCCTGTTCGTGGCGGCGCTGATGGTGCCGCCGATCTTCACGCTGCTGCCCAGCTTCGCGGTGGTCAAGCAGCTCGGCTGGCTCAACACCATCCAGGGCCTGGTCGCGCCCAGCCTGCTGATGACGCCGTTCGCAGTCTTCTTCCTGCGGCAGTTCTTCCTGGGCTTCCCCCGCGAGGTGGAGCAGGCCGCGACGATCGACGGCGCGGGCAAGTGGACCCTGTTCTGGCGGGTCGTGCTGCCCATGACCAGGGGGCCGCTGCTCACCCTCGCCCTGACCACCGCGGTCTGGGCGTGGAACGACTACCTGTGGCCGCTGCTGATCGCGCCGGGCGAGGAGACGCGCGTGCTGACCGCCGCGCTCGGCATCTTCCTCAAGCAGTCGCCCAACACCGCACCCGACTGGACCGGCCTGATGGCCGGATCGGCGCTGTCGGTGATCCCCGTCCTGTTGCTGCTGGTCTTCTTCGGCCGCCGCCTCGTGGACTCCATCCAGTTCAGCGGACTCAAATAGGAGGTCTCCCGATGAGAAGAGCGGCGGCGCTGGCCGTACTGCTGATGACGGCCGCGTGCGGCACCTCCGCCCAGGACGGCGGCGGGAACGTCACACTCACCTACGGCCTGTGGGACGACGTCCAGCAGGGCGCCTACCAGAAGTGCGCGGACGCCTTCCAGAAGGCCAATCCGGGCATCACGATCAAGATCCAGCAGAGCGCGTGGGACCAGTACTGGCAGAGCCTCACCACCCAGATGGTCTCGGGCGAGGCCCCCGACGTGATCACCATGCAGGCCTCCTACTACCCGCAGTTCGTCAAGAACGGCCAGCTGCTCGACATCGAGCCGCTGGTCAAGGCCGACAAGGTGGATCTGTCGCAGTATCGCGCGGGTCTGGCCGAGCTGTGGGTCAAGGACGGCAAGCGGTACGGCCTGCCCAAGGACTGGGACACGATGGCCGTCGTCTACAACGTCGAGCAGGCCGAGAAGGCGGGCGTCGACCTCAGGGACCTCACCTGGAACCCGGCCGACGGCGGCAGCTTCGAGAAGGCGATCGCCAGGCTCACCGTCGACGCGGCGGGCAGGCGCGGCGACGAGCCCGGCTTCGACAAGGCCAAGGTGGCCGTCCACGGCTACGTCCCCGAGCTGCGCGACGGCGCGCTCGGCCAGAACGGCTGGGGCGACCTGGCCGTCTCCAACGGCTTCCGCTTCATCGACAGGAACCCGTTCGGCACCAAGTACTTCTACGACGACCCGAAGCTCGCCGAGACCGCCGAGTGGTTCAAGCGCCTGGCCGACAAGGGCTACACCGTCCCCTACGACAAGACCAGCTCGCTGGGCCCCGACGCGGTGCTCGAGTCGGGCAAGGCCGCGCTGGGCATCACCGGCTCCTGGATGATCAACACCTATCTGGCGGAGGGGAAGTTCGCCTTCGCCCCGCTGCCGGAGGGCCCGCAGGGGCGCAAGTCCGCCTTCAACGGCCTGGCCGACGTCATCTACGCCGGGACCAAGCATCAGGAGGCGGCCTGGAAGTGGGTGAAGTTCCTCGGCTCGACCGGCTGCCAGGACATCGTGGGCGATGCCGCCGTGGTCTTCCCCGCCATCACCTCCTCGGCCGAGCGGGCGATGAAGGCGCACGAGAAGGCGGGCCGTGACGTGTCGGCCTTCACCTCCATCGCCGACGCCAAGGATGGCACGTTCCTGCTGCCGGTCAGCGACCACGGCGACGAGATCGGCCAGATCGTGCAGACGGCGCTGGAGGAGGTGTGGCTGGGCCAGAAGGACGCCACCACCGCGCTCACCGCCGCCAACACACAGGTCAACGCTCTCTTTGGAACCCGCTGACCAGCGGATACACTACGGACGTCCCGGCGCGCCCCTGCGCGCCGTGCGACCCGACCCCCCTGTGACGGCCTTTTTCCAGTGTGGCGTGCGATGAAGGAAAGTTACATTCACCTCACAACCTCTGGAGATTATTGACGCATCCGCGGGCTGACCATAGGGTCCGGACAATCCCCGATCTATACCGGACCCATCGATAAGCCCCCCACGGAGCGGTACATGAAGCGACTAGCAGCCGTAGTGGCGCTGCTCGGCCTCGCCACGGCGACGGCCTGCAGCAGCACCGACAACAAGTCCGCGGGCGGTGGTGGGAGCGCCGGCGGCGGCCTCTTCACCACGATCGACGTGAACAGGCCTGGCATCGACGCGAGCGCCCCTGCCAACCCTTACAACCCCAAGGGCAACGCCTTCCCGGGTTACACCACGATGAAGATCGGGTGGGTCGTCAACCACCTGACCGACCCCAACAAGGCCCTGCCCGGCATGGCGGCCAGTTGGGAGATCGCCCCGGACAACTCCTCCATCACGCTCAAGCTGCAGCCGAACGCCAAGTGGTCCGACGGCAAGCCGGTTACCGCCGAGGACGTGAAGCTCTCCATCGCCCTCGCCTACACCCAGGGCAGCACGGCCTTCGCCCTCACCCCCGGCGCGGCCGGCGCGGCGGCCGAGGTCACGGTCGTCGACGACAAGACCATCAAGATCACGCAGGACCCCGAGAACCCCAGCCCCAAGTTCGCGCGCGGCGTGCTCGACACCACGGTGCTGCCCGCCCACGTGTGGAGCGCCGCGGTGCCCGCCACCATCTGGGACACGATCAAGACCGCCCGCGGCGACGGCCCCGAGGCGGAGAAGGCCCGCGAGGAGATCACCGCGCTCGGCCAGAAGGTGATCGCCTTCGCCCCGCCGACGGACGTCGCGGGCGGGCCGTTCGTGCTGGCGCGGGTCAACCCCGGCGAGGCGCTGCTGGTCAGGAACAAGCACTTCTTCAACGCCGCCAACGTGGCGCCCGAGCAGGTGAAGTTCCTCAACTACACCGGTAACGAGCAGATCTGGAACTACCTCACCCAGGGCAAGCTCGACCACTCCGGCTTCGTCGCCGCTCCGACCGACGTGATGAACCGGATCAAGGCCGCGCCGGGCAGCGAGGTCATCAAGGGCTACTCCCCCGTGGCCGTGAGCATGGCCTTCAACCAGAGCAAGAAGCCCTACGACAACGTGCACGTGCGCAGGGGTCTGGCCCACCTGATCGACCGCGAGCAGGTCACCAAGGTCGCCTCGCCCGAGGGCGGCACCGCGGCGACCACCATCACCGGCATCCACCAGAAGGCCGCCGGCGCCTGGATCCCCGAGACGCTGCCCAAGCTGGAGCAGTACAAGGTCGACCCGGCCAAGGCCGAGGAGGAGTTCAAGGCCGCCGGCCTGACCAAGAAGGACGGCAAGTGGACGCTGGCCGACGGCACGCCGTGGAAGGTCTCCATGCACGCGCCGGCCGGCTTCTCCGACTGGCTGTCGGCCCAGGAGAACATCAAGAGCCAGCTCATCAAGGCCGGCATCGATGCCGAGGTGGTCACCACCGCCGACTACCCGGTCTACCTGGAGGAGCTGGCGGCCGGTAAGTACGACGTCGGCTTCTGGCTGATGGCGCTTGGCCCCGCGCCGTACGACATCTTCCAGCGCCTGTACGGCGCCTCCAACGGCTGGGCCAACGTCGGCGGCAAGGTCAAGCACTCCGCCCCTGGCGAGGCCGGCAACTGGATGGGCAGCCCCGAGGAGACCGAGGTCGACGGCGCCAAGGTCAACCCTGGTGAGCTGACCGGCAAGCTGAACTCGGTGGGCCCCGAGGAGGCCAAGCCGATCATGGCGCAGCTGGCCACGGCCGCCAACCAGGATCTTCCGGTCATCCAGCTGTGGGACTACATCAACAACCAGTTCGTCAACAACAGCCGCTTCACCGGCTGGCCGCACGACGACGAGGTCCTGCGGCTCGGCTCCGGCGTCCTTCCCTCTGGTGTCTGGATCCAGCAGGGTCTGGTCAAGAAGAAGCAGTAACACATGACGGTCATCGCTCGGCGACTCGCGGGCCACCTGGCCCGCGGGCTCGTCATGATCCTCGTGGTCGCCACGATCAGTTTCTTCATCGTCAACAACATCCCCGGCGACCCGGTCGCCGCCCGTTACGAGAAGCTGGTCGAGGGCGGCATGTCGCCGGAGGCGGCGCTGCAGGCCACCAAGGTGCTGTACGGCTTCCTGCCGTCGGGCTCGATATGGGATCAGTACGTCTCCTACATGAGCGGGCTGGTCAGGTTCGACCTCGGTGTCTCAGTCACCCATCCGGGCCGCCCCGTTCTCGACGTGCTCGCCGAAAAGACCAAGTGGACCGTTCTACCGGTCCTGCTCGGCACCCTGCTCAGCTTCCTCGTCGGCGTGATCCTCGGCGTCTACGCCGCGATCAAGCGCACCGGCAAGCTCGGTGACGTACTGGCCATCTCCGGCTCGCTGCTGCACGGCATCCCCCAGTACATCCTGGCCATGCTGCTGGTCGTGATCTTCGCGACGCTGATCCCGATTCTGCCCCATGACGGGCCGGTGGACATCCTGTTCGAGCCGGGCTTCAACGCCGGATATCTCGGCTCGCTGGCCGAGCACGCCGTGCTGCCCGTCCTGACCTACGCGCTGTCGGCCTACGGCGGCTGGATCCTGGCCATGAAGTCCAGCGTGGTGACGGTGCTCGGCGACGACTTCATTCTGGCCGCGGAGCTGCGCGGGATGAAGCGGTCGATCATTTTCCGCTACATCGCACGTAATGCGATCCTGCCGCTGTTCACGATCCTCGCACTCTCGCTGGGGCTGCTGCTGGGCGGCGCCGTCTTCATCGAGAAGATCTTCAACTATCCGGGGCTCGGTCTGCTGCTCATCGACAGCATCACCCTGCGCGACTACGCCCTCATGGGCGGTGCGTTCCTGCTGATCACCGTGGCGGTCATCGTGGCCAACATCGTGGCCGACCTGTTCTACACCGTGATCGACCCGCGGGTCCGGAGCGGGGAGGGGGACCGATGAGCAGCATCGTTTTGGAGAGCAGCACCACGGCGACCATGCGCCGCAACTTCTGGTACGGCGTCTGGCGCGTGATGAAGCGCAAGCCCAGCCGCATGGCCGGGGTCATCATCATCCTCGGCTTCGCGTTCATGGGGATCTTCGGGCCGATGTTCTTCCCGAACCCGCTGCCGGACAACCCCGACGCCATCACCCAGCCGCCGAGCTGGCAGCACTGGTTCGGCACCGACCCGCAGGGCAGGGACGTGCTCGCGCTGGTCATCACCGGCTCGCGCTACGTGCTGCTCAGCGCCGCGGTGACCGCTCTCATCACGGTGGTCTTCGGCACCGCGCTCGGGCTCTACTCCGGCTTCAAGCGGGGCCGCTGGGACACGGTGCTCATGCGGATCACCGACATGAAGCTCACCATCCCCGGCCTGCCGCTGCTGCTGGTGCTGGCGACGGTGTGGAAGTTCGGCAACCCGATCCAGATGGGGCTGGTGCTCGGCCTGCTCGGCTGGGGCGGCGTGGCGCGTGCCGTACGCGCGCAGACCCTGTCCCTGCGCGAGCGCGGCTTCATCGAGGCGGCGCGCGGCCTCGGCCTTTCCACCAGGCACATCGTCGGCAAGGAGCTGCTGCCGAGCATGGCCCCCTACATCGCGATGAACATGCTCATCGCGGTGACCGGCGCCGTCTACGCGCAGGTCGGCCTGTTCTTCCTGGGCGTGCTGCCGTACGAGTCCGACAACTGGGGCGTGATGCTCAACCTCGCCGTCTTCCAGGCGGGCGCCATGATCACCCCGACCGCGCTCGGCTATCTGCTGGCGCCGCTGCTGGCGATCCTGCTGCTCACGCTCGGGATCGTGCTCGTGGTGGACGCGATGGACGAGATCTTCAACCCCCGGCTGCGCGAGGAGTAGTAGGAAGTGGCGAAACAGGCGCCGGGTGTGCGCATCGACGGCCTCACGGTCGTCTACAAGACCCCCGCGGGCGAGCTGCCCGCCGTCAGGAACGTCAGCATGGCGCTGCCCGCCGGCACGATCACCGGCATCGTCGGCGAGTCGGGCTCCGGCAAGTCCACGCTGGCCTTCTCACTGCTCAACGCGGTGCAGCCGCCCGGGCGGATCAGCGCGGGCAGCGTCGAGATCGACGACCTGGGCAACGTGGTCGAATTCTCGGGCGAACGGCTGCGCAAGGCGCGCGGCGCCCACATCGGCTACGTCTTCCAGGCCGCGCAGAACTCACTCAACCCGCTCAAGACCGTCGGCAAGCAGCTGCTCGACCTCGGCCGCTCCCACGGCGTGGAGGACCTGCGCGGCCTGGTGAGGGACGCCAAGGAGCTGCTTGGCCGCATGGGCCTGGACGGCGCGCGCGTGCTCGACTCCCACCAGCACGAGCTGTCGGGCGGCATGCGCCAGCGCGTCGGCATCATGCTGGCGTTGGTGCTCAACGCCCACCTGGTCGTCCTGGACGAGCCCACCACCGCGCTCGACATGATCACCCAGGCGACGATCCTGCGGATCATCCGCGAGGTCCACGCCGAGCGCGGGCTGACCACCATGGTCATCACCCACGACATCGGCGTCGTCGCCGAGGTCGCCGACCGGCTCGCGGTCATGTACGGCGGGCGCATCGTCGAGCAGGGCCCCACCCGCGAGATCCTCGCCGCCCCCCAGCACCCCTACACGCGCGGCCTGATCAGGGCCATCCCGCGCCTGACCGGCGACATCGACCAGGCCCAGGCGCTGCCGGGCAGGCCGCCCACGCTGGCCACCGTGCCGAAGGAGGGCTGCGTGTTCCGCGAGCGCTGCCCCCAGCGCATGGACGTCTGCGACACCGTCGACCCCGAGGCCGTCCCGCACGGGGACCGGATCATCGCCTGCCACGCGGTCAAGGTCAAGGAGCACGCATGATCAGCGGCAAGGGCATCACCAAGACCTTCAAGCAGCGCGGCAACGTCCTGTCGGGACGCACCGTGCAGGCCCTGCGCGGCGTCGACTTCGAGATCCCCAAGGGCGGCGCGGCCTCCTTCATCGGCGAGTCGGGCTGCGGCAAGACGACGCTGGGCCGGATCATCGCGGGCCTGGAGAGCTACGACGACGGCGAGATCAGCGTCGACGGCGTCGAGCTGTCCTCGCTCAAGCCGAAGGCCAGGCAGCCGCACTTCCGCAAGATCCAGATGATCCACCAGGACCCCTACTCGGCGCTGAACCCGACCAGGACCATCCACCAGACGCTCCAGGCCCCGCTCGAACTGCGCGCCAAGCAGACCGGCAGGCCCAAGTCGTGGATCGACGCGCGGGCCAACGAGGTCCTGTCGATGGTCGGCCTCGACCCGGCCACCGTGCTCGGCCGCTACCCGCACCAGCTGTCGGGCGGCATGCGCCAGCGCGTGGTCATCGCCCGCGCCCTCACCGTCGACCCCGAGATGCTCGTCGCCGACGAGGCCACCTCCATGATCGACGTGTCGCTGCGGCTCGGCATCCTGGCGCTGCTGAAGGACCTGCGCGAGAGCCTCGGCGTGAGCGTGCTGTTCATCACCCACGACGTGGCCACCGCCCGCTACATCGGCGACGACGGCGAGCTGTATGTCATCTACCGCGGCCAGGTCATCGAGCGCGGCCCGGTCGACACGATCATCGCCGACCCGGTCCACCCCTACACCCAGTCGCTGCTGTCGGCCATCCCCGTGCTGCACGGCCTGGAGGTGCCCGGCCAGGAGCCGGTGGTGCCGACGGAGTCGCTGGACGAGAGCCACCAGGACGCCGGCTGCCTGTTCGCCAGGCGCTGCCCGTTCAGGACCGACGAGTGCGAGACCGGCCGTCCCACGCTGGGCCTCAGCGAGGGCGTCCCGCAGCGGCACGCCTGCTTCCACCCCCAGCGGCGCAGCGTCGTGGCCACCCACGTGGAGCGCGGCTGATGGGCCTGCACGAGATCGCGCGCGCGGCGCTCACCTACGACGCCGCCGAGGCCGCCGCGCTGGTCGACAGGCTCATGTCGCCGCCCACCACCCGCAGGTGGACGACGCTGACGACCGACGGGGGCTTCGTCATGGCCTCGCTGTCGGAGCGCGATCCGGCGATCGGGCACCTCGACCTGCTGGCCGTACACCCTGAGGCCCAGGGCCGGGGGCGCGGACGCGAGCTGGTGGCCGCCGCGGAGGAGTGGCTGCGTGCCGAGGGGGCGACGCAGGCCCGCTTCGCCGGCAACCCGCCGGCCTACGCCTGGCCCGGCATCGACGTGCGCTACACCGCCGCCGCGTGCCTGGCCGAGAGCGCCGGCTACGAGCGCTACCACGTCGCGTGGAACATGACCGCCAGGCTCCCCGTCCCCGAGGCCGAGGAGCCGCTACGGCCAGGCGTGGAACTGCACGCCAGCGGCCCGGACGAGGACCGCTCGCACGTCGCCACGTTCGTCGAGCGGGAGTGGAACGACAGGTGGGCGTGGGAGGCGGCCAACGCCACCGGCCTCCACTACGCCACGCTGGACGGCGAGATCGTCGCCTTCGCCGCCTGGGGCGCCAGGCCCACGTGGTTCGGCCCGATGGGCACCGCGCCCGCGGCGCGCGGTCTCGGCCTGGGCGGCGTGCTGCTGCGCCGCTGCCTGGCCGACCAGCACGCCGCGGGGCTGACCGAGGCGCAGATCGGCTGGGTGGGCCCGCTCCGCTTCTACTCGCGCGCCGTGGGCGCGCGAACCGAACGGGTCTTCTGGCTCTACCAGCGCGATCTGCGTTGAGATCACCGGTAGAGCAGCTCACCCTGGGGGCGGGTGGGCTCAGGGCACAGCCCGCGCGGGTCCTGCCCCGCCTCCAGGCAGCGCGCCAGCGTGTCCGACCCCCACAGGTGGTCGACGAACTGGTTGGTCGCGAACTCCTCGGGGTGCTGCGTACGGGCCACGTGGATCATGGACACGGCGGTGAAGACCGGCCGGAAGGCCCGCGGGTCGGTGACGTGCAGCTGCACCCCGCGTACGGCCTGGCCCGCGTGCTTGCTGAACGTCGGGGTGAACCACAGGTCGCGGAAGCGCACACCCGGCAGGCCGAGATCGTTGAGCGCGGGCGCGAACCTGTCGTCCAGGTACGGCGCGCCGACGATCTCGAAGGGCCTGGTGGTGCCACGCCCCTCCGACAGGTTCGTGCCCTCGATGAGCCCGGTGCCCGGATAGACGAGCGCGGTGTCCAGGGTGGGCATGTTCACCGACGGCATCACCCACGGCAGTCCCGTCTCGGCGAACGGCAGGTCTCTGTGCCAGCCCTCCATCGTGATGACCCGCGCCTCGGGGTCGAGCAGGAGCGCCAGCTCCCCCACCGTCAGCCCGTGCCTGGCGGGGATCGGCGCGCCGCCCACGGGGCTGGCGAAGGCCAGGTCCAGCAGCGGCCCCTCCGCCACGGTCCCGCCGATCGGGTTGGGCCGGTCCAGCACGACGAAGCCGACGCCGAGCCGCCTGGCCGACTCCATCAGGTCCTTCATCGTCCAGACGTAGGTGTAGAAGCGGGCTCCCACGTCGAACAGGTTGAACACCAGCGTGTCCACGCCGGAGGCCGCCACCAGCTCGTCCAGGTCGGCCCCCGTCTTGGTGTAGGTGTCGAAGACGGGCAGACCGTACTCCTGTCCCGGCCCCTCGCTGAACCCGGCCTGGGCGGTGCCGCGCATGCCGTGCTCGGGGCTGAAGAGCGCGGTCAGGTTCCGCAGAACCGTCGGTGTGGGGGTCAGATCGCGGAGCACTCCGGTCTGGTTGGTGATCAGGCCAAGCCGGTCGCCGTCGACCAGGCCGGGATCCGCGGCCAGCCGTTCGGCTCCGGTGCGTACGTAAGACATAGCTGAAGCTTATTTGCATATGAGATGCCAAAGGTGGAAATTAGCGTCATGATTGATCCACTCCCCGACCTGTCCACGGAGCAGAGCGATCCGCGCTACAGCCAGATCGACCGGCTGCCGACCTCGGAGATCGCCCAGTTGATGAACCAGGCGGACACCACCGTGCCCGCCGCGGTCGGCGCGGCCCTGCCCGCCATCAGCACCGCCATCGACGCGATCGCCGCCCGCATGCAGGCCGGAGGCAGGCTGCTGTACGTCGGCGCGGGCACCTCAGGCCGCCTCGCCGTCCTCGACGCCTCGGAGTGCCCGCCCACCTTCGGCACCGAACCCTCGCTCGTGCAGGGCGTCATCGCCGGCGGCCCGCCCGCGCTGACCCGGTCGGTGGAAGGGGCGGAGGACGACTTCCCCGCCGGCGCGCAGGCCCTCGCCGAGCTCGAGGTCGGCGCGCTTGACTCCGTCGTGGGCATCTCGGCCAGCGGCACCGCGCCGTTCGTGCTCGGCGCGCTGTCGGAGGCCGGACGGCGGGAAGCCCTGACCGTGGCGCTGTCGTGCAACCACCAGACGCCGCTGTCGGCCGCCGCCGAGCACGCCATCGAGGTCGTCGTGGGACCCGAGGTGGTGACCGGCTCCACCAGGCTCAAAGCGGGCACCGCGCAGAAGCTGGTGCTCAACATGATCTCCACCATCTCGATGATCAAGCTCGGCCGCACCTACGGAAACAACATGATCGAGATGTCCGCCATGAACACCAAGCTCGCCGGCCGCGCCGTCCGCATGGTCAGCGACATCACCGGCGCCCCCGTCGAGACCGCCAGGCAGACGCTGGAGGCCGCGGGCGGCCAGGCCAAGATCGCCGTGGTGATGATCGAGCACGGCGTCGACGCCGACGAGGCGCGGGCGCTGCTGGAGTCACACGGCTCCCGCCTGGGAGAGGTACGGCATGCTCGCTGACATCCTGGCCGCCGCCACGCCCTCCGTCATCCCCGCCGCCGTCGCGGTGATCGCCGTGGACGGCCAGGTCGCCGACGCGGCCGCCGCGGGCGAACTCGTCCGCTACACCGACCCCGACGGAACCCTCGCCACCACCAGACCGCCCGCCCGCAGGGACTCCGTCTTCGACCTCGCCTCGGTCAGCAAGCTCTTCACCACCGCCGTGGTCCTCTCGCTGGTGTCGCGGGGCCGCCTCGACCTGGACGCGCCCGTCGCCACCTGGCTTCCCGACCACTACGGCGACCGTACCCACATCACGCTGCGCCACCTGCTCACCCACACCGCCGGGCTCCAGCCGACCCACCGCGTCGACGACGTGCCGCCCGCCGACCGCCTCGACACCATCCTGGCCACGCCCATCACCTCACCCGTGGGCGGGCCGTACCTGTACACCGACGTCGGCATGATCACCGTCGGCCGGATCGCCGAGGTCGCGGGCGGCGCTCCGCTGGACACCCTCGTGCGCGACCTCGTCACCACGCCGCTCGGCCTGCCCGACACCGGCTACCGCCGCCTCGGCCCTCCGCTCTCGGCAACCGACCCGGCCCGCACCTCCAGCGACCCCGCCCGCGGCTCCACCGACCTCGCCCGCGGCGCTACCGACCTCGCCCGGATCGCCAAGACCGAATGTCACCGGGCCATCGGTGAGGTGCACGACGAGACCGCCCACTCCCTCGGCGGCGTCGCCGGCCACGCGGGAGTCTTCTCCACCGCCGACGACCTCGTCCGCTTCGGCGAGGCCCTCCGCCTCGGCCGCCTCCCCCTCACCGACCAGATGACCCGCGAGCACCCCGTCGAGGGCGCCGCCTTCCGCCACGGCCTCGGTGTGCGCATCGGCGATCCCGGCATCGTCGGCCCCCTCGCCGACGCCTACGGACACTCCGGATTCACCGGCACCTCCCTGATCGTCGACCAGGCCCACAAGCTCACCGTCGTCCTGCTCACCAACGCCGTCCACCCCGTGCGCGGCCGTCCCGGCATCAGAGAGCTCCGCAACGCCGTCGCCGCCGAGGCCCTACGGATAGTGTCTCGACCATGAAACCCGCAGATATCTCCCTTTTGCACACGCTCGGTACCCCGACCGTGTCCCCAGACGGCACCCACGCGGTCGTCGCCGTGACCCGGCCCGACCTCGACGCCGACGAGTACCGCGGCGAACTCTGGCTGGTCCCCACCGACGGCGCCACCGAACCCCGGCAGCTCACCGGCGGACGCAAGGACGGCGAACCCACCTACTCCCCCGACGGCCGCTGGCTCGCCTTCACCCGCGCCGAACCGGGCGCCCGCCCCCAGCTGCACGTCATGCCCACCACGGGCGGCGAGCCGTGGAAGGTGACCGACCAGCCGCTCGGCGCGGGCAAACCCGCATGGAGCCCCGACTCGCGACGGCTCGCGTTCGTCTCCCGCGTGCCCGAGGAGGGCAGGTACGGCGACACCAAGCCCGACAAGGAACGGCCCCGCCGCATCACCACCCTGAAATACCGCCTGGACAACCTCGGCTTCTACAGCGACCGCCGGTCCCACGTCTTCGTCACCGACCCGTTCGCCTCCCGCACCTCCGTGGCGCCCGCCGTCCAGGTGACCGAGGGCGACTTCGACCACGACGACCCCGCCTGGAGCCCCGACGGCACGCTGCTGGCCTTCACCGCGGCCCGCCACGACACCCGCGACGCCACCCACTACAGCGACCTCTGGCTCGCCGCGCCCGACGGCACCGGCCTGCGCCGGATCACCGACACCACGCTCTCCGTCGGCCAGCCCCGCTTCACCCCCGACGGCGCCACCGTCTGCTTCCACGCCGCCGCCCCCGGCCCGACCGGCCGCACGCTCGTCGCCGAAAACCGCGGCGTGTGGTCCGTGCCCGCCGACGGCTCCGCCCCGCCGCGCCGCCTCACCGCGGCCGAGCCGTACCACCTGGCCAACAACGGCGTCATCGTCACCACCGACGACGGCGTGCTGTTCCCCGCCGAGAACCGCGGTGCCTCCGACCTGCTGCTCGTGCCGTACGACGGGTCGGCGCCCGAGATCCTGATCTCCGGCGCGCGCGAGGTCTACGCGCCCGCGCACGCCGCGGGCGTCGTCGTCGCCACCGTCGCCGACCAGACCACCTCAGGCGAGCTCGTCGCCCTCCGCGACGGCAAGGAGAGCACGCTCACCGCCTTCGCCGCCCTCACCCCGCTCCCCCTCGAAGAGATCACCACCACCGCGCCCGACGGCTACCCCGTCCACGGCTGGCTCGTCCGCCCCACCGGCGAGGGTCCCCACCCGGTGCTGCTGATGATCCACGGCGGCCCCTTCACCCAGTACGGCTGGCGCGTCTTCGACGAGGCCCAGGTCTACGCCGCCGCCGGATACGCGGTCGTCATGGGCAACCCGCGCGGCTCCTCCGGCTACGGCGAGGCCCACGGCAAGGCCGTCATCGGCGACGTCGGCAACGTCTCGGCCATCGACCTGCTCGCCCTCCTCGACGCCGCCCTCGCCACCGGCGGGCTCGACACCGGACGCGTCGGCGTGCTCGGCGGCTCCCACGGCGGCTACATGACCACCTGGCTGGCCGCCCACCACGGCGACCGGTTCAAGGCGGCGATCAGCGAACGCGCGGTCAACGCGATCGACAGCTTCCACGGCTCCAGCGACATCGGCTGGTCGTTCGCGCGCGACCTCTACGGCGACGACCCCGCCGGATGGGCGGAGCTCAGCCCGCTGACCCACGCGTCCAGAATCGACCTGCCGTTCCTGATCATCCACTCGGAGCACGACTGGCGCTGCCCCGTCGAGCAGGCGCAGCGGTTGTTCGTGGCGCTGAAGCTGCGCGGGGTGGAGACGGAGATGCTGCTGTTCCCCGGTGAGGGACACGAGATGTCGCGCTCGGGGCTGCCGTCCCACCGCGTCGCCCGCTTCGAGGCCATCCTCGACTGGTGGGAGCGCCACCTGACCGCCTAGACGTGTCCGGAGGTGACCTGGTGCTCTCCCAGAGCATCAGGTCAGGCCTTCTCCTCACCGGTGAGCTCCCGCATGCGCCGTACCAGCGCCGCTCGGCGGACGTGGGCCCGCACGGTGAGCACCAGCGTCGCCGTGACGAACAAGCCCCCCAGCGCCAGTACGGCGCCTGCCCCGGTGCCCCGCTGAACGGCGACGACATTCGTCGCCGCTCTGGCCAACTGGAGGCCGAGAACGTGCCGCGAGGCCTCCGCGCCACCGTCGCCCACGGCGGCGGGCTCGCGGCATCGCCATCACCCGGTGGCGCGCCGACCGCTGCTCAGATCGCGTGCAACCCCCAGGCCCGTCCGGTGACACGCCGGGCACCGCCTGCCGCAGCCCAACCCTGACCGCCCGATGGCACGTCAGGCGCCGCTGCCCCACTGCCGACCCGCCCGACGGCGCGTCGAGCGACGCTGATCGCAGCCCAACCGCCGACCCGCCCGGTGACAAGCCGAGCGACGCAGACCGCAGCCCAACCCCTGACCGCCCGATGGTCATGCGCCGCAGCCCAACCGCCGACCCGCCCGATGGCACGTCGAGCGACGCAGACCGCAGCCCAACCGCCGACCCGCCCGGTGACAAGCCTCCCGCTGCTTGCCGGAGCGGAACCAACGGCCAGTCTTGACCATCGTCAGCCATACAGCGGGGACTACTCACTCATCGGCCTGGGTCAGGACCCATGGGCAGCCAGGGGGCCGGTGCCCGGCCCGCGTCAGGGTGCCAGGGCCTCCAGCGCCTCTTCCGCCCTGCGCATCGCCTCCTCGGGCGCGGCGGTCACGATCGCCGGGTCGAAGTTCAGGTCGTGGAACACCTCCGTCACTCCCCGCGCCGCCAGGTCCGCCACGTCCTGCCTGATCTTCTCGTACGGCCCGCTCAACGCCGGGCCGTCCTGATCATCGGTCACCCTGGTGACGCCTCGGCAGATGAACCGCAAGGCCTCGGGGTCGCGACCCGCCTCCCTGGCGGCCGCCTTTACGGTGTAGATTTTGTCCGATATGCCGTTCAGATCCTCCCGGCTGGCGCTCACCCACCCGTCGGCGAGTCGGCCTGCCCGCCGCAACGCCACCTCCGCTCCGCCACCCAGCAGGATCGGCGGGATAGGCGACGGCTTGGGATCCAGGTGCGAGGCGGGGATCCGATAGAACTCCCCGTCATGCCGGATGACGTCGTCGGTCCAGCACTTCCGCAGAACTTCGACGAACTCCTCGCCTCTGCGTCCACGCTTGGCGAAGTCGACGCCCATGGCCTCGAACTCCTCGGGCAGCCATCCGAGCCCCAGTCCGAACGACACCCGCCCACCCGAGACCTCCTGCAGCGTCGCCACCTGCTTGGCCACGAGAACGGGCGGCTCGAACGCGTTGACCACGGCCACTCCCAGCCTGATCGACTCGGTGACGCCGGCGAGGTAGGACAGGGTGACGATGGGGTCGTGGACGCTCCGGTAGGTCGGGCCCATGGCATGGCCCTCGGGATAGAGGACCCGCTGGAACGTCCACAACTCGTGGTAGCCGAGCTGCTCCGCGCGGGTGGCGATGCGCCGCAGGTTGTCACGAGTGGCCCACGGCCCGGACACGGGGACAGCAAAACCGATCCTCATACCCCGTCAGCCTAGGTTCTCGAGCCGCTCTTCGGCGTGCGGCCAGGCCGATCCGGTGATGTGCTCGTTGAGGGCCTCCGCCGGCCCCGGCCGAAAGATCCACGGCTGGTGCTCGGGGCGCGGCCCAGGTCACCGACAGGCCCCGGCCACGGGTGGTAGCGCGGAACTCGCGCGGCAGCCGGTCGGTCGACAGCCCCACCGCCGCCCGAGAAACACATAAAGGGCCCCACCGCCGGTCGGTGAAGCCCTCAGAAACACGCCCGAGCACATACATGCTTGAAAACACCGAAAGGCCCCGCCCAGGAGAAACCTCCCGGACAGGGCCTAACGATCAAGAATTGCGCGGCGGCGACCTACTCTCCCACACCCTCCCGAGTGCAGTACCATCGGCGCTGTAGAGCTTAACTTCCGGGTTCGGAATGTAACCG
>NZ_JBHZBH010000044.1:0-64924 GCF_042754765.1 Nonomuraea sp. NPDC059194 | reverse complement strand
CAGTTCGGTCGTCACACACTGAGGATGGGCGCCCTCGCCCTATCTCCGCAGCTATGCCTTGGACTCATTCATCTAGGCGGCCCCACGCGGCTTTGCGCGCCTTGCACTCCCGTGTCCTCGGATTGACCCCGCCCGCCAGGTCTCATATGCTGATCGCTGCGCTGTGGGCTCGCGCGCGCCTCAGACGGAGCGGGCTCGCGCTCGGTCTCGTCGATGACGTCATCCTCGGCTTGATGCGGAAGAGAGCCTGCTGCGCATCCGCCACATCGACATCTGTCCGCGTTCGGAGCAATTCCACACATGACGAGCAGCACCGAGGCCACCTCGAGCACCCCGCAGGTAGCGGTCAACGACATCGGTTCCGAAGAGGCCTTCCTCGCCGCGATCGACGAGACCATCAAGTACTTCAACGACGGCGACATCGTCGAGGGCACCGTCGTCAAGGTCGATCGAGACGAGGTCTTGCTCGACATCGGTTACAAGACCGAGGGTGTCATTCCCTCGCGTGAGCTCTCGATCAAGCACGATGTCGACCCGGCCGATGTTGTCGAGGTCGGCGAGCACGTCGAGGCCCTGGTTCTCCAGAAGGAGGACAAGGAGGGTCGCCTGATCCTGTCCAAGAAGCGCGCCCAGTACGAGCGCGCCTGGGGCACGATCGAGAAGATCAAGGACGAGGACGGCATCGTCACCGGCACCGTCATCGAGGTCGTCAAGGGTGGTCTCATCCTCGACATCGGCCTGCGTGGCTTCCTGCCGGCGTCCCTGGTCGAGATGCGCCGGGTTCGCGACCTGCAGCCCTACGTCGGCCGCGAGCTCGAGGCCAAGATCATCGAGCTGGACAAGAACCGCAACAACGTGGTCCTGTCCCGCCGCGCCTGGCTTGAGCAGACGCAGTCCGAGGTCCGCCAGACCTTCCTCAACACCCTGCAGAAGGGCCAGGTCCGCAAGGGCGTCGTGTCCTCGATCGTCAACTTCGGTGCGTTCGTGGACCTCGGCGGCGTTGACGGTCTGGTTCACGTCTCCGAGCTGTCCTGGAAGCACATCGACCACCCCTCCGAGGTTGTCGAGGTCGGCCAGGAGGTCACCGTCGAGGTTCTCGACGTCGACATGGAGCGCGAGCGCGTCTCCCTCTCGCTCAAGGCGACGCAGGAAGACCCGTGGCAGCAGTTCGCCCGCACCCACCAGATCGGCCAGGTCGTGCCGGGCCGCGTCACCAAGCTGGTGCCGTTCGGCGCGTTCGTCCGGGTCGAGGAGGGCATCGAGGGCCTGGTCCACATCTCCGAGCTGGCCGAGCGCCACGTGGAGATCCCCGAGCAGGTCGTCCAGGTCGGCGACGAGATCTTCGTGAAGATCATCGACATCGACCTCGACCGTCGCCGGATCAGCCTCTCGCTGAAGCAGGCCAACGAGGGCGTCGTCGGCGCCGAGGTCGAGTTCGACCCGACGCTGTACGGCATGGCCGCCACCTACGACGACCAGGGCAACTACATCTACCCCGAGGGCTTCGACCCGGAGACCGGGGAGTGGCTCGAGGGCTTCGACAGGCAGCGTGAGGAGTGGGAGCGCCAGTACGCCGAGGCGCAGACCCGCTTCGAGGCCCACAAGAAGCAGATCGAGGAGGCCCGCAAGGCTGAGGCCGAGGCGGGCGAGGTCCCCTCGACCTACAGCGGCGAGACCCAGGCTCCGTCCAGCAGCAGCACGTCCTCGGCTCCGGCCGCCGGCGCGCTCGCTTCGGACGAGGCCCTCGCGGCCCTTCGCGAGAAGCTCGCGGGTGGGCAGAGCTGACGCTCCTCTCGAGCTGAGCTAGCCGAGAAGGCCCCGCACGGATTTGTCCGTGCGGGGCCTTCTCGCGTCTTCACTGAGCGCCTTCTTCCTCCGGTACGGCCCGCCAGGCCGCGCGGCCTCTGCCCGGATCACGCCCCATCGAGGGCTCGTGGGCCACGTCGTCGGCTCGGGTCGCCTGGTCGCCCGCGGTCGTTGCTGGCCCGCCATGCCACGGCCCTGGGTCGGTTGGTCGGGCCTGGGTTCGTTGGTGGTCGGCCACGTCATGGGGCCGGGGCGGTTGGCCGGGCCTGGAGTCGTTCCTGGCCCGCCATGTCACGGACGTGGGTCGGTTGGTCTGCCTGGGTTCGTTGGTGATTGGCACGTGGCGGGCTCGGGTCGGTGGGTCGCTCGGGATTCGGTGGTCAGCCACACCGGGTCGGGGTTGGTCGTTGGGCCCGGAGTCGTTGGGTGGGCTGGCACGGCGGCTCCCACAGGCCCACATACGCCCGCATGGCGGCTCCCGGCGTGCGTCCCGCATGACGAGTTCCTCCGGGAAGGCGCTCGCACCGGGTGGCTCGGGACCGGGGCTCAGCGGCTCACTCCCGAGCCCGAAGCGGCGGTCAGACGCTCTAGGGGCGGGCCGGTCGAAGGGGCGGGTCTGAATCGGCGGGGTCAGGCGCAGCCGGTCGGAGGCGGTGGGTCAGGAGTGCGCGGCAGATGGAGCAAGCCAGAAGCGGCCGTCAGAGGTCGCCGGTCGAGGTGGTGGGGCCAGGGCCGCCGGTCGGGGGCAGGAGGCGATGGGTCAGGAGTCTGGAGCGGAGGCGGCCGGTCGGGTGGTGGGACAAGGGGGGCGCGTCAGGGGTGGTGGGTGGTGAGGCGGCGGCCGAGGCGCTGCATGGGGGTCTCGACGAGGCGGTAGGTCAGCCAGCTCGCCCCGAGCACCAGCGCCACGAACAGCGCCGCCAACGACACCTGCACCGGCAGCGGGACCCAGCGCAGATCTCCCGTCACCGTGATGAAGGCCTTCAACAACGGATGGTGCAGCAGGTAGAGCGAGTAGCTGATCATCCCGAGCCACGCCAGGAAGCGGAACGTCCGCCGCCGCCGCAGCGCCATCGCGCCCGCGAACGTGACGGCCGACAGCGCGATCGTGGTGATCCACACGCCGGGCCGTACCCACCACCAGCCCGCCTGGATCGCCCACGCGGGAGCGACCGCGACCAGCACGCCGGCGACGGCGACCGGCCAGAGGGCGCCGTCGCCGCGTTCCCAGCGCCGGATGGCCGTTCCGGCGAACATGACCGCGAGGATGGCCAGCCCGAACCACGGCACCCTGCTGGTCAGCACCAGCAGGGCCAGCGCCCCCGCGCCCATGACGTAGGCGGCGGTCCTCACAAACCTGCCGGTGATCAGGCAGGCGATGCCGCAGGACAGGATCGCGAACGCCAGCCATGAGGGCCACGGCCCCGGCGGGATGGGCGCGGCGCCCATGAACAGGCCGCTGACGACCGCCGCGACCCCGAAGACGATCGCGATCGGCCCGCTGCGACGGTGGACACCCGCGACGAACAGGGTGGTGACGAGCAGGTAGAAGACCATCTCGTAGGCGAGGGTCCACATGGTGTCGACCATGGCGCCGGTGCCGAGGACGTCCTGGAGCATCGTGGCGTGGGCGGCGGCCGAGGACGGTTCCCTGGGGACGGCTTCCCTGACGGGGATCCACCATGACGTGGCCAGGACCAGCGCGATCACGGTGAGGTAGAGGGGGTAGAGGCGAAAGAGCCTGCCAACCCAGAAGTCGCCGACGTCGCCGCGGCGTTCGAGGGAGGTCGGGATGATGTAGCCGCTGACGAGGAAGAAGACCAGCACGCCGTACATGCCGAGGTTGAACCAGTACGGCCGCAGCGACGGGATCATCCACGGCAGCATGTGCTCTGCCAGTACGGCGACCGAACCGATGCCGCGCAGCGCGTCCAGCCACGCCAGCCGCGACAAAGCGGAGGATTCGCTCGTCCGGACTTGTGTGCGGGCAAACGGCATCTGGCCAATCTATCGAACCGGCCATCACCGATCATCAGCGGACGAACCCCATCGAAGCGGCGCCGGACCCGCGAGAAGCCCCAGCGAAGCCGCGCGCCTCAGCGAAGTACCCAGGAGAAACGGGACCGGTAAGGTGTGGGGATGATCGCGCGGGCGGTGGCACAGGACGCGGGAGAGATCCTGACGGTGCAGCGGGCGGCCTATGTCACCGAGGCCCAGCTGTACGGTGACCCGTTCATCCCACCGCTGGTGGAGTCGGCCGACCAGGTGCGCAGGGCGATCGCGTCGGCCCTCGTGCTCAAGGCCACCGATGGCGACCGGATCGTCGGCGCGGTACGGGGGCAGTTGGCCGGAGCCACCTGCCTGGTCGGGCGGCTGATGGTCGCCCCCGACGCGCAGGGCCGCGGCATCGGCACCGCGCTGCTGGAGGCCCTGCACGAGCAGGTGGCCGAGGCGCGGGCGTTCGACCTGTTCACCGGGCACCTGTCGGAGGACAATCTTCGCCTCTACCGTCGTCTCGGCTACAAAGAGACGCACCGGGAGCGAATGGACGATCACCTCACACTTGTCCACATGCGGCGAGATTCCGACCGATAGGCTCTGCGTGTGCTGAAAGTGGGTCTGACCGGCGGGATCGGGTCGGGTAAGAGCGAGGTCTCCAGGCGGCTGGCCGAGCGCGGCGCGGTCGTCATCGACGCCGACAAGATCGCCAGAGAGGTGGTCGAGCCCGGCACCGAGGGGCTGGCCAGGGTGGTGGCCGCGTTCGGCGAAGCAATCCTGCGCGAGGACGGTTCGCTCAACAGGGAACGGCTCGGCTCGATCGTGTTCGCCGACCCCGACAAGCTCGCCACGCTCAACGGGATCGTCCACCCGCTGGTGGGCGAGCGGGTGGCGCGGCTTCAGCAGAGCGCGCCCGACGGCGCCGTGGTGGTCTACGACGTGCCGCTGCTCACGGAGAACAAGCTGGCCCCGATGTACGAGGTCGTGATCGTGGTCGACGCCTCCGACGAGATCCGTCTCGAGCGGCTGACCACGGTCAGGGGCATGGCCGAAGCCGACGCGAGAGCCCGCATCGCCGCCCAGGCCACCCGCGAGGAGCGGCTGGCCATCGCCGACATCGTGATCCCGAACGAGGGCTCGCTCCACGACCTCGACGCCAAGGTCGCCGAGGTGTGGGAGCGACTCGCAGGCTAGGTCAGAACTCGGCGTCCAGGGCGACCGACCGGACGGCCGGCAGGTGCGGGTCGAGCTCGCCGAGCTCGAACCTGGCCGTCCCGATCACGTGCCAGAACTGGCCCGTGACCTCGCCCTGGAACTTGTAGCGCCCGTCGGGCGCCAGCGCCGCCCACCCCTCGGGCAGGCCGATGAGCGTGGCCTGCCGTACGCCGTCGCGCCAGAGGATGACCACCCCGTCGTCGCCCGCGCTGGCCAGCAGCCCGTCGGGAGAGAAGGCGACGGACAGCACCCTGCGGGAATGCCCGCGCAGCGTGTGCAGCAGCCGTCCGGTGGCCACCTCCCACACCCGCACGGTCAGGTCGTCGCCGCCGGTGGCCAGCAGGTCGCCGGCAGGGGAGAAGGCCGCGCTCCACAGCCGCCCGGCGTGCCCGGTGAGCGTGTGCATCAACCTGGGCTGCCACGGCTTGCCGGGGCGCAGCTCCCAGATCATCGCCCTGCCGTCGTTGCTCGCGCTGGCCAGCAACCGTCCGGACGGGTCGAAGGAGACCGAGTAGACGCGGTCGGTGTGCCCCTCCAGCGTCGCCACCCTGCCGCCCGACTCGGTGTGCCAGACGCGGATGAGCCGGTCGTCGCAGCCGGTGGCCACGAAGAGGCCGTCAGGGCTGAAGGCGATCGAACGCACCCGGCCCTTGTGCTCGGTCAGGTCGCTGACCAGGCGCGCCGTCGGCCGGTACCAGATGCGGACGCTGTCGTCGTCGTTGGCGGTGGCCAGGTGCAGGCCGTCGGGGCTGAACACCTCGGCCCACACGTGGTCGGTCTCGACGTGCAGCTCGCGCTCGTGGTCGCCGGTCAGGGCGTTCCAGAAGTGGACGCCGCCGTCGTTGCTGGCGGTGGCCAGCACGGGCCCGGCGGGGGAGAAGACGGCGGAGATGAGGCGGTCGGCGGCGCCGGTGAACTCCCGCAGGCGGCGGCCGGTGCGCGGCTCCCAGATCCTGACCACGCCGTCGTTGCCGCTGGTGGCCAGCATCGAGCCGTCGGCGCTGAAGGCGACGGAGGAGATGCGCCGGCCGTGGCCGCGCAGGATGCGCGTGCACTGGCCGGTGACCGGATCCCATAGCCGGGTGGTGCCGTCGTTGCTGCTGGTGGCCAGTTGCGCGCCGTCGGGACGGAAGGAGAAGGGCCACACCGAGCTGCGGTGCCCTGACAGCTCGGTCCTGGCGGGTCCGCCGACCTCCTGCACGCGGATGGTGCCGTCGGCGTCGCCGGTGGCCAGCAGCTCGCCGGAGGGGGAGCCCGAGGGGGAGAACGTCACCTGGTAGACGGCGGCCCTGTGGGTGGTGTGCGGGCCGCGCGACTCGCCGGAGCGCGGCTCCCACAGCAGGACCGTGCCCTCGATGTCGCCGGTGGCCAGCAGGTCGCCGCCGGGCGAGAAGGCGACGCAGTAGACCCGCTTGGTGTGCCCCGACAGGGTGTGCAGGAGCTCGCCGTCCTTCCAGACGCGTACGAGGCCGTCCTCGTGGCCGGTGGCCAGCAGGCCGCCGTGGCAGACGGCGCGGTAGACCGCGCCCTGCCCGGACAGCAGCGTGCGGGTGAGCCTGCCGGAGACGGGGTCCCACACGCGTACGGTGCCCGCCGAGTCGCCCGTGACCAGCCCGGTGGGCGTGAAGACCGCCGTGTAGATGGGCGCGGTGTGCCCGGTCAGGCGGTGCAGGAGCGCACCGGTCGCGGCGGACCAGATCCGCACCACGCCGTCGCCTCCACCGGCCGCGACCAGATCGCCCGCCGGGCTGAAGCGCACCGGCCACACCCCGTCGGCGTGGCCGCGCAGCGTGTGCAGCCGCCGGCCGGACAGCGGGTCCCACAGCACCACCGTGCCGTCGGCGGCCCCGGTGGCCAGCAGGTCGTCGCTGAAGGTCACCGCGTAGACGCGAGCACTGTGCCCCTGCAGCGTGCGCACGGGCAGCCCGCCCGCCGTCAGCAGCACGCCGCCGTCCTCGTTGCCGACCGCCAGCAACGCGCCCGAGGGGCTGTAGGCGATCGGCTCGGGCAGGCGGCTGGTCTGGAAGTGATAGCCGTACGGCACGCCGATCGCCGCGGGCGCCAGCTCCACCTCGACGCTGTCACCCGGCACGATCGCCGCGCCGCGCAGGGCGGGCAGGGTCCCCTTGGCGTTGATCAGCGCGGCCCGGTGCCAGCGGCTGCCGTCGAAGGCGGCATCGCTCAGGTCGGCGCCGTACAGCCGCGCCCCCGACAGGTCCGCCCCGCGCAGGTCGGCCCCGGCCAGCGTGGCGCCGTCGAGCCGGGCACCCTGCAGGCTCGCCTCGCGCAGGACCGCCCTGGACAGGTCGGTGCCGGACAGCGTCGCCCCGTCGAGCCGCGCGCCGGTGAGGTCGACCTCGTGCAGGTCGCGCCCCGACAGGTCCTCGCCCCGCAGGTTGGCGCCGCGCAGGTCGGCCTTGGCGGGCGTGCGCAGCCTCGCCAGGATCTTGACGGCGTTGGCCCTGACCACGTCGTCGGTGGCGGGGTCGGACAGGACCGCGGCCACCCAGCTCTGCACGGCCCTGGTGTCGGCCAGGTCGCACAGGAACTCCACCATCAGCGCCGACAGCGGCCGCCTGGCCGTCAGCGTCGAATCGGGCAGCGTCGAATCGGACAGCGTCGAATCGGACAGGGAGGCCGCGATCTGCCTGGCGATCAGCCACTCCATCACAGAGGCGTGGATGAAGCCGAACATGCCCTCGTCGGTGCGGACCATCAGGCTGCCGGTGCCGACGGCATGGGCGGCCTGGACGCCGGTCAGCTGCCCGTCGGCCAGATCGGTGAGCGTCTCGGCGATCTCGGTCAGCTCGGCCAGGCCGAGGAAGGACTCGCCGGTATCCCACAGCCGCAGCGCCAGCGCCGTCACCGCCCGCCACAGCTCCTCGGTGGTGAGCGTCGCGGGCGCGCCGGGCACGCTGGTGCGGCGCTCCTCGAAGGCGAGCCAGGAGCTGAGGATCTCCTCGTACAGCAGGGCGGGGCTGATCGTGTGGCGGGCGGTGGCGACCGTGCGCAGCCGCTCGGCGTCGAGGTCGGCGATGAAGCTCAGCATCCTGGGGTTGCGCCCCAGGTCGAGCAGGTCCTTGATGCCTTCGAGCAGCGACATGCGGGCCCGCGCCTCGTCGCCGTCGGTGAAGCGGTTGGCCAGGTAGGAGCGGATCTGCCCGTGGGTGAAGTCCTCCACGCTGAAGACCCGCCGCTGCGGCAGCACCCCGACCATCTCGCCGAGCGTGGTCAGCACCTGCCCGTGCGACTTGAAGTGCTGGGTACGGCTGGCCACGACGATCTTCGCCTTGTCCTCGGCCGCGGCCAGCAGCGTGGTCAGGTGGTCGGCGGCCCTGTCGTAGGTGACGCGGGTGACCAGCTCGTCGAACCCGTCGAACAGCAGCACGATCCGGCCCTGCCGCAGCAGGTAGTGGAAGGCCTTGAGGTCGATGAGCTCCTCGCCGTGGTTGGCCAGGTGCGCGGCGACCAGCCCGTCGACCGAGTGCGCCTTGTCCAGGGCACGCAGCTCGATGAGGATCGGCGTCAGGTGCGGCAGCTCGGCCGGGATGCGCCTGGCCAGCTCCCGCAGCGCGAACGTCTTGCCGTGGCCGAAGTCGCCGAGCAGCAGCAGGAACCTGCCGTGGTCGGCGGCCAGCAGCCGCATCAGCTCGTCGGTGAGCCCCTCCTTGACCTCGGGCGCGGTCCTGTCGAGCTCGCGGTAGCGCTGGGGGACGTACAGCCCAGGCGGGTAGCGGCGGTCGGCGCGCAACCGCATGGACTGCTCGGCGACGTACTCCGACAGGTCGAGCAGGCCCTGGAACTCGGTGAAGCTGCGCACCCTCATGCCCCTGCGCGTCAGCTCCTCGCGAAGCGCCCTGGCCGGGGGCGGGCCCTGGTAGACGAGCTCGAGGCCGAGGGTGGTGGCGTGGGCCTGCCGTACGAGGGAGTCGGTGTGCTCGGCGGTCAGCTCGCCGACATGGGCGGCGATCATCACCTGGCGGACGAAACCGTCCTCCGGATAGGTCATCACCAGGTAGGTGTCGAACCTGCGGATCTTGATCCGTTCGTGCCTGGCCTCGCACACCTCGGTGATGCGGTCGAGCAGCAGCTCGGTGGGGCTCGGCGCGCGCTCGACGACCTCGGGGGCCTTGACGGGCGCGGGCGCCGCCTCGCCGGTGAACGTCGCCTGGGCGGCCTTCCACCGGTACGGCGTGCGCTCGGGCTCCCCGTCGGGAGTCCAGACGCGGATGCCGGTAGGGGTGAGCTCGACCACCTGGTGGCGCCGCGGCGCGCCCACGGTGGCCTCGGCGGTGGGCCCTGGCCCGTGGAAGAGCAGGTTCAGCCGGTGCCCGATCAGCCGCTCCATCGTGGTGATGTCGCGCAGCCCGCTCGGGGCGTGGCCGATCGCGCCCAGGCGCAGCCACGAGCGCTCCTCGTACTCGCGCAGCCGTTCGGCGAACCAGGCCGCCTGCGCCTCGCCGACCAGGCCGTACGCGTCCTTCTCCAGGTGGCTCATCGCCATCGTCGAGTTGAGCCCGGCCACGGCCAGCCGCAGCTCAGGCACCTCGTACAGGGTCCACGGCTGCCCGCCGTCGAAGACCGGCCCCTCGTGGTGCAGTTCGCCGAACAGGCCCGCGTAGTGGCGCCACTTCGGCCAGTACGGCGGCTGCGGCCGTACGTCGTCGGCCTCGCAGGTGGCGAAGTAGGCCTTGGCCGCGGCCTTGGTCACATCGCGCGGACCGGGGACCACGACCAGACGGCTCGGTTCGAGACCGAGCAGCACGCGCAGGCTCGTCAGGAACTGGGTGGCGTGACCGAACTGGGTGAGCGTGCCCGACTCGGTCAGGTCGCCGGTGACCACCATCAGGTCGGGCGCGGGCATACCCCTGTCGCGCATCCTGGTCAGGTCCGCCCAGATGCGGGCCTGCAGGTCTTCAGGCGTGAACGGCTCGCCGGGGTCGGGCAGCGCCCGCCCGAACCTGGTGCCGCCCAGGTGCAGCACGCTGAGCGTGTCGCGGGCGCGCTCCTCGGCCCGGCTCAGCGGGAAGGAGGGAGCCGACCTCGGGGTGCGCCTGGCCCTGCCGAGGCGGGCGCGTGCGGGCGGCGGCTCCTCCCGCGGCGCGGGCTCGGCGTCGCCGTTCGGGAAGGCGGGCGGCAGGTGCGGCTTGGCGCGGCCGGCGACCGCCTCGGCGATGCGGTTGAGCAGCAGGCCGCGCGCCGTGCCAGGGTCGGTGACACCGACCAGGTCGACCCAGGTGATCGTGGACAGCAGCCCTTCGAGCGGCACGTCCTCGAGGCGGACGGTGATCAGCCTGCTGGAGGGGTTGTCGGGCGCGGCCCGCAGCGCGGCCTGCCATTCCATGCGGCCGTAGCGGGAGGTGAGGTAGTTGCGCGACAGCACGGCCACGACCACCTGCGCCTCGCTGACGCCTCTGTCCATGAAGTCGATGAAGTTCGTGCCGGGCACGAAGTCCCACGCCTGGATCATCGTCCGGTATCCGGCCGCTTCGAGCTCCCACGCGATCCAGGTGGCCCAGGCCGTGTCCGCGGGGGAGTAGCTGACGAAGATGTCGGTGGGCCTGCCATCGCGCGCCATTGCGCCAGTATCCCCGGTGGCGCCGGGGTTGTGGAGGGTTACGGCACGTGCGGCGATCAGTTCGTCTGCTCCGGGCCATGTGCGAAGATCGAGCCGTGCTGAGCCGACTGGGCGTCCTCGACTGGATCAGGATCGGGTTGCTCGCCCTCGGGGTGGCGTTCGTCGCGACCGGGCTCCTTCCCCTCGAACGGGCGGTCGAGGAGCTCGACGGCGTCTGGCCGCTGATGATTTTCCTGGTGGGCGTCATCGTGCTGGCGGAGCTGACCAAGGAGGCCCAGGTCTTCGACGTCATCGCGGCCAGGATGGCGCTGGTGGCGCGCGGCAGCAACGCCGCGCTCTTCCTGCTCTGCGTGCTCTTCGCCTCACTGGTGACGATCTTCCTCAACCTCGACACCACCGCGGTGCTGCTGACGCCCGTCATGCTCGCCCTGGCCCCGCGGGCGGGGCTGGCCGCGCTCCCGCTGGCGATGACGACGATCTGGCTGGCCAACACCGCCAGCCTGCTGCTGCCGGTCTCCAACCTGACCAACCTGCTGGGCATGGCGAAGATCAACATGTCCACCAGGGAGTTCGCCGCGCACATGTGGGGGGCGCAACTCGCCGCGATCGCGGTGACGATGGTGTTCCTGTGGGTGTTCTACTGGCGGGGGCGGGCCCGCTACACCCCTCCCAGGATGGAGCCCGCCGCCGACAGGGTGCTGTTCTGGTCGGCGTCCACGGCCTGCACGCTGTTCATCGGCGCGCTGCTGGTCGAGGTACCGGTCTCGGTCGCGGCGCCGGTGGCCGCGGCCGTCGTGGTGGTCGCCTTCCTCGCGCGAGACAGGGACAAGCTCTCCTGGAGCCTGATCCCGTGGCAGCTGCTGATCTTCGTCACCGGGCTGTTCCTCGTGGTGCCGACGCTGAGCGCCCACGGGCTGTCGGCGGTCATGTCGTGGCTGCTGGGCGAGGCCCAGGATCCCTACCGCACCGCCTTCGTCGGGGCTGGGCTGGCCAACGCGATCAACAACCTGCCCGCCTACAAGGCGCTGGAGAGCGTCGTCGCCGACCCGCTCGCGCTGCTCGTCGGCGTCAACGTGGGCCCCGTCGTCACGCCGTGGGCGTCGCTGGCCACGCTGCTGTGGTTCGAGTCGTGCGCCAGGCACGGGGTGAAGGTGCCGATGGGCCGCTTCGTGCTCACCGGCGCGGGTCTGGCGGTCGCGGGGATCGCGGCCTCGGTGGCCGCTCTCGCGCTGACCTCGGGCTGACCTTGGCCTGACCTCGGGCTGAGCAGGCCGATCGAGCCGACCTGGCGGGCCCGGCGGGCCCGGCCGTCCTGCCGACCGGTGGCAGCCTCAGGTTGCGCCGACCAGCTCCAGCAGGGCCGGGATCGCCTGCGGGTGGCCGGCCACGAAGCTGCGGTCCTCCGGCGGCCCGTCGACGCCCCAGGGGAACGGGCCGCCGTCCAGCGCTCTGATCTCGATGCCGGCCTCGTGGGCCAGCAGCGCCCCCGCGGGCAGGTCCACCGCCTCGGCGCAGTAGCCGACGAAACCGTCGATGTCGCCCCTGGCCAGCATCGCCCACGACAGCAGCGGCGCCCACAGCTGCAGCACCCGCCGCGCGCCCAGGTCCAGGCGCATCTTCAGCGGATGCGCCGCGGCGCGCGAGACCTCGTGCCCCTGCGTCCAGGCCACCACGGGCCCGTGCCGCCACGGCCGGTACGGCGGCGCCAGCCGTACCCCCGAAGGACCGCACGCCCCGCGCCCCCGGACGGCCGACCACGTGCGGGCGGGGACGGGCTCGTGCACCACGCCCACCACGGGCCGCCCGTGATGGCACAGCGCCAGGCCGACGACGTAGGCGGGCAGGCCGATGGCCACGTTGTTGGTGCCGTCGAGCGGGTCGATCAGCCATGTCCACTCCGCGCCGGACGCGCCCACGAGCCCGGACTCCTCGGCGATCACCGCATGGGCGGGGAAGGCAGTGAGGATCCGTTCGAGCAGCAGCTTCTCCGAGGCCAGGTCGAGGTCGGTGACGACGTCGCCGTTCTCCCCCTTCGGCCGCACGCCCAGCGCGCCCCGCTCGCCCTCGCGCAGCAGTCTCCCTGCGGCCTCGGCGGCCTGCACCGCCACCTGCCGAGCGTGCTCGAGGTCCAAGGGGTCCTCCCTAGATGAGGTGCTCGGCTATCAGTCTCGCCGCTCGCGCGGTCTCCGCGGCGTCGAGACGCTCGCGGACGATGTGGTGGGCGGGCGTGCCGAGCGGGCCGAGCGACAGGTCGCGACTGCCGGGACGGCCGCTGCCCAGAGCGATCGTGGCCGCCTCCCCGTCCTCGGGGACGACGCTGGAGTGGAAGCTGTCGGCGGGCAGCGTGTAGGTGTCGCCCTCGCCGAACACCTCCTCAAGCCCCGTGCGGTGGCGCACCGTGCGCCCCGTCGGCTCGATGCGGTCGCCGCCCGGGTCGCTGACCACCTCGAACACCCGGTGCGTGGCGTCGGCGCCCGCGTCCTCGACGACCACGTGCACGTTGCGCACCTGCCCGTACAGGACGTGGCTGACCAGGTCCCAGCTGTGGCAGTGGATCTGCGAGGTGGTCGCGCCGGCGTGCGGGAACGCCTTCGACCACAGGTGCAGGCACACGCCCTCACCGCCGTCGCGGTCGAGCGGCAGGCACACGAAACCCAGCGGATGCCGTACGGCCCGCAGCCCGCCCAGGTCGGCCAGCGCGCGCAGCGCCCACCGCCTGCCCCCGCCGCGCAGGATCTCCTCGCGCACCGCCCGGTGGTTCATGACCCGTAGGGGTCCTTGGCCCGCAGCGCCTTCCTGGTGACGTCCACGACGTCATGCTCGGTGTAGGCCTTCGGCAACGGTAGCTCGATCCGCCTGAACAGCTCCTCGACCTCCTCGACCGTGGGTTCGTCGCTGAGCGGCACCGCCTTGTAGCGCTCGATGGGCACCCGCCGCGCCTGCTCCAGGCTGAGCCGCAGCTCAGAGTCGCAGTTCTCGTAGTAGAAGGTGCCGGCCAGGGCGCTCATCGCCCTGTTCGGGTCTTCGACGGTCATGACCAGCCGCGTGGCCGACAGGTCCCAGCGGAAGGTCGTCATCGTGTGGGACAGGCCGACGCTGATGTCGAGCAGCCCGTAGCGCTGGCGGTGCCAGAAGGCGGCCAGGATCGTCGCGTAGGACTCCTTCCTGGCCCTGTCGGTCGACCAGCGCTCGCCCGTGCCGTCGGGCAGATCCGACAGCGAGCGCCGGTAGTGCGCGTAGGCCTCGCAGACGTCCTCGTTCGTGGGATCGACGATCTCGACCGTGATCGTCAGGTGCCGCCTGACCTTGCGGGAGGCCGCCACGCACTCCGGCAGGGTGACCGCGCGCAGGTAGGTGCCGGTGCCGCCCTTGAAGCTCCATCTGGTGGTGTCCTTGCGGGCATCGGCCAGCGCCTCGCCGATCTCCTGCCTGCTGCCGAGCACCCTGACCAGTTGCAGCTCGTCCAGCGCCCTGCGGGTGCCGGCGACCAGCGACTCCAGGTGGTCGAGACGCTCCAGGCGGGCGGGCAGCTGGGTCAGGGCGCCGGAGGTGATCGTGCGCTCGACCGGCGCCTGCCGTACGCGGTCCCTGAGCAGCGCGGTGGCGACGAGGGCGAGGATGACCAGCGTCGCGGCGCTGATGATGTCGTTCTGGACGTCGTCGCGGATCACCGTCGGCGGCATGATGCCGAGCACGCCCACCACGATCGCCAGCGTCAGCGCGATGGCGCCGTCGGCGTTCTGCGCCGCCCATGGCGCGACCCGCTTCATCCCTGTGACGAGCCGCCTCATGGTGTGCCCCGCACCTCCTCGCGATCCCCACGCCATGGTAACGAGAGCGTCACGCGATCACCAGCGCATAGTAATACCAAGGGATGAGACAGACCCGACTTCCGGCCGATGACGCGTCACCACGCCCGTCACTACGGTCGACGCACGGGGGTGGGGATTGTTCTTCAGGTACGGCATGCGCGCGCTCAGCCTGGTCGTCGCCGTCGCGCTCGTCCTCATCCCGGTGGCGCCCTTCGCCGTCCGGCCGATCAGGCACCTGCTCGGCCTGCCGCCGCCGGGCGAGCGGCTGGTCCAGGTGGTCGCCCACCCCGACGACGACCTGCTGTTCATGAGCCCTGACCTGTTCGGCGGCGTGATCGCGGGGCGGCCCACGATGACGGTCTTCCTCACCGCGGGAGAGGGGACGGCGGGCCTCGACGACGGACAGGACCCGCACGCCTACGCCAGACAGCGGCAGGAGGGCATCCGCGCCGCCTACGCGTGGCTGGCGGGCGTGCCCGACCGGTGGCGGGGCCGTACGGTGCTGGTGGGCCGGGTGCCGGTCAGGATCGAGCGGCTGGTCGGCAGGCCGAGGGTGCGCCTGGTCTTCGTGGGGCTCCCGGACGGGGGCGACCCGCGCGCCGACGGCGGCGGCCACGCGCTGTCGCGGCTGCTGTCCGGGGCGACGGGCTGCGTGCGGGCGTTCGTCTCGCCAGGCCCGTGCCTGTCGAAGGCGGACGTGATCGGCATGCTCGCCGCGCTGCTGGCCAGATTCAGGCCGACCGAGCTGAGAACGCTCGACCCCTCGGGAACGCCAGCCGTCCATCCCGACCACCCCGACCACACCGCCTCCGCCCGGTTCGCCAAGGCCGCGGCGGCAGGGCTGGGGGTGCGCGTGCGGTCCTACCGCGGGTACCCGATCACCTCGCTGCCGCCGAACCTGCCGGCGGGTGCCGCGTGGGTGAAGCAGGCGGTCTTCCACGTCTACCGCCGCCACGACTACCGGGCGCGCGGCGGGGCGAAGTATCGCGGATGGATCGCCAGGATGTACCGGACGGGATGATCGACCCGACCTGAGCGGCGCGAGGGGCCGGGGCGGCCCCTCGCGCCCTCGCTGTTTAGAACCAGCCGCGGCGGCGGGCCATCTGCTCCAGGCCCGACTGCAGCGCCTGCTCGGCCGCGCCGGGGTGGTCGCCGTAGCGGACGGTGAAGCGGTTGTAGGAGTCGTGGCTGGAGGTGAGGAAGCCGCCGCGCTTGTCGGCCTCCAGGATGACGTCCATCTGGGACGGGCCCGCGAGGAACGTCAGCTCCAGCTCGTTGAAGTGGCTGCGCCACTGGCCGCCCGCGTAGTACTCGATCTCCTGGAAGAACGGCATCGTCGAGCCGTACAGCGTGCCCCGCTCCAGGTCGGCCTTCTTGAAGCGGAAGCCCATCCGGTCGAGCGCGGCCAGCACCTGCTCCTGCACCGGCAGCGGCGTGACGTACAGCGGGTCGAGGTCGCCCTTGTCCATCGCGCCCGCCAGCGCCAGCTCGGTCTGCACGCCCAGGCGCATCCCGTGCAGCGGGTGGTTGCCGATCGCGCTGATCGGCGTCTCCCACGGCACCGGGATCTCGAACGGCTGAGAGTGGGAGGCGCCCCCGGCCAGCTGGAAGGCGCCCGCCACCTGCTGGCGCAGGAAGCTGTAGGTCGTCTTGTACTCGTTGTCGCCGCTCTCGACCTCGACCACCGCGGTGAGGTCGATGGTGATCCCGTCGACCTTGTAGTCGGAGCTGCCGCTCTTGAAGTTGACCACGCCGCGCAGGGCCTCGCCCGGCCTGACCGTGGCGTTGTGCAGGACCGTGTCGACCTCGACGCCCGCGCCGAAGGCGGCCATCAGCTTACGGAACACCATTGGGGCTTCTCCTTGAGGTTTTTTACTGCGCAACGGGTGGGTTGGCCGGGCCGTTCCCAGCGAACCTGGGCAGCAGCTGGGCCAGGAGCAACGTGGACAGCGCCGAGTCGCCCTGACCGCTCGCCGTACGGACGACCAGCGGCTGCGGGGCGCTCTCGGCCAGCTTGGCGCCCACGTCGAGACGGCGGCGAGCCAGCTCGTACTGCAGGACGGCGCGGTTGTCGCGGTAGGAGGCGGCGAGCCTGCGCAGCGCCTTCGCCTCGTTCTCGGCGGCGGTGAGCTCGGCCCTGCCCCGCGCCTCGATCTCCCAGCGTACCCGCTGCGCCTCGGTCTCCTGCTCCTCCAGCATGCGGGCGACGTCCTTGCGGGCGGTGTTGTGGGCGGCCTTGACCTCGACGACGCGGGCGTCGCGAGTCTTCTTCGACCGCTCGATCTCCATCAGCAGGGTGTCGATACGGCGCTTGCGGGTCAGCTCCCACTCGCGCTCGTAGGCCGACAGCTCCTTGGCGACCTTCTCCCTGGTGGCCAGGTGCTGCTGGTACTGGTCGGGCAGCTGCACGTCGGGGATGTTGGCGCCGGTGACGCGCACGCCGTACCTGCCGAGCTGCCTGTTGAGCGCCTCCTGCATGTCGCCGACGTCGGAACCGCGCAGGTCGTAGGCGCGCTCGGTGTTGACCCTGCGGCTGCGCTGCCTGATCGCGTCCTGCACGGCGCTGGACAGCACCAGGTCGAAGTTGCCCGCGCCGATCGTGCGGACGAACGCCACAGGGTCGACGATGCGGAACTTCAGGAAGAACTCGATCGACTTCAGCGGCACGTTCTCGGCCGTCGGGCAGGCGGAGATGGGCGCCGAGTAGGGGATCTCGGTGGAGGTGTCGACGACCGCGTCCACCCTGTCCCACGGCAGCCACAGGTAGTGGCGGCCGGGAGGCAGGACCCCGGTGATGGCGCCCCACCTGCTGCGCACGCCGGTGGTGCCCTCCTCGATCTCGATGATGGCGCGCCGCCACATCCAGACCAGGGCGACCAGCAGGACGGCGACGGCGGCCAGCGCCGCCAGCAGCTCGCCCGCGAAGACGGCCATCCCGGCGAAGTACAGGGCGAGCAGCACCAGCGTGACCCACGCGAAGCCGCGCCGGTCCTTGGGGATGACGACGGGCACGAGCTGGCCCTGCTCACCGCCGCGCAGGAGCTGGCGGATGTCGGACCAGGCGGCCAGCGACTCCTTGATCTTCGAGAACTCGCGGCTCATCGAGCGTCATCCTCCTCGGTGCCCTGGGGCTGCTGAGCGGGCCAGACGGGGGTGCCGAGCGGGCGCGGCTCGGGAGGCGGGGCCGGCCAGCCTCCACTTGAGGCGCCTGGTACGGCGGGCCACTCGGCCGCCTGCCCCGCGCTGCCCTGTGCGGGCGTTCCCTGTGCGGGGCCACCCTGTGCGGGCGCTCCCGGTGTGGCGCCCTGTGCGGGCGTTCCCGATGCGGTGCCTTCGCGCGGGGGCGACGCTGGGGTGGTGCCTTCGCGCGGGGGTGCCGGAGTGGTGCCGCCTTGGGACGGCGAGCCGGGTACGGCCGAGCCCGGCGCGGGCGGCTGGACCGGGCGGTGGTAGGACGGCAGCGCGTCGGGGGTCGAGGGGGTCGCGGGGTTGGGCAGCCGCATCGGGCGCTCGATCGTCGTTTCGACGTCGACGTTCGCCCAGTCGTGGGCGCTCTGCGGCGGCGAGGCGTGGCGGCCCGCGCCGCTCTGGCCGCTCGGACCGCCTGGACCGCTCGGGTTGCTCGTGCCGCTCGGGCGGCTTGCCTCGCTTGGGCTGGTGGTGACGGGCGCTCCGGGGATCGCGGGGGTGGCCGATGCGGCCGGGATCGTGGGGATGACCGGGTCGGGGATGGCGACGGGATCGGGATCGGACGCCCCGGCCACGTCGTCGGCGGCCCGCTTGAGCAGCGCCGCGATCTCGTCCTCGCGCCCCTCCACCCGCTGCCCGATCTCGGCCAGCCTGGACCTGATGGCCGCCATGTCCTCGGGCGAGAACAGCGCCGCGCCCTTGCCGCCGACCAGCTGCTGGGCCAGCGCGAGGAAGTCGATGTCGGTCTCCTCGCCCACCTGGACCACCTGCGGCAGCCGCGCCGCGACCGACTCCAGCTTGTCCAGCAGGTCCTGCTGGAAGCGGTAGTCGAGGATCTCGGGGGCCTCGGCCGCCGACAGCGCCCTGATGTCCAGCGCCTGCGCCTCCAGCAGCGCGGAGTTGGCGTTGGCCGTCGACTCCGCCTCTACCAGCCGCTGCCTGGCCTGCGCCTTGGCCTGGTGCGAGGCCCGCTCCAGCGCGGTGTCCATGCGCGCCTGGTAGGCGGCGATCTCGGCCTGGATGGCGCTCAGCGTCTCCTGCAGCCCGGCCAGCTCCTTGATGAGGTCACCCTCGTTCTGCTCCTTGCGCAGCTGCAGCTCGTACTCGTAGGTGTAGGCCTCCTTGGCCACCCGCACCATCTCGGGGGCCGCCAGGTCCATCCGGTACTCCTGGCTGGACGGCTCGGCGTGGGTGATGTTCACGTCCGTCAGCCGTACGGCAGGCAGGAACTGCTGGTTGAGGTTGTCGAGCATGCCTAGCGTGCTCTCGCCCACCAGGTCGTAGATCTCCTCGGCCCGCTGGGCGTAGATGAGCGAGCGGGTGACCTCGCTGATGGCGTTCTGCAGCTTGGACTGGAAGCCGCTGACCGAGCCGAGCACGAAGATGAACTCCGCCGGGTTCTCGATCCTGAACTGCAGGAACAGGTCGACGCTCGCCTTGACGCCCTGCTGGGTCGGCGCCTCGCGGATGGGCGCGTTGAACGGGTACTCGCGCGTGGTGTTGACGATGTAGCTGACCCGCTTCCACGGGTTGAACAGCGTCACCCTGCCAGGGTCGGCGATGTGCACCAGCTTGCCGAACTTGGTGATCAGCGCCTTGCAGCCCTCCGGCACCATGACGACGCTGCGCCGCCACCACAGGAACGCCGCCGCCACCACCAGCACGATCCAGTAGTGCGGGCCGAACAGCACGTCGATGCCGGGGACCACGTTGCCGAGCGCGCCGACGAGCCCCAGCGCGACCAGGACGACCAGCGGGATGACCACCTTGGCGGTGCTGCCCTTGGGGATCACGACGGGAGAGATGACGTGCAGCGGCTCGCCGTTCTGGCCGCGCTCGCTGAAGCTGCGGCTGACGATCTCACCGGCCTCGCTCAGCGACGCCGAACGCGCCTCGATGACCGTGCCGACGGAGGCCCCTCCGTCGCGGGCGGCGAGGAAGTCGTGCGGGTTGAGCTGGAAGCCGGGTGTCTGCCCCGCCAACTGACCGACCTGACCCACGGCCTGTTCGACTGCCTGGCCCATGGCCTGCCGTACGTTCCCGCCTTGGACCACGGCCTGAGCTATGCCCTGACCCGCTTGGATCAGGGCCTCTCTTGGTCGAGACATCGCACCTCTCTCGTCGAACCTGGGGGAATCCGTACCGTATCGGGCATCTCTTGATGATCGCTTGCAAAAGGATGTCAACATCCCGCAACGGTGGAGAGGTCCCCCGGGCGAGGCCCGAGGAGTCGGCACGCTGGGACGGTGAGGACCTTCCCTAGGAGATATCCGAGCAGGTGCCCCCATGTAAACGCCCTGCGCGAAGTTTCGGCTCACCGCCTCGCGACGGTCACCGCCCCGCGACGGTCACCGCCTCGCGACGGTCACCGCCCCGCGACGCTCACCGCCTCGCGACGGTCACCGCCTCGCGACGCTCAGGGGCCCGCGACGCTCACCGCCCTGCGACGCTCACGGGCCGCGACGCTCACGGGCCGCGACGCTCACGGGCCGCGACGCTCACGGGCCGCGACGCTCGTGGCCCACGACGCTCAGTGGGCCGCGACGGCCAGATCGACGACCACCATCTTGTCGCCGAGCTCGTAGGCGAACATCGCGGGAGCGCGGTGGTCGAGCGTCGGGGAGCTGAAGGAGCCGTCGCGGTTCCGCTTGATGCCGAGGTCGCCTGACTTCCCCGTCTCCAGGTCGTAGAGCACCATGCCCTTGAACCTGGCGCCGTCCATCTTGGTGACCACAAGGAAGCGGTCCATCGCGGGCAGGTTGCCGAACGGGTACCCGGGCAGATCGCGTTCACGGGAACCGTCGCGCGTGCGAGCCTTGTCGCCGGACACGCACCAGGTGATCCCGCAGTCCCACGGCTGCTGCGACTGCGCCTGCTGTGACTGTGCCTGCTCCGACTGCGCCTGCTGTGACTGCGTCGCGGGAGCCGCGCGCCGCTCGCCGGTGAGGACGTTCACCAACTCGCCGTACGGCGGCCGATCGAAGTGCTTCTTGCGCGGGAACTGGAACGCCGCCGCCCACGGCCAGCGCATCAGGTGCAGCCCCTCCGTCCCGGCGATCTTCTTGGATGCCCCGCCCGCCAGCCGCGCCTCGTACACGCCTCCGTCGCGGCCCAGGGACCAGACGACCTTCCCGTCCGCGACCTCGAACGCGTCGATCTCCGCCCTTCCCGGCGCGCCGTGGAAGGAGGTGACCTCGCGCTGCGCGCCGCCCTTCACCGGTGCCGCCCAGATGTCCACCACCCGGCGGTCGCCGTCCCTGCGCAGCGTCCACCACACCAGCTGGCCCTCGCCCATGGCGGTGAACGACCAGCTCCCCACCGTGCCCTTCGGCGTCTTGACGGCGACCAGCCTGCTCGCCGCGCGGGTCTTCACGTTGTAGGCCCACAGCCCGTCGGAGCGGTCGGCGTGGCCGCCCTTCAGGGTGCGGACCAGCAGCGTGTCAGGGTCGAGGAACCTCTCGGTGTGGTACGGCCTGCCGTTCGGGAGCGTGAGCGGGATCGTGTGCACCGCGCCAGGCCACACCTTCTTCAACGGCCGCGCCTGGCCGAGCCCTGTGGAGGACGCGGCAGCCTCCCGCGGCGCGCCGTCGGAGATCGACGTCGTCACGAGGAACCCGGCCATCGTGACCAGGGCCACGGCCGCCGCGCCCGCCGCCGCCGTGCCCCTGCGACGGCGGCGGCGGGCGGCGGCCACCCGCTGGAGAAGATCGTGGGGAGCGGCGGGCGCGCGGCCCGCCGCACGGGACAGGGAGTCGGACAGCAGGGTTTCCAGCTCGCTCATCGCGCGCCCTCCTTGACGATTGCGTGGATCGGACGCCGCGGCGCCCCTTCGCGCCCCGGCGCGGGGCCTCCTGATGCGGGGCCGGTTCCCGGGTCGTTCTCCTGGACGCCTCCCGCGAGCCGGGTTGCCGGGTCGGCTTCCCGAGTTCCATACGTGGGCCCGGTTCCTGGGGCATCGCTTCCTCGAGCGCTTCCCGCGAGCCGGGTTGCTGGGCCGGCATGGTGGGTTCGTCGCGCGAGCCCGGTTCCTCGGGTGCTCTCCCTGACGCCCTCCAGGAGCCCGGTCCCTGAGTCGCTTCCCTGGACATCTTCGGCGAGGCCGGTGAGGCTCGATCTGAGTTTGTCGAGGGCACGGGAGGCCTGGCTGCGGACCGTGCCCTGGGAGACGCCCATCATCGAGGCGATCTCCTCGTCCGAACGGTCCTCGTAGTAGCGCAGCACGATCACCGCGCGTTGACGGCGGGGCAGGCGAGAAAGTTCCCGCCACACCTCGGAGTCGATGTCCGCCCACGCGGAAGGGACGTCGGCCGTCTGCGTGTCGGGCGGATCCCACGCGAGGTACTCGCGCCGCCGCCTGCGCCAGACGTTGATGTGCAGGCGGGTCATCGACACCCGCACGTAGCTCTCGGGGTCGTGCTTGCTGCGCACCCGCGACCACGAGCCGCGCAGCCGCACCAGCGCCTCCTGCACCAGGTCCGCCGCGTCGTGCGGGTTGCCGGTCAGCGCATACGCGTACCGTGTCAGCGCGTCGGCCCTGTTGGCGACGAACGTTTCGAACAGCAGATCGTCGGTCATGTGGTCCCTTCCATCCCGATATAGACGGTGCAGGAGGGGCTGACGTTGCACGGGGATGCGGGAAGAAACGACCCCGATGTGACGGCGGGGACCGGAGTCCGGCTGGAGTGGCGTGCTTGGACGGACGTCAGCCGGTGACCGCGGTGGGGTGGGTGGGCTTGCCGTAAGAAATGTCAGTGCCACCGCCTACAGTGAATGACATGCGGCCGGTAACAGATTTGCAGCGCAGGGTGGCGCCCTTCGAGGTCGTCACCGAGATGACCCCCTCCGGCGACCAGCCGACGGCGATCGCCGAGCTGGAGCGCAGGGTGCTGGCGGGGGAGAAGGACAACGTCCTGCTCGGCGCCACCGGCACGGGCAAGACGGCCTCGGTCGCCTGGCTGATCGAGCGACTGCAGCGACCCGCGCTCGTCATGCAGCCCAACAAGACGCTGGCCGCGCAGTTCGCCAACGAGCTGCGCGAGATGCTGCCCAACAACGCGGTCGAATACTTCGTGTCCTACTACGACTACTACCAGCCTGAGGCCTACGTGCCGCAGAGCGACACCTATATCGAGAAAGACTCCTCGATCAACGACGAGGTCGAGCGGTTGCGCCACTCGGCGACCAACTCGTTGCTGACCAGGCGTGACACGATCGTGGTCGCCTCCGTCTCGTGCATCTACGGCCTCGGCACGCCCCAGGAATACGTCGACCGCATGACCAGGCTGCGCGTCGGCATGGAGGTCGACCGCGACCAGCTGCTGCGCCGCCTGGTCGACATGCAGTACGCCCGCAACGACCTGGCCTTCACCCGCGGCACGTTCAGGGTGCGCGGCGACACGATCGAGATCATCCCCAAGTACGAAGAGCTGGCCGTCCGCATCGAGATGTTCGGTGACGAGATCGAGAAGCTGTCCACGATGCACCCGCTCACCGGCGACGTCATCACCGAAGACGAGGAGCTCTACATCTTCCCCGCCTCCCACTACGTGGCGGGCGAGGAGCGCATGGCCAAGGCGGTCGACGGCATCGAGGCCGAGCTGACCGAACGGCTGGCCGAGCTCGAACGGCAGGGCAAGCTGCTGGAGGCGCAGCGGCTGCGGATGCGCACCACCTACGACCTCGAGATGATGCGCCAGGTCGGCACCTGCGCCGGCATCGAGAACTACTCGCGCCACATGGACGGCCGCGAGGCCGGCAGCGCGCCCAACACGCTGCTCGACTACTTCCCCGAAGACTTCCTGCTCGTTCTCGACGAGTCCCACCAGACGGTGCCGCAGATCGGCGCGATGTACGAAGGCGACGCCTCCCGCAAGCGCACCCTCGTCGACCACGGCTTCCGCCTGCCGTCCGCGCTCGACAACCGGCCGCTGAAGTGGGAGGAGTTCCTGGAGCGGATCGGCCAGACCGTCTACCTGTCGGCCACGCCCGGCGCCTACGAGCTGGGCAGGGTCAAGGGCGAGGTCGTCGAGCAGGTCATCCGCCCCACCGGTCTCGTCGACCCCGAGGTGGTCGTCAAGCCGACCAAGGGCCAGATCGACGACCTGGTCCACGAGATCCGCGAGCGCGCCGACAAGGACGAGCGGGTCCTGGTCACCACGCTGACCAAGAAGATGTCCGAAGACCTCACCGACTACCTCCTCGAGCTCGGCATCAGGGTCCGCTACCTCCACAGCGAGGTCGACACGCTGCGCCGCATCGAGCTGCTGCGCGAGCTGCGGATGGGCGAGTTCGACGTGCTCGTCGGCATCAACCTGCTGCGTGAGGGCCTCGACCTGCCCGAGGTGTCGCTGGTGGCCATCCTCGACGCCGACAAGGAGGGCTTCCTGCGCTCGGAGACCTCGCTGATCCAGACGATCGGCCGCGCGGCGCGAAACGTGTCGGGCCAGGTCCACATGTACGCCGACAAGATCACCCCGTCGATGGAGCGGGCGATCGAGGAGACCTCGCGACGCCGGGCCAAGCAGATCGCCTACAACGAGGCCAACGGCATCGACCCGCAGCCGCTGCGCAAGAAGATCGCCGACATCCTCGACTCGCTGCAGCGTGAGGACGCCGACACCGAGCAGCTGATGGGCAGCGGCAGGCAGCAGTCCCGCGGCAAGGCCCCGGTGCCGGGCTTCGCGGCCAAGGCAGCAGGACAGCACGCCAAGGCGATCGCGGGGGAGATGCCGCGGGCGCAGATGGAGACGCTCATCGAGTCGCTCACCGAACAAATGCACCAGTCGGCGGCCGACCTGCAGTTCGAGGTGGCGGCCCGACTGCGCGACGAGATCAAGGAGCTGAAGCGCGAACTCCGCGACATGCGCGAGGCCGGCATCAAGTAACCCGCCCGAAAGGCGTTTTCTTGGGCCGAGGGCGTGGGCCTCGCCTTCGGCTCGGGCTGGGACACTGGGGCGTTGCCCCAGACCCCAGGCGAGGGAGAACCCTCGCGTACCCCAGGGGTTGCTCATGGGTGATCGCGCTGGCGTCTGTCATGGGTTAGGCACCGTGCCTCGGTGAGTAGCTTGGCCAGGATGGTCCTGGATGGAGGCGGCGGTGAGGACTATCAGGAGTCCGCTCCTGTCCGCCGGGCGCATCACTCGATGACGACCGCAGCCGCCGGGACATCCCTGGCCGGGGCCCTTCCGCGGCGTCGACACCGGCAGAAGGCGGACTCGGCGCGTTGGCTATGCTCCACGCATGTTCCGGGAGGCCCGGCTTGGCGACTTCGAGCAGATCATCCGCCTCTACCGGCAACTGCAGCCTGATGACCCGGTCCGGAATCTCCCGCGTGGAGCTCGGCCACGGTCGGGCCCATGTGGGTTCGGGTTGCGGGCCCCCGCCTGTGCTCAGCCCGGCGAGGGCCCGCTCAGCAGTCACGTGCTTGCAGCGCCCTCAGGGGCTGGGATGTGCGACATCATCCGTTCCATCCCGTTGACCCAGTTCCCGCGCAGCGCCTCCGACGCCTGGGCCAGTTCTCCGGCCATGAGGAGCTCGGCCACGCGGCGATGCTCCGCCGCCTCCCGTTCCAGCGGCGTCTCGTCACCCGCGAGCAGGTGCGCGTAGCGGCGCATCCCCGCCTTGACGCTGGTGATGAGGTCGAGCAGGCGCTCGTTACGGCATCCGCTCAGCAGCAGGTCGTGCCACTCGTCGTCGTGCCGCTCTATGATCTGCTGCTCGGCGATCCGGTCGGGGAAGTCGCGGGCCAGTCTGAGGAGCTCGGGCGCGATCTCACGCAGGTAGGCGGGGTCGGACAGGTCGAGCGCCAGCGACTCCAGCGCGGCGACGATCTCGCAGAGCTCCCTGAACTCCTTCCTGCTGACCGGGGCGAACCGGAACCCGCGGCCCTGGTTGCTCTCCAGCACGCCCTCGCCCGCCAGGGTGATCAACGCCTCGCGCAGGGGAGTGCGGCTGACGCCGAGCTCGGTCGCCAGCGCGACCTCGTTGATGTCCGTCCCGGCGGCGAAGTCGCCCCGATCGAGCCTGCTCAGCAGCTCTTCCCTGATCTGCTCGCGTAGCGGTCGCCGGTCGATCGGCATGTCGCTCCTTCGGTCCCCAGAGTCGCTCAGCGGCTCAGCCCTTGACGTGATGCAAAATACTACACTATGAATTCTGAATACAGATTTACGGACCGGCCAGAAAGGATCTTAGAGTGCGTCTGACCCGAGTGCCGGGGCTGCTGTTCGGCGGTGACTACAACCCCGAGCAGTGGCCGGAGGAGGTCTGGGCCGAGGACGTCCGGCTCATGGCCGAGGCCGGGGTCACGATGGCCACCGTCGCCGTCTTCTCCTGGTCGCGGCTCGAGCCCACGCGGGGCGCGTACGACTTCGGCTGGCTGGATCGCGTCCTCGACCTGCTCCACGCCAACGGGGTGAGCGCCGACCTGGCCACCGCGACGGCCACCCCGCCGCCCTGGCTGGTGCGCGAGCACCCGGAGGTCATGCCGGTCGACGCGCAAGGGGTGCGGCTGGAGTTCGGGTCCCGGCAGGGCTACTGCCCGAGCTCGCCGATCTTCCGCGAGCACGCCGTGCGCCTGGCGACCGCGATCGCCACCCGGTACGCCGACCACCCGGCGCTGGCGATGTGGCACGTGGGCAACGAGTACGCCGACCACACCCTCGAATGCTTCTGCCCCGAGTCCGCCCGGCACTTCCGAGCTTGGCTGCGGGCCCGCTACGACACGATCGGCGCGCTGAACGACGCCTGGGGCACCTCCTGCTGGGGCCAGCACTACACCGGTTTCGAGCAGATCGAGCCGCCCCGCAAGGCGCCGGGCCCGGTCAACCCCGCCCAGCTGCTCGACTGGCGCCGCTTCTGCAGCGATGCCCTGCTGGAGCTGTTCACCGCCGAGCGCGACGCGCTGCGCGCGATCACGCCCGCCGTACCCGTGACCACGAACTTCATGAGCATCCTGCACGGCCTCGACTACTGGTCGTGGGCCGCGGCGGAGGACCTGGTCAGCGACGACGCCTACCCCGACCCCGCCGACCCCGCCTCACACGTGGCGGTCGCCCTGAGCTACGACCTCATGCGCTCGCTCAAGCAACGCCCCTGGCTGCTGCTGGAGTCGGCGCCGTCGGCGGTGTCATGGCGCGAGGTCAACGCGCCGAAGCCGCCCGGCATGATGCGCCTGCACAGCCTCCAGGCCGTGGCCCACGGCGCCGACGGGGTGATGTTCTTCCAGTGGCGTCAGGCGAAGTACGGACCCGAGAAGTTCCACTCGGCGATGCTCCCGCACGGCGGCACCCGCACGCGGGGCTGGCAGGACACGATCGGGCTCGGCGCCGACCTTCGGCGGCTGGCCGACGTCGCCGGCACCACCACGCGCGCCGAGGTGGCGCTCGTCCTCGACTGGGACAGCTGGTGGGGTCTGGAGGCGCCGGAGTCGATGCCGTCCAACCGGCTCAAGCTCAAGGACCTGCTGCTCGCCTGGTACGCGCCGCTGCACGCCCGCGGGATCTCCGTCGACCTGGCGCCGCCGCAGCGCGACCTGTCGGCCTACCGCGTGGTGATCGTGCCCAACCTCTACCTCTGTACGGCGGAGCAGGCCAAGGCCCTCGCCTCCGTCACCGGCGAGCTGGTCGTCGGCCCGTTCAGCGGCGTGGTCGACGAGTACGACAGGGTCCACGACGGCGGCGCCCCCGGCCCACTGACCGACCTGCTGGGCGTCGCGATCGACGAGTGCTGGCCGCTGCCCGACGGGACCACCCAGCAGGTACGGCACGCCGACGGCGGCGCGGGGCTTGCCCGTACGTGGGCCGAGTGGCCCCGCGTGGTCGGCGACGACGTGGAGGTGCTCGCCCACTACGAGGGCGGCGACCTGGACGGCCTGCCCGCCGTCACCCGCAACGGCACCGCCACCTACGTCAGCTGCCTGCTCGACGACCTCACGCCCGTCCTCGACCGGGTGCTCCACGCGGTCCGGACGATCGACGTCCCGCCGGGCGTGGAGGCCACCAGGCGGGGCGAGCACCTCTTCCTGCTCAACCACACCACCAGCCCGCAGCAGGTCACCCTCCCGTACCCGGGCAGGGACCTGCTCACCGAGAGCGACCTGCGAGGCGTCATCAGCCTCGCCCCGCGCGACGCCGTCGTGCTCAGGATCGAAGGAGACACGTGACGCACCCGTACATCCCGAACGCCGAGCCCGGCGTGCGGGCCGAGATGCTCGCCGCCATCGGCGCGTCGAGCGTCGAGGAGTTCTACGCCGACATCCCGCAGGAGTTGCGCCTGGCCAGGCCGCTCGACCTGCCGGAGCCCTTCGTCGCCGAGCACGACCTCGTGCGCCACATGAAGGGCCTGTTCGACCGCGTCACCGACACCGAGCAGGCGCTGAGCTTCCTCGGGCACGGCTGCTACCCCCACTACGTGCCGGCCGTCTGCGACGAGGTGAACTCCCGAAGCGAGTTCCTGACCGCCTACGCCGGCGAGCCGTACGAGGACCACGGACGGTTCCAGGCGCTGTTCGAGTACGTCAGCATGATGGGCGAGCTGCTCGACATGGACGTCGTCAACGTCCCCACCTACGACGGCTTCCAGGCGGCGGGTACGGCCCTGCGCATGGCCTGCCGCTACACCCGGCGCTCGAAGGTGCTCGTCAGCGGCGCCGTCAGCGCGGACAAGCTGAGCAAACTGCGCGACTTCCTCAGCCATGACATCGAGATCGTCCTCGCCCCGGTCGCCGACAGCGGCGAGATCGCCGTCACGGAGTTCGACGACTCCTACGCGGCGATCTACCTGGAGACCCCCAACGTCTACGGCGTCGTCGAGACGCGCGGACGGGAGCTGGCCGACCTCGCCCACGCGCACGGCGCGCTGCTCGTGGTCGGCGCCGACCCCATCTCGCTCGGCGTGCTCGCCCCGCCCGCCTCCTACGGCGCCGACATCGCCTGCGGCGACATCCAGTCGCTCGGCATGCACCAGAGCTACGGCGGCGGCCACGCCGGATACATCGCCACGCAGGACCACGAGCCGCTGGTCGCCGAGTTCCCGTCCCGGCTGTTCGGCATCGCCCCCACCAAGGTCCCCGGCGAGTACGGCTTCGGCGACGTCTTCTACGACCGCACCTCCTTCGCCCTGCGCGAGGAGGGAAAGGAATGGGTCGGCACCGCCGCCGCCCTCTGGGGCATCACGGCCGGGGTCTACCTGGCGCTCATGGGGCCGCACGGCATGCGGGAGCTGGGACAGACCGTCCTGGCCCGCACCCGCTACGCCATGGACGCCCTCGCCGCATCGGTCACCGTGCTCCACAGCGACGCGATCCACTTCCGCGAGTTCGCCATCGAGGTGCCCTCCAGCGCGGCCCTGCTCGACGGGTTGCGCGCCCGTGGCATCTTCGGCGGCGTCGCCCTCGACGAGCGCACCGTGCTGGTCTGCGTGACCGAACGCCACTCCATCGCCGACATCGACCGCCTCGCCGCAGCCGTCCAGGAGGTGCTGTGAACACCGCGGAGTCCTTCGCCGAACTCCCCGTCGCGCCGAAGCCGCCGCTGCGCCGCTTCCACCAGGCCCGATGGGACGAGCCGATCATCTTCGAGCTGTCGGCCCCCGGCCGCCGCGGCCTGGCCGTACCGGAGCCGGGCGCGCCGCGCGTCGAGCTGCCCGCGTCGGTACGGCGGGCCGAGCCCCCGAAGCTGCCCGAGATGTCGCAGCTGCACGTGCTGCGGCACTACCTGCGCCTGTCGCAGGAGAACCTCGGCGTCGACCTCAACATCGACGTCGGCCAGGGCACCTGCACGATGAAGTACAGCCCCAAGGTCAACGACCGGTTCGCCGCCGCGATCGCCGAGCTGCACCCGCTGCAGCACGAGGAGACCGTGCAGGGCGTGCTGGAGATCTACTGGCGGCTGGAGAAGATGCTGGCGGAGATCTCCGGCATGTCCAGGGTCTCCCTGCAGCCCGGATCGGGGTCGGCGGCCATCTACGCGAACATCGCCATGATCCGCGCCTACCACGCCGCCAACGGCGAGGGCCACCGCGACCAGGTCATCACCACGATGTTCTCCCACCCGTCGAACGCCGCCTGCGCCAAGACCGCGGGCTACGAAGTGATCACGCTGATGCCGGACGCCGACGGCTACCCCGACATCGAGGCGCTGCGCGCGGCCGTCGGCCCCCGCACCGCCGCCCTGATGATCACCAACCCGGAGGACACCGGCATCTTCAACCCGCGCATCAGGGAGTTCGTCGACCTGGTGCACGGGGTGGGCGGCCTGGCCTGCTACGACCAGGCCAACGCCAACGGCATCCTCGGCATCACCAGGGCCCGCGACGCCGGGTTCGACCTGTGCCACTTCAACCTGCACAAGACGTTCTCCACCCCGCACGCCTGCGGCGGCCCCGCGGCGGGCGCGTGCGGCGTCTCGGCGGCGCTGGAGCCGTTCCTGCCCGGCCCGGTCGTCAGCTTCGACGGCTCCGCCTACGGGCTGGAGACCCCGCCCCACTCGATCGGCAAGGTGCGGCCGTTCCTCGGCGTGACGCCCAACATCGTCCGCGCCTACGCCTGGATCATGGCCATGGGCGCCGAGGGGCTGCGGCAGGTGGCCGAGACGGCCGTGCTCAACAACAACTACCTGATGCACAAGATCCTGCAGATCCCCGGGGCGTCGGCGCCGTGGGACAAGCGGCGCGTCGAGCAGGTGCGCTACTCCTGGCAGGAGCTGTCGGAGGAGACCGGGGTCCACTCGGAGGAGATCGGCGTAAGGGCGGCCGACTTCGGCGTCCACTACTGGACCAGCCACCACCCCTACCTGGTGCCGGAGCCGTTCACGCTGGAGCCGACGGAGTCGTACTCCAAGGAGGACCTGGACGAGTACGCCGCCATCCTGGCCCACGTCGCAGCCGAGGCGCGTCAGGACCCCGAGTTCGTCAAGGGCGCGCCGTACAACCAGAGCGTGCACAAGATCGACATGACGCCGCTCGACGACCCCAAGGCGTGGGCGCCCACCTGGCGCGCCTACGTCCGCAAGCACCTGTCATGACCGCCGACCTGCCCATCCGGCACCCCGACCGCGATGTGGTGGTCGGGCTGGTCGTCAACCCGGTGGCCGGGCTGGGCGGGGCGGCGGGCCTGAAGGGCAGCGACGGCGCCGACGTGCAGCGCGCGGCCCTGGCCAGGGGGGCCAGGCCGCGGGCGGGGGAGCGGGCGGCGCGCGCCGTCCGCGCGCTCCTGGCCCGCCGCCCCGGCACCCGCGTGGTCACGGCGCCCGGCCCGATGGGCGAACACAGCGCCCTCGCCGCCGCAGCGCCCTACACCCTGACCAGCCCGCCTCACGGCGCGAAACCGGCCGATCAGGTCGGCGGCACCACGGCGCGGGATACGCGGCGGGCGGTCCACGCGCTGGCCGACGTCGACCTCCTGCTGTTCGCCGGGGGTGACGGGACCGCGCGGGACGTGCTCGACGCGGTCCGCGAGCTCGGCGACCAGGCGCCACCCGTGCTGGGCATCCCGGCAGGGGTGAAGGTCTACTCGGGATGCTTCGCCATCAGCCCGGCCGCGGCGGGGTTCCTCGCCGCGGCTCACCTCTCCGCGCTGAGCCATACGGTGGAGGCCGAGGTGGTGGACCTCGACGAGGAGCGCTACCGGCAGGGCCTGGTCAGCCCCCGCCTCTACGGAAGCCTGCGCGTCCCCGCCGCCAGGGCCGCCCTGTCCGGACGCAAGGCCGGGTCCTCGGCGACCTTCCCCGCCACTGTGGAGGGCATCGCGCGGGAGGTCGTGGCAAGAATGCGGCCCGGTGTCCGCTACGTCCTCGGCCCTGGCGCCACCACCCAGGCGGTCGGCCGCGCGCTCGGGCTCACGACCACATTGCTGGGCGTGGACGTGGTCGAGCCAGCGGACGGCGACGGGGGCGTGCTGGTCGCCGGTGACGTCTCGGAGGCGGAGCTGCTGGCTCTCGTCACGGGCCGGGAGGCGGTCGTCGTGCTGTCGGTGATCGGCGGGCAGGGGTTCGTCCTCGGCCGGGGCAACCAGCAGGTCTCCCCCCGGGTGCTCGACGCGGTCATCGGGCACGGGGACGCCACTGGCCGGCGGCTGCTCGTGCTGGCCACCCCGCAGAAGCTGGCCGCGTTGCGGGGGCGGCCGCTGCTGGCCGACAGCGGCGACGAGAACCTCGACGGCAAGCTCGGCGGACACGTCCAGGTGATCACCGGATACCGCGAGAGCACGATCTATCAGATTCGCACGGCAAGTGAGGAGCTCCATCCATGAACACGCTCGAGGGCAGGATCGCGATCGTCACAGGCGGTGCCTCGGGCATCGGGCGGGCCACGGCGCTGCTGTTCGCCCGCGAAGGCGCCAGGGTGGTGGTCGCCGACATCGACGGCCCAGGCGCCGAGGCGACGGCGGCGCTGATCGCGGCCGAGGCCGGTGACAAGGCCGCCGTGGCGGTGCGGGCCGACGTGTCGGACTCCGACGACTGCCGCAGGATCGTCCAGACCGCCGTCGACACCTTCGGCGGGCTGCACGTGCTGTTCAACAACGCGGGCATCATCCGCCGCACCACGGCTCTCGACCTCGACGTCGAGGAGTGGGACCGGGTCATGGCGGTCAACGTCCGGTCGGTCTTCCTCATGTGCAAGCACGCCATCCCCGCCATGACCGAGGGCGGCTCCATCGTCAACACCGGTTCGGGCTGGGGCCTCAAGGGCGGCGGGAACGCCATCTCCTACTGCGCGTCCAAGGCCGCCGTGGTCAACATGACCAGGGCCCTGGCCATCGACCACGCCAAGGCCGGGATCCGGGTCAACTCGGTGAACCCCGGCGACACCGACACCCCGATGCTGCGCGACGAGGCCCGCCAGCTCGGCGAGGACTGGGCCGCCTTCCAGTCCGACGCCGCCGACCGGCCGATGGGCCGCTCCGGCACCCCCGACGAGATCGCCCAGGCCGTGCTCTTCCTGGCGAGCGACGCCGCCAGCTACATCACCGGATCGGCCCTCGTCGTCGACGGCGGCGGCCTCGCCTGACCCCAGGGCCTCCCCGTGAGCCCCCCACCCCCCAACAAAGCCTGAAGGAGCCACCATGAAGCGTGCGCTAGCCATCCTGGGCGTCCTCGCCCTCGCCACCACCGCCTGCAGCGGCAGCGGCGGCGGGAACGCTCCCGGCGCGAGCAACGGCCAGGGCCAGGTCACCGTCCGCTGGTCGACCTGGGGATCGGCCGAGGACGTGAAGCTCTACCAGAAGTTCACCGACGAGTTCCACAGGCGGCACCCGAACATCCGGCTCAAGATGGAGTCGGTCGCCAAGTACGAGGAGTACCACCCCAAGCTGCTCACCCAGCTCACCAGCAAGACTGCGCCCGACGTGATCTTCGTGGGCGACGACAACATCGGCAAGTTCGTCTCCGCCGGGGTGCTCAGCCCTCTCAACGACCAGCTCGCGGGTCCCGACTCCAAGAGCAGGCCGGAGGACTTCTTCGACGGCGTGTACGGCGGCGCCAAGCGCGACGGCAAGATCTACGGCGTCCCCAACGACACCAACCCCGAGGTCCTCTGGTTCGACAAGCAGGCCCTGAAGGACGCCGGGATCACCGAGGATCCGGCCGCCCTCCACGAGGCCAAGCAGTGGACGATGGCCAAATATCTGGAGATGAACGCCAAGCTCAAGGCGGCAGGCAAGGCCGGCTCGATCTTCTGGAACTGGTACGGCTCCACCTACTCCATGATCAACGGCTTCGGCGGCAAGGTGTGGGACGGCGGCAAGTTCGTCGCCACCACCGACCCCAAGGCCCGCGAGGCGCTGCAGACGCTGGCCAAGGGCTACCAGGACAAGACCTTCCTCAGCGCCGACATCCTGCCCAGCAGCAATGGGGCCAGCACCCAGTTCCTCAAGCACAAGGTCGGCTTCTACGCCGGAGGCCGCTGGATGATCGACTCCCTGCAGAAGGGCGGCGACCTGGCCAACTACGACATCGTGCCGTTCCCGTCCACGACCGGGGAGCCGATGCCGGGCGCGGTGGCCGCCTCCTACCTGGCGCTCAACAAGGACACCAAGCTGCCCAAGGAGGCGTTCACCTTCCTCACCGAGTTCGTCGGCAAGGAGGGCCAGCTCATCCGGCTCAAGAACGGCGGCGCCGTACCGTCGATCAAGGGCGCCGAGCAGGTCGTGCTGGCCGACGGCTACCCCGCCCACGCCCAGACCTTCCTCGACGTCCGCGACACCGGCTTCGCGAACTACCCCGAGGAGGTCGCCGTGCCCGGCCTGACCGCCGACATCAACGAGCACCTGATGAAGGTGTGGACCGGCAAGGTCGGCTTCGACCAGGGCATGACCGAGCTGCAGCAGCTCGTCGAGAGCAAGCTGGGCTAGCCGTGGCGATCCTCACCGAGGCCCGCCCGCGCGCGGCGGGCCGGGCGGCGAAGACCGTCAGGAACAGGGACGGCTGGTGGGCCGCGTTCTTCCTCGGGCCGCAGCTCACCCTGCTGGCCGTGTTCCTGGTCTTCCCGCTCGGGTTCGCCGTCGTGCTGGCCTTCATGCGGTGGGACGGGCTCGGCCAGAAGGAGTGGGCGGGCCTGGACAACTTCGCCGCCCAGCTCACCGACCCCGAGTTCGGGCTGGCCGTGTGGAACACGGTCAAGCTCGCGCTGCTGACCGTGCCGTTCGGGCTCGGCCTGGCGCTGCTCATCGCGATCGCGCTGAACAGCGTCAAGGGCAGCGGCTTCTACCGCGTGCTGTACTTCATGCCGGTGGTCACCAGCTCGGTCGCCGTCGCGCTGATGTGGCAGATCATCCTGGCCGGAGACGAGTACGGCGTGCTCAACACCTCGCTGGAACGATGGTTCGGCATCTCCGCGCCCGACTGGCTCGGCGATCCCGGCTGGGTGATCGTGGCCATCGCCATCGTGACGATCTGGTCGTCGCTCGGCCTCAACGTGGTGATCTTCCTGGCGGGGCTGCAGACCATCCCGCCGCAGATCGTCGAGGCCGCCAGGATAGACGGCGCGGGCGCCCTGCGCATCTTCCGCTCGGTCACCCTGCCCCTGCTCTCGCCCACGATCTTCTTCTCGTCGGTCGTCGCGGTGATCAGCTCGTTCCAGGCGTTCGACCAGATCTACGTGCTGGTCAACCCGGAGCACAACGAGGGCGCGCGCACGATCGTCTACCAGGTCTACGAGCTCGGCTTCAAGGACTTCGAGTTCGGCATGAGCAGCGCCGCCGCGCTGATTCTGCTGGTCCTGACGCTGCTGGTGACCCTCGTCCAGTTCGCCGCGCAAAAGCGCCTCGTCCACTACGACACGTGAGGGAACCCGGATGCGATCCCGGCAGGTAGCCCTGCATGCCGCGCTCACCATCGGCGGGCTGGCGATGCTGTTCCCGTTCGTCTGGATGCTGCTGACGTCGTTCAAGAGCGTGCGGCAGATGCTGAACAACCCGCTCGACTGGCTGCCCGACCCGTGGCGCTGGGAGAACTATCCCGACGCGCTCGCCGCGATGCCGTTCGGCACCGCGTACTGGAACAGCTTCTACATCGCCGCGCTCAACGTCACGCTCACCCTGCTGACCTCGGCGATGGCCGCCTACGCCTTCGCCCGGATCAAGTTCAGGGGCTCGGAAGTGCTCTTCGTGGTGTTCCTGGCCACCCAGATGGTGCCGTCGCAGGTGACGATCGTGCCGCTCTACCTGATGCTCGCGCAGTTCGGGTGGATCGACTCGCACCTGTCGCTGATCGTGCCGTCCATCGCGAACCCGTTCGCGGTGTTCCTGCTGCGCCAGTTCATCAGGGCCGTGCCGGTGGAGCTGGAGGAGGCTGCCAGGATCGACGGCGCGGGCCGCTGGCGGTGCTTCTGGAACGTGGTGCTGCCCAACATCCGCCCCGGCCTGGGCGCGCTGGGCATCATCGCCTTCCTCGCCTCGTGGAACTCGTTCCTCTTCCCGCTGATCTTCCTGAACTCGCCTGAGCTGAACACGGTGCCGCTGCTGCTGAGCCAGTTCTCCGGGCAGCGCACGGCGGTCGACTACGGGCTCATCCTGGCGGCCTCGGCGATCGCGGTGGTGCCGACCTTGATCGCCTTCCTGATCGGACAGAGAAGGATCATCAACTCCATGGCGGCTTCCGGACTGGGTGGGCGCTGATGCTCGACCTGAGAGAACGACCGTTCACCGACCGGGGCTCCCGGCTGCTGGTGATGGCGGCCGACGACGGCTCGCTCTGGATCGCCAGGGCCCGCTACGAGACCCGGCTTCGCGACACGACCGTCCTGACGGGCCTGCGGGTCCTGGCCGGAGACCGGGAGCTGCGCGTACGGCAGGCGCTGCCGGACCGGGTGGACTTCGAGGGCGGCGTGGCGATGGCCTTCGCGGGCCCCGACACGATCGTGCTGACCGGCAGGAACGCGCGGGCCGTATGGGACGGCGGCGAGGCGGACATCGACGACTGCCTCACCCTGGTCGGCCCTCCCGCCCCCGGCGGCCGTGCCCCCGACGGCCCTGTCACCGGCGGCCCTGTCACCGGCGGGCCTATCCCCGGCGGCTTTGTCACCGGCGGCTCTGTCACGGGCGGCCCTGCTACCGGCCCTGTCACCGGCGGCTCTGTCACCGTCAGCCCCGTCACCGGCGACTCTGTCACGGGCGGTCATGTCACCGGCGGCGCGGCGGTGCTCGCGGCGGCCGCCGGGCGCTGGCGTGACTGGTTCGCCGCCATGCCGTCCGTGCCGGAGGCGCTGCGCGAACGCGCGGAGCAGGCCTGGTGGACACTCGGCGTGAACCTGGTGCCGATCAGGGGCCGCGAGTCGCTGATCCCCTCCAAGTACGGCTACGTCGGACTGTGGAACTGGGACTCCTACTTCCATGCCATCGCGCTCAGGCACGCCGACCCCGCGCTGGCCAGGGAGCAGATCCGCATCCTGCTCGACAACCAGAGCCTGGACGGCCTGATCCCCGACGTGGTGCACGACCACGGCGTGCTCGCCGAGACCACCGACCTGCCCCGCTCGGACCTGGCCCGCCTGGCCCAGCACGTGGGAGGAGAGCCCCTCAGGGAGGTCGTGCCGGTCACCAAGCCGCCGCTCACCGCCTGGGCCGTATGGAAGATCCACGAGGCGGACCCCGACCTCGACTTCCTGGCCGAGGTCTACGAGCCGCTGGCGCGCTCGCAGGAATGGTGGTTCACCCACTCCGACCCCGATGGCGATGGCCTGGCCGAATACCTCCACCCGTACTCGTCCGGCCTGGACGACAGCCCCATCTGGGACCACGGGCCGCGCGCCGAGCCGCCCGACCTCAACTCCTATCTGGCGCTGCAGTACGACCGGCTGGGCGACATCGCCGCCGCGCTCGGCCACGACCCCTCGGGGTGGCGGGCCAAGGCGCAGGCGCTCGTCGACCTCATGGTGGCGCGCCGCTGGAACGGCAGCCGGTTCGTCACCAAGGTCGCGGGCCGGGAGGCGGACGTGCGCACCCCGCTGGACCTCATGCCGCTGCTGACCGGGCGGCTGCCCACCGCCATCGCCGACAGGCTCGTCGAGGACCTGCGTTCGCCGAGCTTCTGGGGCGAGCGTCCCGTGCCCACGGTCGCCTTCGACGACCCGAGGTTCGACCCCGACGCCATGTGGCGCGGCCCGGTCTGGCTGAACGTCAACTACCTGCTGATCGACGGCCTGCGCCGGTCCGGCCACGAGAAGACGGCCCGCGAGCTGCGCGAGCGCACGCTGGCGATGGTGCGCGACGGCGGCGGTCTGTACGAGTACTGGAACCCGCTGACGGGCCGCAGAGCGGGCCGGGCCACCAGCGGGTTCGGCTGGTCGGCCGCGCTCTTCCTGGACCTGGCCCACGAGAACCCGGCCACCCACGAGAACCCGGCCACCCACGAGGAGCCAGCCGCCCACGAGAATGCGCCAGCCCAGGCGGAGTGACCGCCGGGGCAGGCCCCGCCGCGGTCCGCCCAGGGCCCGGCCCACGGCGGCGGCGGGCCGGGGCGCGATCCCACGGGGCGCGCCCCGGCGGTCAGGCGCGGCGGGACTCGGCGAGCAGGAGCGTGGAAAGCTCGTCGCCCGAGACGGGCAGCCCCTTGTGCGCGAACCAGGTGGCCACGTTCCGGGCGTCCCGCTCCAGGAAGTCGGGCCCCGAGGGATGCGCGATCACGTCCACGATCTGCGGCAGGTCGATGATCACCAGCCGCCCTTCGTGCACCAGCAGGTTGTACGGCGACAGGTCACCGTGCGCCAGCCCCTCACGGGCAAGCGTCACCATCGCCTCCACCAGCTGCTCCCACAGCTCGTCGAGCCCCTCGTCCACGGTCGCCAGCCGAGGCGCGGCGTAGCCGTCGGCCGTGCCCACGAACTCCTGCAGGATCTCGGTGCCGAGGATCTGCACCGGGTACGGCACGGGCAGCCCCAGCTTCCACAGCCGCACCAGCGCCGCGAACTCCGACTGCGCCCACTGCCCGGCGATCACCTCCTTGCCGAACGCGGTCCGCGACGCCATGGCCCTGCTCGCCCGCGAGTCACGCATCCGGCGGCCCTCCAGGTATCCGGCGTCGCGGTGGAAGAGCCGATGGTCGGAGGAGCGGTAGCGCTTGGCGGCCAGCAGGCACACCCTGTCGGTGTCGGGGACGCCGCGCGACAGGAGGTGGACGTCGGCCTCCTTGCCGGTCTTGAGGATGCCGAGCTCGGTGTCGACGGCGGCCAGCTCGGTGACCAGCCATACGGGATGCGGCCCGGGACCACGCTCGGTCGGGGTGCTGAGGTCCCAGGTGGACCAGCGGTCACCGGCGGGCGGGCCGTCGAGGTCTATGGGGTTGCTCTCGAGCCACTCGAGGTCGTCGGCGTCGAGGCGGTGCTTCTTCGGCACGGTGGTGATCTCCTGAAGAGGATGCCCACCGGCGCGCGATCAGGTCGGTTGCTGACCGGTGAGAAGGTAAGAGGACGCGGAAAACGGCACGCGAACAGTCGTCGTCACGGTCTCACCCTCCCCTCGCTCGAAAGCCCTTCGCTTGAGGGCCTTTCGCCTGCAAGCCTCGACGAGTATGCCGGAGCGAAAACCGGCGGCGCAACGGATTTTCGGCCCTCTACGATCACGGGCATGGAGCGGTGTGCGGAGTGCGGGCGCTGGCCGTACGGCGGAGCGCCCGGGTGCGCCCGCTGCCTGGCGCTGGTCGATCGCGTCGTGGAGGACGGCTACCAGGCCTTCCTCGCCGAGCACGGTCTCGACGACGACCAGGCCCTCGCCGAGATGATCGTCGAGGAGATCAAGGGCTACGACTGGTGGGTCGTCGACGCCGCCTTCGACCGCCTGACGTGCGCCGCATGTGGAAGCAGGCGGGGCAGGGGCCCGGTGGGCTGCGGGCCGTGCGACCTGGACGAGGGCTTCCGCTACAGCGCCCGCGAGGTGGACAGGCCCGGCGCGATGTCCCGCAACGAGCACGGGATCAGGGTCGGCGTCGCCGTCCTGCGCAACGGCCACCGGCACTCTCCGCGGGCCCTGCTGAGCTGGCAGGTCGGCCTTCCCCTGCTGCTGAGCGGCTGGCTTCCGACGACCCCGCAGGCGCAGGCCCTCCGCGCACGCATCAACAAGGGCGCCACCTACGAGGACCTCGCCACCGAGGCACCCGACTACACGGGCTGGAACATCGTCATCTGACCTGGTCGAGGTCCAGGTCGATGTCGACGTCGAAACCGATGTTGACACAGAGCCTGCCGCGATGGATCCCCGTGGGGAAGTAGGCCTTGATGGCCGGGTCGAGCTCGAAGGTGTAGACGACGGGACTGTCCCCTTCGAGCTCGATACGCCAGAAGTGCTTGATGCCGGCTTTGGAGTATTTGATGGGCTTGGTCTCTTCGTCGCGCTCTCTGGATTCTTCAGAGACCACCTCGACGGCCAAATGGACGTCTTCTGGCTTGAACGAGGTGCCCCTGGTGGTGAAGGCTGCCTTTTTGACGAGCATGATGTCCGGCTCGGGGCGCTGGCGGAGCCCAAGGGTGACGGTCATCTCGCGCACGACCATCAGGTCGGGCGTGGGAACGAGCCGCTGCTCAAGAAGCCGGAGCATGAGCATGTGGAAGCCGGTCTGCGGCGACATCATGACGAGAGACCCATCGATCAGTTCGACGTGCCTGGGCGCGTCGGGGGGGAGGTGATCGAGCATGTCGGCGGTCCACCCGCCAGAAGGGCCGGGCCAGAACCACTCGGGAAGCGCGGTGGTCATCGGATACCTCCTCGGGGGGTCACGCGACGGATCCATTATGACACGCACGGTGACCGTCAGGTCTGGTCGCGGCGCTCCTGCATGGTCTTGTTGTAGAGCTCGTCGATCTCGTCGAGCGGGTCGACCGTGCGGCGGCGTGACTCGATCTCCAGTTCGGTGCGCGCGTTCAGCTCGTCGATGCCGGTGGCGGCGTGGTGGACCTGGCTGTCGAGCAGGTCGGCCCTGATCCTGGCGCACATGGCGGTCAGCTTGGCCTGGTGCTCGCGCAACCGGTCGAGCGTGACATGGTCGACGTACGGCGAGACGCGGCGCTGCTGGGCGTACATCCCGAGCTGGGTGTCGTGCACGTCGGCCTGGCGGGACAGCTCGCCCATCAGCTGCGGCAGGTCGCCGAGCCCCCAACCCTGCTGCAGCGCGGCGTCCATCGCCTGCCTGGTCATCGAGACCTCGCGGCGCAGGTCGAGGCGGAGCCGTTCGACCTCGGCGGCGTCGCCCGTGCCCATGGCGTTGACGTGGGTGGCCAGGCGCGCGGTGGCCTGCCGGGCCGACCGGCTGGCCCGCTTGCCGACCTTGACCAGGGCGTAGACTGCCACGCCCGCGAGCACGAGAAAGATCACGAAGATCGCGAGCAGGATCAGAAGGAATGTGCTGATTGGAGGGACCTCCCGTCCGGCCTTTACCTGAGAGGATAGTTGATCCCTCGCGACCGTACGCGTGTCGTCCCGAACCGTTGACGGACGTGCGGGCGCCGGGGCGGGGGCCACAGGGCGCCCGCACGTGTCCTGTCGAAGGCTAGAGGAGCGGGCCCCCCACCGAGTCAGTCTCCGGGATGACGACACCTCACTCTCTCGAAGGACTGCGCACCTTCCTGATCAGCAACCATGCGACGACCACCAGCCCGGCCAGCAGGAGCAGCACCAGCACCGGCAGGAAGATCGCGATGAGGCTCACGCCCAGCGAGCCCGCGTCCTCGACCGTGCTGGCCACGGGGGCGCCGAGCCCTCCTGTGGTGGCGTTGACGACCGGCCTGGCCGTGGACTTCAGCACGTGGACCAGCAGCGCGGTCACGATGCCGATCAGCCACCCGGCCCACGGGTGCTCGGTCATCCAGGTGGAGCGGTCGAACTCGGCGGCGGCTGCGGTGGCGCTGAAGACCACCCCGCCGGACGCGGGCCGTACGGCGGTCTGGATGGCGTCGTTGATGCTGTCGACGACCGGCACCTTGTCCAGCACGAACTCGGCCACCAGGAGCACCGCGATGATCGCCAGCACCCACCAGTCGGACAGCCACGCGTAGCCGTCGGGCAGCTTGACCGCGTCGGTGAGGTTGGCCAGCACCCCGACGACGAGCAGCGGGATGTAGGCGTTGAGTCCGGCCGCGGTGCTGAGGCCGAGGCCGGTCAGTGCAGCGAGCATCGTGTTCCCCGTCCTGTACGGCAGGCACCCCACAGCCCACCGCGGTCACTGTGTGACCCTCTGTCCTTCACGCTAACGCGAGCGGGACTTCGGTGCTCGCCGAGACGTCGCACTCGAGTCCGGATCTTCCCCGGACCGTGACCACTCCTCCCAGGCTGCCCGGGCGCGGCACGCCGTACCGAAAAGCCCGCCGTACCGGAGAAGAAGGGTCAGGCGGTCGCCTGGCGGTCCAGCGGGGTGACGCCGGGCGCGTGCCAGCCCAGCTCCGGCGAGTAGCTCCTGACGAGCCTGGCCGGCACGCCGGCGATCACGCTGTGGTCGGGGAACTCGCCGCGCACCACCGCGCCGCCCGCGACCACGCACTGCCGCCCGATCCGCGTGCCCGGCAGGATGATCGCGCCCGTGCCCAGCCACGACCCCGCCCCGATCGAGACCGGATTGTTGCGCGGCCACTGCCTGCCGATCGGCGTCTCGGGGTCGTCGTAGACGTGGTTCTGGTCGGTGATGTAGACGTAAGGGCCGGTGAAGACGTGTTCGCCGATGTCGATCGACTGGTGGGCGACGATGTGGCTGCCCCTGCCGATCGAGCAGCTCCCGCCGATCCGCAGGATGGAGTCAGGCCCGAGGTCGACGCCAGGGCCCATGCCGCACGACAGCGAGACCCGCTCCCCGATGAGCGTGTGGTCGCCGATCTCGATCCAGCGCTCGCCGAAGATCGCGCCGACGGGAAAGGCGATGTTGACGCCCTCGCCGAGCCGCCCGAACCGGTAACCGGCGGGGGTGGCGGGAGTGATCGCCCCGGCGGCGCGGATGGCGGCGTAGACGCGGTGGACGAGGGAGCCCGCCGCCCGCCGTACAAGTGACATAGGGCCCAAAGTTACTCCCTGGTCATCCTGTTCGAGCATGTCGAGGGCGTCGTTTGATATCCTGAGAGCCCGTGGACGTCAACGCCACACCTCGAGCCACGGGAGACTTCTTGCGCAGCGCATCGCAAACCAAGCATCTGTTCGTCACCGGCGGTGTCGCCTCCAGTCTCGGCAAGGGGCTCACGGCCTCCAGCCTGGGCCGCCTGCTGAAGGCCCGCGGCCTGCGGGTCACCATGCAGAAGCTCGACCCGTACCTCAACGTCGATCCTGGCACGATGAACCCCTTCCAGCACGGAGAGGTCTTCGTCACCGACGACGGCTCCGAGACCGACCTCGACGTCGGCCACTACGAGCGCTTCCTCGACACCGACCTGCACGGCTCGGCCAACGTGACGACCGGCCAGGTCTACTCCAACGTCATCGCCAAGGAGCGGCGCGGGGAGTACCTCGGCGACACCGTCCAGGTCATCCCGCACATCACCAACGAGATCAAGGAGCGCATCCGCGGCATGGCCGGTCCCGACGTGGACGTGGTCATCACCGAGGTGGGCGGCACGGTCGGCGACATCGAGTCGCTGCCGTTCCTCGAGTCGGTGCGCCAGATCAGGCACGAGGTCGGCCGCGACAACGTCTTCTTCCTGCACGTCTCGCTGCTGCCGTACATCGGGCCGAGCGGTGAGCTGAAGACCAAGCCGACCCAGCACAGCGTGGCGGCGCTGCGCAGCATCGGTATCCAGCCCGACGCGATCGTGCTGCGCTCGGACCGGCCGGTCCACACCTCGATCAAGCGCAAGATCAGCCTGATGTGCGACGTCGACGAGGACGCCGTGGTCAGCGCCGTCGACGCCGCCTCCATCTACGACATCCCGAAGGTGCTCCACTCCGAGGGCCTCGACGCCTACGTCGTGCGCCGCCTCGGCCTGCCGTTCCGCGACGTCGACTGGAAGGAGTGGGAGCAGCTCCTGCGCCGCGTCCACCGGCCCGCCAAGGAGGTCACGGTCGCGCTCGTCGGCAAGTACATCGACCTGCCCGACGCCTACCTGAGCGTTACCGAGGCGCTGCGCGCCGGCGGCTTCGCCAACGACGCCCGCGTCAACATCCGCTGGGTCAAGTCCGACGACTGCGAGAGCGAGGACGGGGCCGCCCGCGAGCTCGACGGCGTCGACGGCGTGCTGATCCCCGGCGGCTTCGGCGTGCGCGGCATCGAGGGCAAGATCGGCGCGATCCGCCACGCCCGCGAGAACAAGGTCCCGCTGCTCGGCATCTGCCTCGGCATGCAGGGCATGGTCATCGAGGCCGCCCGCAACCTGGCGAGCGTCACCGACGCCAACAGCGCCGAGTTCGACCCCGACTGCAAGCACCCGGTCATCTCCACCATGGCCGACCAGGAGGACGTCGTCTCCGGCGAGCGCGACATGGGCGGCACCATGCGCCTGGGCATCTACACCGCCAAGCTCGGCGAGGGCACCCTGGCCCGCCAGCTCTACGGCGGCAAGGCCAAAGCCGACGAGCGCCACCGCCACAGGTACGAGGTCAACAACTCCTACCGCGAGCAGCTGGAGAAGGTCGGGCTGGTCTTCTCCGGCCTGTCGCCCGACGGCCGCCTGGTGGAATACACCGAGCTGCCCGTCGAGACCCACCCGTTCTTCATCGGCACGCAGGCCCACCCCGAGTTCCGCTCGCGGCCGACCCGCGCGCACCCGCTGTTCAAGGGCCTCATCGGCGCCTCGCTCGCCTACGCCGAGGGCCGCTCGCCCAAGGCGGCAGGCAAGTGAACGTCGCCGACTCCCCTGAGGAGTGGGCGGTCGTCGACTCCCAGGACCACTTCAGGGGCTACGTGATCGGCGTGCGCACCGACACCGTGCGCATGCCGCGCGACGAGGTCGCCAAGCGCGACTACGTCGTCCACCCCGGCTCGGTGGCGGTCCTCGCGCTCGACGACGACGAGCGCGTGCTGCTGATCAGGCAGTACCGCCACCCGGCGCGCCACCTGCTGTGGGAGCTGCCCGCCGGCCTGCGCGACGTCGAGGGCGAGCCGCTGGTCGCCACCGCCGCCCGCGAGCTGGCCGAGGAGGCGGGCTACAAGGCCGACACCTGGCACACCCTCGTCGACCTCTACACCTCGCCCGGCATGTCCGACGAGCGCATCCGCGTCTTCCTCGCCAGAAACCTGTCGGAGACGGAGATCGACTTCGAGCGCCGGCACGAGGAGCTCGACATGCCGGTGGAGTGGATTCCCCTGGCTGACGCGGTCGAGAAGGCGCTCATGGGAATGATCCACAATTCCCCGGCCGTGGCCGGTATCCTCGCCGCATATGCGGCGTCGGTTGAGGGATTCGCCCTGTTGCGGCCCGCCGACGCACCGGAGGCGTGACAGGAGGATCCTTCGTGGAGGCAGTGCTCTCCAGCTACCTCGCCCATCTGGCGGTGGAGCGGGGTCTGGCTGCCAACACGCTGGCCTCCTACCGGAGAGACCTGCGCCGCTACGTCGAGCACCTCGAGGCGCGCGGCCGGGCCTCCTTCGGCGAGGTGGGCGAGGCCGACGTCCTCGCCTTCCTCGCGGCGCTGCGCGAGGGCGACGGCGACCACCCCGCCCTCGTGGCCAGCTCGGCGGCCCGCGCGGTCTCGGCCGTGCGCGGCCTGCACAGGTTCGCGCTGCGCGAGGGCGTCACCGGTCACGACCCCGCCCACGAGGTGCGCCCGCCCCGCCAGCTGCGCCGCCTGCCCAAGGCGATCGGCGTGGCCGAGGTCGAGCGGCTCATCGCCGCCTCCGGCCCCGACGGCGCGCCGCTGACCCTCCGCAACCGCGCCCTCCTCGAGGTCCTGTACGGCACCGGCGCCCGCATCTCCGAGGCCGTCGGCCTGGCCCTCGACGACCTCGACGACGACCAGGTACGGCTGCGCGGCAAGGGCGGCCGCACCCGCGTCGTGCCCGTCGGACGCTTCGCCAGGCAGGCGCTCGACGCCTACCTCGTGCGGGCCAGGCCGTCCCTGCTCGGCCACGGCAGGGGCACCCCCGCCGTCTTCCTCAACGCCCGCGGCGGCCGTCTCACCAGGCAGGGCGCCTGGGAGGTGCTTCAGGCCGCCGCCGAACGAGCGTGCCTGGAAGGGATATCTCCGCACGTCTTGCGGCATTCGTTCGCAACCCACCTCCTCGACGGCGGCGCTGACGTTAGGGTGGTCCAGGAACTCCTCGGCCACGCCTCGGTGACGACCACCCAGGTCTACACACTGGTGACGGTCGACAAGCTCCGCGAGGTCTACGCCGCCGCGCATCCCCGTGCCCGGCAGTGATCTATAGTCTTTGCGTCGTGCGGTAAGTCGGCGTGCCTTCTTGCCGCCTAAGTGCTGACGCCATAGTGTCCGTCCGGACGGTCCGGTTCGGGACCGTCAGGGAGGTTCGAGCTGGTGACTGTGACCACCAACGGTTCGACCCAGGGGACCCCTGAGAACCCCTGGGGCGACACGAAGACCGACACACCCGCCAAGGGAGTGAATCTCGGCCCCACCGGGCGGCCCCGCCCGGTGTTCCCCGACCCGGTGCCGCGTGAGATCCACGGCCCCGCGAGGGTGGTCGCGATGGTCAACCAGAAGGGCGGGGTCGGCAAGACCACCACCACGATCAACCTGGGCGCCGCGCTCGTCGAGTGCGGGCTGAAGGTCCTGCTCGTCGACTTCGACCCGCAGGGCGCCCTGTCGATCGGCCTGGGCATCAACCCGCTCCAGCTCGACCTGACGGTCTACAACATGCTCATGGAGCGCGACGTCGCCGCCGAAGACGTGCTGCTCCAGACCGGGGTCGAGGGGCTCGACCTGCTGCCGTGCAACATCGACCTGTCGGCGGCCGAAGTCCAGCTCGTCACCGAGGTGGCCCGCGAGCAGGTGCTCGGGCGCGTGCTCAAGCCGCTGCTGCCCTTCTACGACGTGTGCCTGATCGACTGCCAGCCGTCGCTCGGCCTGCTCACCGTCAACGCGCTCACCTGCGCCCACGGCGTCATGGTGCCGCTGGAGTGCGAGTTCTTCGCGCTGCGCGGTGTCGCCCTGCTCATGGACACCATCGCCAAGGTGCAGGAGCGGCTCAACGACGAGCTCGAGATCGAGGGCCTGCTGGCCACCATGTACGACGCCCGCACCCTGCACGGCCGCGAGGTGCTCGCCCGCGTCGTGGAGGCCTTCGGCCCCAAGGTGTTCCACACGGTCATCAACAGGACCGTCCGCTTCCCCGACGCCACCGTCGCGGGCGAGCCGATCACCACCTTCGACCCCTCCTCGCTCGGCGCCAACGCCTACCGTGAACTGGCCAGAGAGGTGCTCTCGCGCTGGCAGCAGCCTGCGACAATGGCCAGGTGACCGCGACCTCGCCAACGGGTTCCGGCGAGGAGCAGGGCTTCCAGGTGCACCTCGACGTCTTCGAGGGCCCCTTCGACCTGCTGCTCGGGCTGATCTCCAAGCACAAGCTCGACATCACCGAGGTCTCGCTGTCCAAGGTGACCGACGAGTTCATCGCCTACATCAGGTCCAAGGGCCCCGAGTGGGACCTCGACCAGACCAGCCACTTCCTGCTGGTCGCCGCCACCCTGCTCGACCTGAAGGCGGCCAGGCTGCTGCCGAGCGGCGAGGTCGAGGACGAAGAGGACCTCGCGCTGCTGGAGGCGCGCGACCTGCTGTTCGCCAGGCTGCTGCAGTACAAGGCGTACAAGGAGGTCGCCAAGGTCTTCTCCGGGCTGATGGCGGAGGAGTCGCTGCGGTTCCCGCGTGCCGTACCCATGGAGCCGCAGTTCGCCAACCTGCTGCCCGAACTGGTCCTCGGCATCGGGCCCGACCAGCTGGCGCGCATCGCGGCCAAGGCGTTCACCCCCAAGCTGCCGCCGACCGTCGGCGTCGGCCACATCTACCAACCGCTGGCCAGCGTCAGGGAGCAAGCCGCTATCCTTGTGCGGCGGTTGCGGCGCCTGCGGACGGCCACGTTCAGGACCCTGGTCGCCGACTGCGAGGGCACCTTCGAGGTGATCGCCCGCTTTCTGGCCGTGCTGGAGCTGTTCAGAGAGTCGGCCGTCACCTTCGAGCAGGTGGAGCCGCTCGGCGATCTGCACGTGACCTGGACGGGCGCCGACGACGGAGACGTGTCGGTGGGCGACGACTACGAAGAGAGCGCGGAGAAGGCTGCTGATGAGTGAGTTCCCGGCTCCCAGGGACCCGTCGCCATCCGAACACCTCGCCGGCGACTCCTCGGCGGCTCGGCGGGAGCGTCCGCGCGGGGCGGCGTGGGCGAGCCTGCCCGGCTCGGCCGTCTTCGGCCCTGACGGCGTCGGGTACGGCACGCCCACTCCTTCCGCCGCTCCCGGACCTTCGGCCGACGAGGTTCCCGAGCCTGCTGCCGCGGCGGACGCGGAGCCTGAGCCCGAGGCCGGGGGAGCTCCCGAGCCCGAAGCCGGGTGCGCACCTGAGCCCGAGCGCTCTGTCGCCCCCGACGCCGAGCCCGAGGTCGCGGCTGCGGGGACTGAGGCCGGGGTAGCTCCCGAGCGCCAGCACGCGGTCGCCGCCGATGCGGAGCCCGCGGTCGACGGCATTGCGGTTACCGGTGGTGAGCCCTCGGTCGAGGTCGACGTGCCTCTCGGGGGCGCCGACGACGCACCTGACGTGGCGGGCCCTCTCGGGGCCGACTCCGGCGGAGAGCTGACGTCCTCCGGCGGAGCGCTGACGTCTCCAGGGCCGGAGGGCGACCAGACGCGGGGCGGGCTCCCCGAGGGGACTGCCCCCGGGTCAGAGAAGGACCTGCGTTCCGAGGGGGCTGCCCCCGTTCTGGGCGGGCCGTCGGAGGAGGACCTGCGTTCGGAGGGGGTTGGGCGCGACTTGGGTGGGCCGTCCAAGGAGAACCTGCGCTCCGAGGGGGCTGCGCTCGACCTCGGCGAGCCTTCCGAGGGAGACCTGAGCCGTCCGGACGACGAAGAGGATGATTCAGCGGTCGCCGAAGGGGCCGGGCAGGCAGCGCCCGATCTGAAGGCGGCGCTGGAGGCGATCCTGATCGTCGTCGACGAGCCGGTCAACGCGATGACCCTCGCCCAGGTGCTCGAACGCCCCACCCACGAGGTCGAGACCGCGCTGAACGAGCTCGCGGCGGAATACTTCAGCCACGGGCGGGGTTTCGATCTGAGAGAGGTCGCAGGCGGCTGGCGCTTCTACACGCGTGCCGACTGTGCCCCGCTGGTCGAGCGGTTCGTCCGCGACGGCCAGCAGGCGCGGCTGACCCAGGCCGCGCTGGAGACCCTCGCGGTCGTGGCCTACCGGCAGCCGGTGAGCCGCGCCCGGGTCGCCGCCGTGCGCGGCGTCAACAGCGACGGCGTCATGCGGACGCTGGTCGCCAGGGGGCTGGTCGAAGAGGCCGGCACCGATCCGGAGAGCCAGGCCGTGCTCTACCGGACCAGCTCCTACTTCTTGGAGCGATTGGGCCTGAAGAGCCTCGACGAGCTCCCCGAGCTCGCGCCCTTCCTGCCCGACGACGTGGAAAACCTTGAGGAGATATCGAAGTGATCAACAGGCGCAGCACCCCGTCCGGTGATGGACGCGGTCGAGGACGCACCGGCGGTTCCCGGGGCACGGGCTCCAGGAGCGGCGGCAGTGGGCGTCCCGCCTACCGCTCGGACGACAGGCGCGACTCGCGTCGCGACGACAACCGCGGCGGGTCCCGTCGCGACGACTTCGGCGGGGGTTCCCGCCGTGACGACTTCGGCGGCGGCTCGCGCGGGGAGGGGTTCGGCGGCGGTTCGCGCCGTGACGACTCCCGTGGCGGGCCTCGCCGTGACGACAACAGGGGCGGCTTCGGCGGTCCCCGCGACTCCGTGCGCGCCGACCGTGGCGGCTCCCGCGCCAGGTACGGCAAGCCCCAGGGCGGCGACGAGCGCGGTGGCTTCCGCGACGCAGGCCCGCGCGAGGACCGCGGGTTCCGCGACGAGCGTGGTTTCGGTGGCGAGCGGCAGGCCCGAGGTGAGCGAGGCTCCGAGCGTGACGACCGCGGCTTCCGTGGTGGTGACGAGCGCGGAGCCCGCGAGAGCCGCGGCTTCGGTGGCGAGCGTCAGGGCGGCGGCTTCCGCGGGAGCGACCGCGACCAGCGTGGCTTCGGGGGCGACCGCCAGGGCCGGGGTGAGCGAGGCTTCAGGTCCGACCGTGACGACCGCGGGTTCCGCGGCGGCGACCGTGAGAGCCGCGGCGGTGACCGTGAGGGTCGCGGCTTTGAGCGCGACCGCGGGTTCAAGGGCGAGCGCGACAGCCGTGGGTACCGTGGCGGCGACCGTGCGGGTCGCGGTTCCGGCGAGCGCGGGTTCGGCGGTGGCCGCGAAGGCCGTGGGTTCGGCGGTGACCGCGCGGGACGCGGGTCCGGCGACCGTGGGTTCGGCGACCGGCAGGACCGTGGGTTCGGTGGCGACCGTGGGTTCCGGGGTGAGCGGGACGGCCGTGGCTTCCAGGGCGGCGAAGACCGTCAGGAGCGCGGCGGTTTCGCCGGTCGTGACGACCGCGGCGGGCTGAGGGCCGACCGGGGTGGCAGGCGTGAGGAAGGCGCTTCGCGGGCCCGCTACGGCAGGCGCGATGAGCCCCAGACGATCGGCCGCACTCCCAGCCGTCCCGGAGCCCAGCGCAACGACGCCAAGCGCTATGACGCCAAGCGCAACGACGCCAAGCGCGGCGACGGCGCCGGCCGTACCGGCAAGGTGCAGACGATCGGCGGCGGCGCGAAGAAGCGCGACGTGTTCAAGACCGCTCGCCAGCCCGTCCGCGACCGTGACTTCTACCCCGACGGCTACGTCGACGAGCGCGACACCACCGAGGTGCCGGGCGGCGTGCGGCTGCAGAAGGTGCTCGCCCAGGCGGGCGTGGCCAGCAGGCGCGCGTGCGAGGAGATGATCGGCGACGGCCGCGTCACCGTGAACGGCCAGGTCGTCAGAAGGTTCGGCGCGAAGGTCGACCCCGCGGCGCAGGTCATCCACGTCGACGGCAAGCGCATCCCGACCGCTCCCGACCTGGTCTACTACGCGCTGAACAAGCCCATCGGCGTCGTCTCCACCATGGAGGACCCGCAGGGCCGTCCGTGCCTGGCCGACTACGTGCAGGAGCTGGCTCCGCGCCTGTTCCACGTGGGCAGGCTCGACACCGAGACCGAGGGCCTGCTGCTGCTCACCAACGACGGCGAGCTGGCCAACAGGCTGACGCACCCGAGCTACGGCGTGCAGAAGAAGTACTGGGCGAAGGTGCCAGGACCGATCCCGCGTGACCTCGGCCGCAGGCTCAGGAAGGGCATCGAGCTCGAGGACGGCCTGGCCAAGGCCGACCACTTCGAGATCGTGCAGGAGCACGGCCAGCAGGCGCTGGTGGAGGTCGTCCTGCACGAGGGCCGCAAGCACATCGTCAGGCGCATGCTGGAGGAGTCGGGTCACCGCGTGATCGACCTGGCCAGGATCGAGTTCGGTCCGGTGAAGCTGGGCCGTACCAAGCCTGGCACGATCAGGGCGCTGAGCCTCAAGGAGGTCGGCGACCTCTACGCGGCGGTCAAGCTGTAATCTGGCCACACGTAGGAGCCCGCGCACGCGTTTGTGCGGGCTCCGAGCCATATGGAGGGAATTGGCATGGTGCGGGCGATTCGCGGGGCGATCCAGGTGGAGGCCAACGATCGAGACGCGATCATCAGCGGGACCACCGAGCTGGTCGCGGCGGTCATGGAGCGCAATCAGCTGACCACCGACGACGTGATCAGTGTGCTGTTCACCGCGACGCCCGACCTGACGGCGGAGTTCCCTGCTCTCGCGGCGCGCAAGCTCGGCTTCCACGAGGTGCCGCTGATCTGCTGCACCGAGATCGGCGTGCCTGGTGCGCTGCCCCGCGTGGTGCGGCTGATGGCCCACGTGGAGAGCGACCGTCCGCGCGGCGAGATCCAGCACGTCTACCTGCGCGGCGCGACCGTGCTTCGCCAGGACATCGCGCAGTGAAGCTCGAGACCGTCCTCGTCCTCGGCACCGGCCTGGTCGGCACCTCGATCGGGCTGGCGCTGCGCCAGCGCGGCGTGACCGTGCTGCTGGCCGACCGCGACCTGGCCGCGGTACGGCTGGCCAGGGAGATGGGGGCGGGTCAGGAGTGGAGTCTGGGCGACCGCGTCGACCTCGCGGTGGTGGCCGTGCCGCCCGGCCATGTGGCCAGCGAGCTGCGCGGCCTGCAGCAGCGTGACGTGGCCCGCTTTTACACCGACGTCGCCAGCGTCAAGGCCGGGCCGATCGCCGACGCGGCCGCGCTCGGCTGCGACCTGGCTACGTACGTGGCCTCCCACCCCATGGCGGGCAGGGAGAAGGCGGGTCCGGGAGCGGCCAGGGGCGACCTGTTCCTCGGCAGGCCGTGGGCGGTGTGCCCGACCGCCGAGGCCTCCCAGGAGGCCAGGGACGCCGTCCTCGAGCTCATCGAGCTGTGCGGCGCCAACCCGGTCGAGGTGGCGGCCGAAGACCACGACACGGCGGTGGCCGTCGTCTCGCATGCCCCGCACGTGGCCGCCTCCGCGGTGGCCGCGCGCTTGGCGGAGGCTTCCGACGTGGCGCTCGGGCTGGCCGGGCAGGGCGTGCGCGACGTGACCAGGATCGCCGGCGGCGACCCTGGCCTGTGGCTCGGCATCCTGTCGGGCAACGCCGCCCCGGTGGCCGAGGTGCTGGAGGCGGTCTCGCGCGACCTGTCCGAGGCCGCCAGCGCGTTGCGGTCGCTGGCCGAAGGCGACGCCGGCGCGGGCGCCGAGGTGACGGAGCTGCTCAAGCGCGGTGTCGTCGGCCACGGCAGGATCCCGGGCAAGCACGGCGGGCCCGCGGCGGCCTACGCCGTCGTCCAGGTGGTCATCGGCGACCGTCCCGGTCAGCTGGCGCGGCTGTTCCAGATCTGCGACGAGGTCGGCGTCAACGTCGAGGACGTACGCCTCGAACACGCGCCGGGCCTGCCGCTCGGTCTGGCCGAGCTGTCGGTGCAGCCGGGCGCGGTCGCCGTGCTGAACCAGGCGCTGCAGGAGCGCGGCTGGCAGGTGCCGTAGGGCGCGGGGTGTGCGGGGATGGGTGTCGAGCACGTCGGCCGCCCACAATCCCTTGACGCGTGGCAGAGCCCGGCGTAGAAATGCGGTAACAGTGTTACCGCACAGAAACGGCGTTACCCGCTCATGACGGCATACAGCGAGGCGCAGCAGGTCGGGCAGGGGGCCGTCAGGGCCGCCATCCTCGACGCCGCCACCCACCTGCTGGTCACCGAGGGGCCCGGCGCCCTGACCGTGCGCAGGATCTCGGGAGAGGTCGGCTGCTCGACCAAGGTGATCTACACGCTGTTCGGCGCCAAGGAGGGGCTGGCGGAGGCGCTGTGGCTGGAGGGCTTCGCCAGGTTCGAGCGGGCCCTGCTGGCGGGCCGCCGCGACGCCGACCCGCTGATCAGACTGTCGGAGTGCGGCATCGCCTACCGCGCCTACGCGCTCGCCGAGCCCGAGTACTACCGGGTCATGTTCCAGGGCGCGCTGCCCGGCTTCGTGCCCAGCGCCGGCGCGGTGGCGGCGGCGCGCAGGGCCTTCGACATCCTCTACGCCGACGTGGCGGCCTGCCTGGAGGCGGGACGGCTGCGCGGCGGCACCGCCCAGGAGATCGCCGACCTGCTGTGGATGGCCGCGCACGGCGCGACCAGCCTCGAACTGTCCGGCCACATCGGCGCGGCCGAGGCCGAGCGGCGCTACGTGACACTGTGCGCCTCCGTGCTGCGCTCGTTCCTGCCCGACAGCGACAGCCTGTCGCTGCCCGGCACTCCGGTCCTGTCCGGCGGCCCGGTCATGCCCGGAAGCCCGCTCCTGTCCGACACCCGCGACGAGAGGACACCACCAGCATGACCACGCCCTTCAAGAACGGCTTCGCCCCCGTCTCCGAGGAGATCACCGCCTTCGACCTGCCGGTCACCGGGCGCGTCCCCGCCGAGCTGTCCGGGCGCTACCTGCGCAACGGCCCCAACCCGTTCGGCCTCGACGATCCCGGCGCCGCGCACCTGTTCCTCGGCGCGGGCATGGTCCACGGGGTACGGCTGCGCGACGGCAGGGCCGAGTGGTACCGCAACCGCTGGGTCCGCAACGCCGAGATCGCCAGGCGCCTGGGCGAGGAGCCGAGGCAGGGCCCGGTCCACGCCGGCTTCGACTTCGCCGCCAACACCCATGTCATCGGCCACGCGGGGCGCACGTTCGCGACGGTCGAGGCGGGCGCGCGGCCGTACGAGCTGACCTACGAGCTGGACACGGTCGGTCCCTGCGACTTCGGCGGGACGCTGCCGGGCGGCTACGCCGCCCACACCAAGCTCGACCCGTACACCGGCGAACTGCACGCCATCGCCTACTTCTTCGGCTGGGACCACCATCAGCACGTCGTCATCGACCCGCAGGGCAACGTCAGCAGGATCGTCGACATCCCGGTCGCCGACGCGCCGATGGTCCACGACCTGGCGCTGACCCAGCGCTACGTGGTGATCTACGACCTGCCCGTCACGTTCAGCATGGACCACGCCGCCGAGGGGGCGCCGCTGCCGTACAGCTGGAACGACGACCACCCCGCGCGCATCGGGCTGCTGCCGAAGGACGGCGGCGGCCAGGTCCGATGGCTGGAGGTGGAGCCCTGCTGGATCTTCCACACGCTCAACGCCTACGACGACGGCGACCAGGTGGTCATCGACGCGGTGCGCTACCCCAGGAGGTTCGTCGACGCGCGGCTCGACCTCGGCGGCCTGCCGACGCTCGACCGGTTCACCCTCGACCTCGCCTCCGGCAAGGTGCGCGAGAGCAGGCTCGACGACCGGGCGCAGGAGTTCCCGCGCGCCGACGAGCGCCGCACCTCCCTGCCCTACAGGTACGGCTACGCGGCGGCGGCCGAAGACCTGGTGGACGTCGTCTACCCGGCCGACACCGCTATGGAGGACCTGCCGGACGCGGCGTTCGGCAACGCGCTCATCAAGCACGACCTGGAGACCGGCACGCAGCAGGCGCGGAACTTCGGCAGGGGCGCGTCGGTGGGCGAGCCCGTGTTCGTCCCCGCCGAGGACAGCACGGCCGAGGACGACGGCTACGTCATGGCCTTCGTCAACGACCCCGGCAGGGGAGCGACCGACCTGGTGATCCTGTCCGCCCAGGACTTCGCCGGCGAGCCGGTGGCCACCGTGCACCTGCCCGCGCGTGTCCCGCTCGGCTTCCACGGGAGCTGGGTGGCCGACTGAGTGATGGGCTCATGGCCGTGAGGCGGTAACCTCTTGAGGTTGGGAAAACGTGAAGAGGGAGAGGCCGTGACCGCTCTGGTCGTCGCGATGGACGGGCCTTCGGGGTCGGGTAAGTCGAGCGCGTCGCGCGGGGTCGCCCGCGCGCTGGGGCTGCGCTACCTGGACACGGGGGCGATGTACCGCGCGATCACCTGGTGGATGCTCCAGCGGGGCGTCGACCTGACCGACCCTGCGGCGATCGCGGCCCGCGCGGACGAGCCCTCGCTCGTCTCGGGCACCGACCCCGACGAGCCCACCATCCACGTCGACGGCGTCGACGTGGCGGGGCCGATCAGGAGCCAGGAGGTGACCGGCGCGGTGTCGCTGGTCGCCGCCGTGCCCGAGGTGCGGACCAGGCTGGTCGAGGCGCAGCGGGAGATCATCGGCAAGGGCGACATCGTGGTCGAGGGCCGCGACATCGGCACCGTGGTGGCTCCCGAAGCGACGCTCAAGGTCTACCTGACCGCCAGCGCCGAGGCCAGGGCGCTGCGCCGTACGGCGGAGCTCAACGTCGAGGCCGGCGGCCCTGCCGGCACCACGGTGGAGGCGCAGCAGGCCGCGATGGCCAGGCGCGACGCCCTCGACTCGACACGCAAGACCGACCCTCTCTCGATGGCGGATGGCGCCGTCGAGGTCGACACCACCGCGCTCAACCTCGAGCAGGTCATCGCGGAGGTGCTGAGGTTGCTCAGGGAGCGAACGGGCCAGGAGAACTCCGAGCTCGATCGCTCCCATATTCGCGAGCGCGCCTGACGTCAGGCGCGGTACTCAAAGGAACAAGACACGTGACTACGGGGGAGTACGACGACTCCGGCTGGATCGAGGCCGAGCTCGCCGACATGCAGATCCCTGACCACCGCGAGGACGAGCAGGTCGCCCTGCCGGTGCTCGCCGTCGTCGGGCGGCCGAACGTCGGCAAGTCGACGCTGGTCAACCGCATCATCGGCCGCCGCGAGGCGGTCGTCGAGGACGTGCCGGGCGTGACCCGCGACCGCGTCACCTACGACGCGAACTGGCGCGGCAGGCGCTTCACCGTCGTCGACACCGGCGGCTGGGACCCTGACGCGACCGGCATGAACCTGCGCATCGCCGAACAGGCCCAGGTCGCGGTCGAGCTGGCCGACGTGATCCTCTTCGTGGTCGACGCCGTCGTGGGCGCCACCGACGCCGACGAGATCGTCGGCGGCGTGCTGCGCGCCTCGGGCAAGCCGGTCATCCTGGCCGCCAACAAGGTCGACAACCAGCAGATGGAGCTGGAGGCGCACGCGCTGTGGGCGCTCGGCCTCGGCGAGCCGCAGCCCGTCTCCGCGCTGCACGGCCGCTCCTCCGGCGACCTGCTCGACGTGGTGCTCGACGCGCTGCCCGAGACTCCCAAGCAGACCTTCGGCGAGGCCAAGGGCCCGCACCGGGTGGCGCTGCTCGGCAAGCCCAACGTGGGCAAGTCCTCCCTGCTGAACAAGCTGGCGGGCGAGGAGCGGGTGCTGGTCGACCCGATGGCCGGCACCACCCGCGACCCGGTCGACGAGCTGATCGACGTCGGCGGCACCACCTGGCGCTTCGTCGACACCGCCGGCATCCGCAGGCGCGACCGCGAGCTGCAGGGCGCCGACTTCTACGCCGCGATGCGCACCCGCGCCGCGCTGGAGAAGGCGGAGGTGGCCATCGTGCTGATCGACGCCTCCGAGCCGCTGACCGAGCAGGACCTGCGCATCATCGGCCTGGTCATCGAGTCGGGCCGGGCGATGGTCGTGGCGTTCAACAAGTGGGACCTGGTCGACGAGGACCGGCGCTACTACCTGGAGAAGGAGATCGACCGGCAGCTCGTCCGCACCCCGTGGGCGCTGCGCGTCAACATCTCCGCCAGGACCGGCCGCCACATGGACCGCCTGGTCCCGGCGATCGAGAAGGCGCTCGACTCGTGGTCCACCCGCGTGCCGACGGCGCGGCTCAACGCCTTCCTCACCGAGCTGGTGCAGCAGACGCCGCCCCCGGTGCGCGGCGGCAAGCAGCCGAAGATCCTGTTCGCGACGCAGGCGTCGACCGAGCCGCCGAAGTTCGTGCTGTTCACCTCGGGATGGCTGGAGGACACCTACCGGCGCTTCATCGAGCGGCGCATCCGGGAGGAGTTCGGCTTCGCCGGGTCGCCGATCGAGGTGACGATGAAGATCCGCGAGAAGAAGAAGGGCGCCCCGGCCAACAAGAAGTGAGCCAGGCCGTCCGCGTGACCGGCGCCCCTCTCCACGTGGAGAGGGGCGTTCGGCGTTTGGAGGGCCACGCGTCGACCTGCGCCCGGAACGGCACCTATGGGGCCACGCGTCCTCCAGGGGAAGCGGGCCGGGGTCTCTTCGGGGAGGCCGCCGGGAGGGTGTCACTCGGGGTGGTTGTGGGCGTCGAGGGTGAAGGGGATGCGCACGCCCTCGTAGGCCAGGTGCAGCGTCATCCCCTCCGCCGCGTGGCTGAGCTCGTGGCAGTGCGACAGCCACACCCCCGGGTTGTCGGCCCTGAGCGCCACCTCCCACACCTCGCCGGGCGCCACGTCGAAGCTGTCCATCCAGACCGGGGCCGCCCGCACCCCGTTGCGCGACAGCACCAGCACATGATGGCCGTGCGGGTGCATCGGGTGCACCTCCCCGCTCCTGTTGACCACCGTGAAGCGCACCCACTCGCCCCGCCGTACCAGCGCGGGCGGCACCCTGGGCCACACCTCGCCGTTGACCGTGTGCGACAGCATCGGCAGCCCGCCGCGCAGCGCGACGAGCCGGTCCAGCACCCACGTGTACGACCGGTCGAACCGCTCGGGTGGCTGCGCGCCGCTGGTGCCGTACCTGGTGATGTCGAGCAGCGGCCCCGCGGCGGGCGCGGGGGCGCGGCCGGTGCCGGGGGTCAGGAGCAGTCCCGCGCGTTCGGCCGACAGCAGCACGGGCCGTGACGGCATGGTGAAGACCAGGTCGTAGCGGCCGCCTGCGGCCAGCCGGGCCTGCTCGTCGCCGAGGACGCGCCCGGCCACCGCCACGCCGTCCACCGCCGCGATCCGGTACGGCACGCCGCTGACGCCCAGCGTGCGCGGCCCGTTGTCGGTGTTGACCACCCGCAGCCGCACCGGCGTGCCCGCCGCGACGGTGCGGGTGGCGGTGCCGTCGGCCGGAGGACCGCCCGCCACCGACACGGTCAGCGCCCCGTCGAAGGTGTGCAGCGCGACCGGCTCGTCGAAGCCCTCGGGCGCGGTGGCGTCGACGGTGAGAGTGCCGAACAGCCCGGCCTGCAGCGCCAGGTTCGGCGTCTCGTGCGTGTGGTACCAGTAGCTGCCCGGCTGGTCGGCGCGGAAGCGGTAGACGAACGCGCCGCCTTCGCGCACCGCGTCCTGGGTGAGCCCCGGCACGCCGTCCTCGCCGTTGGGCACGTGGTAGCCGTGCCAGTGCAGGGTGACGCCCCGATCCGCCAGTTCGCTGCGCAGCCGTACCTCGACCGTCTCGCCCTGCCGTACGCGCAGGGCGGGGCCGGGGGAGCGGCCGTTGAAGGTCAGCGCCTCGACCCTGCGCCCCGAGGAGAGCGTGATCGTGGCGGGCCTGGCCGTCAGCTCGAACCGCCTGACGGCCCCGCCCGAGGGGCCGCGCAGCGCGGTGACGTCGACGGAGCCGGAGGGGGCCAGCCGCAGCGCGGCGGGCGGACGCGAGTTCCACATCGACAGGCCCGTCCACGCCACCGCCAGCGCCGCCACCACGGCTCCCGCCACCCGCCAGGCCCGCCCGCGCGGTCCCGTGCGGGTGAGCATCGACCAGGTGGCCGCCGTCGCGCCGAGGACGGCCGCCACCAGCACCACCGACAGGTACGGCGAGAGCGGATAGCCCATCCCCACCGAGACGACCACCCCCGCCACCCCCGCGTAGGCCGCGGCCAGCGGGAAGACGAAGGTCAGCGGGGTGAAGGAGCCGCGCAGCATCCTGGGCAGCGACACCACGGCGGCGGCGATCGCGGGCGGCAGCAGCAGCGGGAGGGCCAGCAGCGCCTTCTCACCCGCGAACCACCATCCCGCCCCGGCCAGGGCGACGGTCACGGCCACCCGGCAGGCCGTCGCCACCAGCGCGGCGAGCACCAGTAGCGCCGAGGGCACGGCTTTGCGGGAGGCCAGGGCATGACCTCCCGCGAAGCCCCACGAAACGGCGACCAGAATGACCAGGATCCGGTCGAGCGCGAGCAGCGCGGCCGTGCTCACACCGTTTCGGTGGCCCGGTGGCCGGTGACGGCCCTGGCGTGCGCCTGCGCGCCCCGCCAGGCCGAGATGGCCGCGCCCAGCAGCAGGAGGCCGATGACGGCGTGGAAGCCGAGCACGTAGAGGCTGGAGGGCGTGGTCTTCTCCATCGTCGCGCCGGTCAGCTCGGCCAGCGGGAACAGCACGAACATCTGCACGGCCACGAGCACGATCGGCGCCGCTGACGCGCCGATCACCTTGCCGGGCGCGCGGGCGACGACCGCGATGATCGTGGCGATCAGCGACACGGCGGGGATGACGAAGAAGCCGTTCATGACGTGCCAGCCGATCGCCGCAGCCTCGGGGTTGGCCGGCTTGGGCGTCTCGAAGGCGCCGAAGGTGGCAAGGTAGAACTGCAGAACGACGAGGGCGAGCTGGATCACGCTGAAGACGACCAGGACCTTGCGCATGTCGTGCTCCTCGGGGGGATCGGTCCTCTCACTCTGAGGCGAAATACCCGCTCGCGCATGAGTAGCCCCATACTCAGATGATCTGTAACGCGTGCTAGCATCCTGCGCAACACGTCGAGGGAGACGAGTAGCCCGGGCCACCAAGGGCCGAGAGAGCCGCCGGAAGCTGGGAAGGCGGCACCGCGATCCCGGGTGAAGACACTCCTGAGTGCGGGGAGGAAATGCCCCGCCGGTCTGACCTCCGTCACAGGGTCGTATGAGGCCGCTCGCGAGGGCGGCGAAGGCGCGGTGGCACCGGGAGCACCCTTCTCCCCCGCGTCCCCAAGGGATCATGCGGCTCAAGGAGTTGTGATGATCTCTCGTGTCCTGTCGGCGGAGCTCGCTGAGCACGCCGGACAACGAGTGAAGGTCGCCGGGTGGGTCCACCGCAGGCGGCAGCTGAAGTCCGTTTCCTTCCTCATCGTGCGCGACCGCACGGGGCTCGCGCAGGCGGTCGCGTCCGGCGACCTGCCGGTGGAGGAGAGCGTGGTCGAGGTGACGGGCACCGTCACCGTCAACCCGCAGGCGCCCGGCGGCGTCGAGCTCACCTCCCCGGAGATCGTCGTGCTGGCCGAGCCCGCCGTGGCGCCGCCGTTCGACCTCTACCGGCCCGGCGTGCCCGCCGCGCTGCCCACGATCCTCGACCACGCGCCCGTCGCGCTCCGGCATCCGGCGCTGCGGGCCCCGTTCCAGATCGCCGCCGCGAGCGTGGCGGGGTTCAGGGCGGCGCTCGACGCCCTCGGGTTCACCGAGATCCACACTCCGAAGATCGTCGCCTCGGCCACCGAGTCGGGTGCGAACGTCTTCGGCATCGACTACTTCGGCAGGCCCGCCTACCTGGCCCAGTCGCCGCAGTTCTACAAGCAGGCGATGGTCGGGGTGTTCGAGCGGGTCTACGAGGTCGGCCCCGTCTTCCGCGCCGAACCCCACGACACCGCCCGCCACCTGGCGCAATACACCTCACTCGACGCCGAGCTCGGTTTCGTGCGCGACCACCGCGACGTGATGGCGGTGCTGCGGGAGGCGCTGGCGGGGATGACCGAGGAGGTACGGCGGCGCGCGGGGCGGGCCGTCGAAACGATGGGCGTCACGCTGCCCGAGGTGCCGCGGGAGATCCCCTCGATCCACTTCACCGAGGCGCAGGCGATGACGGGCGAGGACGAGCCCGACCTGTCGCCCGCGCAGGAGCGGTGGCTGTCGGAGTGGGCGTTGCGGGAGCACGGCTCGGAGTTCCTGTTCGTCACCGGCTACCCGATGGCCAAGCGGCCGTTCTACACCCACCCCGACCCGGAGCGGCCCGGCTACTCCAACGGCTTCGACCTGCTGTTCAAGGGGCTGGAGCTGGTCACGGGCGGGCAGCGGCTCCACCGGCACGCCGACTACCTCGCCGCGCTGGGCACGGACACCGGGCCGTACGAGGGCTACCTGGCGGCCTTCGCGCACGGCATGCCGCCGCACGGCGGGTTCGCGATCGGCCTCGAACGATGGACGGCCAGGCTGACGGGGGCCGCCAACGTCAGGTCGGCGACCCTGTTCCCGCGCGACCTGCACCGACTGGCGCCCTGACCAGCAGCGCGACCGCCGCGCCGAGCACGCACAGCGCGGCGGTCGCCACGAACATCTCGGTGTACTCCACGCGCAGCGCCGCCTGCACCTGCTCGGTGTAGACGGCAAGCTGCCGGGCGTAGGTGGCCGCGTCGACGCCGATGGGCAGCGGGGTATCGAGGTCGGCGGTGAGCGACTGGAAGCGGTAGAACCCCCAGGCCGACACCGCGGCGATGCCGATCAGCATGCCCATCATCCTGGCCACCACGACGGCGGCCGAGGCGACGCCGTGCTGGGCGGCGGGCATGACGCGCAGCGCGGCCGAGGAGACGGGCGCGATGACCACACCGAGCCCTGCGCCCGCGACCACCAGGTGGAGCGGGCCGGTGAGCGAGCCCGACAGCAGCCAGTAGCCCGCCGTCGCCACGGCCAGCCCGGCGGCCATGACGAGCGGCTCGCCGTACCTCCTGGTCAGCAGGCCGCCGGCGAGCGCGCCCGCCACCAGCGCGCCGAGGAACCAGGCCAGCGTGAGCGCCCCGCCCAGCGCGTCGGTGCCGAACAGCGTTTGCGCGGCCAGCTGCACGAACACCATCGTGACCAGCAGCGCCGCACCCGACAGGAAGCTGACGGCGAGCGTGGCCAGCAGCGGGCGCTTGGGAACGCCGGTGAGGTCGAGCAGCCGGACGGGGGAGCGGATCTCCCACCAGACGAACGCGCCCGCGACGAGCAATCCGGCGCCGATCAGCGGCGGGCCCCACGGCGGCAGGACGGCCTTGGCGGGGTCAGGGTTGTACAGCCCGGCCACCAGCAGGCCGAGCGCCACGGCCAGCAGCACGCCACCGGCGACGTCGACCCTGCCGGCACGTGGGGTCGAAGGGGGGACGGTCCGCTGCACGGCGACGGCGGCCAGCGCCGCCAGCGGCACGTTCAGCCAGAAGATCGCGTGCCAGCCGCCCAGGTCCACGCCGACAAGCGAGAAGGCGGGCAGCAGGGCCACGAGCGCGCCGTAGAGCGGCCCGAGCGCGCTGCCCAGCTCCTGCGCCGCGCCGACGGCGCCGAGCGCGACCGGCCGCTCGTCGTCCTTCCACAGGTCGCCGACCAGCGCCATCGTGATCGGCAGCAGCGCGCCGCCCGCCACGCCCTGCACGGTACGGCCCGCCACGACCATGGGCAGGGAGGCGGCCAGCGCGGTGAGGACCGAGCCGAGGGCGAAGCAGGCCAGGCAGGCGTGGATCAGGGGGCGCCTGCCGTACCGGTCGGACAGCTGGCCGAGCAGCGGCATCGCGGCCACGTAGCCGAGCAGGAACCCGGTGACCACGGGCGTGGCCCGCTCCAGCCTGTTGATGGGCACGCCGACGTCCTGGGCGATGCCGATCAGGACGGTGACGACCACGTAGGCGTCAAGGGCCGCCAGCAGGACGGCGGTGCCGCCCACGCCGAGGGCGACGCCACGTCGCAGGTTCATCCGGCCGGCGGGGTTCAGGTTCATCCGGCGGGCGGGGTGATCGTGATCGGGGCGTCGTAGTCCGACAGCGTCACCGTGACCGAGCCGCCGTCGAGCGGCAGCTCGATCCTGGTGAGCCGGCTGGAGGCGGTGTCGATCCATAGCTTGCCGTTGATGTCGGCGGTGACGCCGGGGATCAGCGTGCCCATCGTCTTGCCGGGGAAGGTGGCGGCGACCCGGTAGGAGCCGTCGTCCTCGGCCTCGGTGGCCGGCTTGCCCAGCCCGCCGAGCAGCGCCGAGATGCCCTTGTCCGGGTCGAGGAGCGTCGAGGGGTCGTAGCCCACGCCCGCCATCAGCAACTGCTTGGGCATCTTCTGGTAGCCGCCCGTGGTGGCCTTGAAGTGGACGGTGTCGCCGATCATGACGAAACTGAACTCCTGCAGGCTGTTCATCAGCGAGACCTGCAGCGTGCCGTCGGCCTCGCCGGTGGCGGTCAGCCTGCCGTCAGCCTTCTTGAGCTGGATCTTCGGCACGCCGTCCGTCGTGATCGAGAACGACGCGCTCTTGACCGCCTTCATCGCCGTCGCGGCCTTGTTCACCAGCTCGGCGCCCTCGGGCAGGTCCTGCCGGCTGGAGCAGGCCGTCAGCGCCAGCGCGAGGACGACGAGAAGGAGCTTTCGCAGCATGTCCGGATCGTAGCGCTCAGCGCAGGCTCTTGAGGTGCTCGAGTATCGGGGTGTAGGCCTGTTCGAGCGCTTCGAGTTGGTCGTCGGTCAGCAGGTCGACGAAATGGTCGCGCACGCTGGCGACGTGGTGCGGCGCGACGCGCTGCATCGTGGCCCACCCCTGCTCGGTCAGCACCGCGAACGTGCCGCGCCGGTCGTCGGGACAGTCTTCCCTGGTGACCAGGCCCGCCGCCTCCATCCTGGAGATCTGGTGCGACAGGCGGCTGCGCGACTGGATCGTGGCGTCGGCCAGGTCGCTCATCCGCATGCGCTTGCCGGCGGACTCGGAGAGGTTGACGAGGATCTCGTAGTCGTTCACCGACAGGCCGAACTCCTGCAGGTCGATGCCGAGGCGGTGCATGAGGAGCTTGTGCACGGCGAGGTGGGCACGCCAAGCGCGCTGCTCGTTCGTGGTCAGCCAGCGGGGCGTGCTCATGATCCCAATTTACCCCTCAGACGACACTGACGACCTCGTCGGAACGGACGAGCAGCACCCTACGTAGAGTGATTTCTTGTGGCGGAGGAGTCAATGGGGACGGTCATCGTCGCGGGCCTGGCCAACCTGGCCATCGCGGCGGCCAAGCTGGTCGCGGGCCTGGTCGGCGGCTCGGCCGCGATGCTGTCGGAGGCGGCCCACTCGGCCGCCGACACCGTGACCGAGGTGCTGCTGCTGGTCGCGGTACGGCGCGGCGAGAAACCCGCCGACCGCCGCCACCCCTTCGGTCACGGCAAGGCGGGCTTCTTCTGGGGGCTGATGGCGGCAGGCGCCACGCTCGTCGGCGGGGCGGGCTTCTCCATCACCCACGGATTCCATACGATCGCCCACGGTGAGGAGCTGTCGGACCTCACCCTCTCCTACATCGTGCTGGGCGTCTCGTTCGTCATCGAGGCGATCTCCTGGCGCAAGGCCATGAGACAGGTACGCCAGGAGGCCGCCCGGTTCGGCATCAGCGCCCGCGACTACGTGCGCCGCACCTCCGACACGGCGCTGAAGGCGGTGCTGTTCGAGGACTCGGCGGCCCTGGCGGGCCTGGTCATCGCCGCCCTCGGCCTGGTGGGCGTCGAACTGTCGGGCGACCCGGTGTGGGACGGCGTCGCCTCGGTGCTGATCGGCCTGCTGCTGCTGGCGATCGCGCTCAGCCTGGTCGTGACCAATGTCTCACTGCTGATCGGGCAGTCGGCGCCGCGGGCGATGGAAACCGGGATCAGGGCCACGCTGCTGGCCCAGCCGGAGGTCAATGACGTGGTCGAGCTGCTGACCATGATGCTCGGCCCCGGGCGGCTCATGGTGGCCGCCAAGATCGACTTCAGGGATGAGGCCAGCGCCGCAGGGCTCGAGATCGCCTGCGACGAGGTGGACAAGCGACTGCGCGAGCAGTACCCCGGGATCGTCCAGGTCTTCCTGGACCCGACGCCGAGCCGGTATCGATGAACGGCTATTTTATCGGCTTTCGCGTCGCCGGACGGTCGGTGATAACCGTCACGAGCACCGGTCCTGGAGCCGTCCACTCCAGGAGGTGGCGGCCCTGCCACTCCTGCCGCTCCGCCGCGGCCAGCTTCGACAGGTCCACCTCGCGCAGCCGGTCGAGGGTCAGCTCGCCGCGCTTGATCAGGGCCTCCTTGCGCGCCCAGATCCTGATGAGGCCCTCGTTGCCGGACACGAGCGCGCGCTCCCCGTCGGTGAGCGCCTGCCCCGCCAGCCCCTCGTCCACGGGGCCGGGTTTCACCTGCTCGGCGTCGATGCCGACCCTGCCGTGGCCGACCGCCGCGCACACGTAGCCGCGCGTGTGGCTCAGGCTGACGCCGACCTCGGGAGCGTGTTCGAGGTACGGCCTGCCGTGCCCCGCGCCGTGGACGTCGCAGTGCTGCAGCAGCGTGACCTTCTCGGGCGGCACGCCGAGGTAGGCGGCGGCGCAGTGCCGTACGAGCAGGTGGGCGGCGACGAACGAACGGCGGTCGGCGTCGCGGACGAACCTGGCGGCCCGCTCCCTCTCCACGTCGGTCAGCCAGTCGGCCGAACCGGGGACGTCCTCGACGGGAGCGCCCATCGCCACGGGATCACGCATCCGCCCAGACTAGATGAATGAGTCCAAGGCATAGCTGCGGAGATAGGGCGAGGGCGCCCATCCTCAGTGTGTGACGACCGAACTGGACACCCTCGCAACCGCA